>JBQMQE010000223.1:0-7626 GCA_052172655.1 Burkholderiales bacterium
AGGAAGTCCCTCTTTGGGAAAAGGGGGCGTGCCCCCTTTTTCAACACCCGGTATTCCCGCCATGATCAGTCCAGATCCTTCTCCAGCGGAATGAACGGCGCAGCCATCATGCCCTGGCTGCGGAAAAACGACAGCACCAGGCCGTTGTCGCGCGCGAGCAGGGTGCGTACCTTGTGTACGCCGGCATGGCGAAAGCCCTCGCAAATCGCCTCCAGCATGCGTGCGCCAACCCCGGCCAGGCGGGCGCTGGTGCGCACGCTCAGGCCGAATACCCAGCCGCAGGGGGCGGAGCCGAACTCCCAGTCGCGTATTTCGCCGATGATGAAACCCTGGATGGCATCGCCGGACTCGGCCACCAGAAACAGGCGCTGCCGGGTACGCCCGCCGCCGTAGCGGTGGAACAGTTCATACCAGTAGTCGGTCTTCTCCAGGCCGGTTACCTCGGCATCGATGGCGATCACCTGTCCCAGGTCCGCCGACTCTGCCGGGCGCACGCGCAAATCCGGGTCGCCCGCCCCCTGCGCCTGTGGTCTGGTCATATCGCTTCCCCAGCCCCGGAGGAAGCGGCAAATTCGCTGAAAAGGCTGATCTGGATCAAAAAACGCATTTAAGTACCAGAATACCATATAATTGATTTTCGAGGCAGACCAGGGCTACAGCCCGCGCCTGCCGAATTTAGCGCGGCCGGGCCAAAGGTGTTGCATTCAAGAAAAGCCGGGCGGGTAAGCGGTTGCGCTTCCAACCACACTTGAGGAGGTACGATGAAATTCACGCAAGCGAGATACAGTTTTAGGCGCGACCTGGCCGCGGTTGCCGCAGTCTTCACGTTGATGGCCGGCACGGCCGTTGCGCAGGAACCGATCAAGATCGGCTCGTTCCTGTCTGTCACCGGGCCGGCGGCCTTCCTCGGCGATCCGGAGCAGAAGACGCTGGAACTCTATGTCGAGAAAATCAACGCCGCCGGCGGCGTGCTCGGCAGAAAACTGCAACTGGTCGCCTACGATTCCGCTGGCAACGCGGAAAAAGCGCGCACCTTCGTCAAGCGCCTGATCGAGCAGGACAAGGTCGACGTGATCGTCGGCGGCTCGACCACCGGCGAGACCATGGCGGTGGTGCCGCTGGTGGAAGCCGCGCAAATCCCGTTCATATCGCTCGCCGGCGCGGTGGTGATTATCGAGCCGGTGAAGAAGTGGGTGTTCAAGACGCCGCATACCGACCGCATGGCGTGCGAGAAGATTTTCATCGACATGCAGTCGCGCAAGTTCTCCAAGATTGCTCTCATTTCCGGCCCCGGCGGCTTCGACAAGTCGATGCATGCCCAATGCCTGGGCGTGGCGAAGAAATACGGCATCGAAGTGGTCGCCGATGAGACTTACGGCGGCGGCGATACCGACATGACGGCCCAGCTCACCAAGATCAAGAACACGGCCGGGGTGCAGGCGGTGCTCAATGCGGGTTTTGGCCAGGGGCCGGCGATCGTCACCAAGAACTACCGCCAGATCGGCGTCAGCGTGCCGCTTTACCAATCGCACGGCGTGGCCTCCAAGGAATTCATCAAGCTCGCCGGCGCCGCAGCCGAGGGCGTGCGCCTGCCGGCCGCGGCCTTGCTGGTCGCCGATAGCTTGCCGCAAAGCGACCCGCAGCGTTCGGTGGTGGTGAGCTACAAGAACGAATACGAGTCGCACTTCAAATCCGAGGTCTCGACTTTCGGCGGCCATGCCTACGACGGCTTGATGATCGCGGCCGCGGCGATAAAAAAGGCGGGCGGCACCGACAAGGCCAAGGTACGTGACGCCATCGAGAGCACACACGGTTTCATGGGCACGGCGGGCGTGTTCAACATGTCTGCGAGCGACCACATGGGACTGGACCTGACTGCGTTCCGCATGCTCGAAGTCAAAGGAGGAAACTGGACGCTGGTCAAGTAAGCGCCACCCGTTGGTGATGGGGGAGGTGGCGGCATGAGCGCGCAGTTCATGCAGTACCTGCTCACCGGGCTCACGGTGGGCGCGATCTACGCGCTGGTCGCGCTCGGCTTCTCCATCATTTTCAACGCCAGCCATGTGATCAACTTCGCCCAGGGCGAATTCGTGATGATTGGCGGCATGGCGACCGTCTCGCTGACTGCAGCGGGCTTGCCCTATTTGTTGGCAATTCCGCTCGCGATCGCGGCGGCGGCACTGGTCGGTCTGGCGCTGGAGAAGTTTGCCGTCGAGCCGGCGCGCGGCGCCTCGGTAATCACGCTGATCATTATCACCATAGGCGCGTCGATTTTTCTGCGCGGGCTGGCGATGGTGATCTGGGACAAGCGGTTTCATGCGCTCAAGCCATTCAGCGGCGATGCGCCAATCGCGATCGCGGGCGCCACCATCCTGCCGCAAAGCCTGTGGGTGCTCGGGGTCACGCTCGCGATCGTGCTCGCGCTGTCCTGGTTTTTCGGCCGCACGCTGCTGGGGAAGGCGATGCTTGCGACGTCCCACAACCGCCTCGCGGCGCAACTGGTGGGCATCAACGTGCGCATGGTGTTGTTTCTATCGTTTGGACTGTCGGCGGCGCTGGGCGCGGTTGCCGGCATCCTGATCGCACCGATCACGACCACCTCCTACGATGTCGGCGTGATGCTGGGCCTGAAAGGCTTCGCTGCCGCGATTCTGGGCGGCCTGGGGAGCGGCGTGGGCGCCGTGGTCGGCGGGCTCGCGCTCGGCATCGCCGAGACCATGAGCGCCGGCTATATTTCCTCGGCCTACAAGGATGCGATTGCTTTTGTAATTATCCTTGCGGTGCTGTTTTTCATGCCGAGCGGACTGTTCGGCAGGCGCGGCGGCGAACGCGTCTAAGAGCCGTTGCAAGATGAATTTTGCAACGGCCAATTTTGGGGAGCATGAGGGGAGCCATCCCCTCATTGTGCAATGAACATCAGCCCGATGCCGGCGCGCCCGATGTTGCAACGTCTGGCCTCGCCGCGCACTGGAGGAATGCTCGCGCTTGCCGCCGCGATAGCTCTGCTCCCGCTCGCTCTGAGCAACAAGTATTTCTACGATATTGCGGTTCTGGTGGGCTTGAACGCCATCGTCTGCGTCGGCCTGAACCTGCTCATCGGTTATGCCGGGCAGATCAGCCTGGGTCATGCGGGCTTCTTTGGCGCGGGCGCCTACGGCTCGGCCATCCTCGCCTCGCGCTACGGCTGGCCGCCGCTAGCCGCGATGCTCACCACCACGCTCGCGGTGGCTGCACTCGCCTACCTCGTCGGACGGCCCATCCTGCGGCTGAAAGGGCACTATCTCGCCATGGCCACGCTAGGCCTGGGGATCATCATTTTCATGGTCATCACCACCGAGGACAAATTCACCGGCGGTCCGGACGGGATCTCGGTGGTGCCGCTCAGCATCGGCGGCTTCGTGCTGCAGGGAGAACGTGTCTGGTACTGGGTCGTCGGCGGCCTGCTGCTCCTCGCCGTCTGGCTCGCGCTGAACCTGATCGAGTCCCCGGCGGGGCGGGCGCTGCGCGCCTTGCATAGTTCGGAGGTTGGCGCCGAGGTGGTCGGGATCAACGCCGCCGAGCACAAGTTGATGGTGTTCGTGATCTCGGCCGTGTTCGCTTCCGTCGCCGGCAGCCTGGCCGCGCATTACTCCGGCTTCATCACGCCGGGCAAGGCTGCATTCCTGCACTCGATCGAACTGGTCACCATGGTGGTGTTCGGCGGCATGGCCTCGACCTTCGGTGCGGTGGTCGGGGCAGCCGTGCTGACCACCTTGCCGCAGTTGCTGACGGTGTTCGAGGACTACGAAATGATGGTGTTCGGCGCGGTGATGATGGGCACCATGATCTTCCTGCCGCGCGGCGTGGTGCCGAGCGCGGCGCGGCTGTTCGGGGCGCGGCGCAAGCCGGTCGCAGGCGACGGGGAGCGGAGGGCGTGAACCTGCTCCATGTCGAGGGCCTGTCGAAGAAGTTCGGCGGCGTGAACGCGGTCGAGGATTTGAGCTTCGACATCCGGCCCGGCGCGGTGTACTCGATCATCGGCCCCAACGGCGCCGGCAAGACCACCTTGCTCAATCTGCTCACCGGCGTCTACAAGCCGTCGGCCGGGAGCATCGTTTTCGGCGAGCACGACCTGACCGGGCGCGCGCCGTACGAGTATGCAAGCCACGGCATCGCGCGCACGTTCCAGAACCTGCAGGTGTTCTTCAACATGAGCGCGCTCGAGAACGTGATGGTGGGGCGCTACATGCAGGAGCGCTGCGGGCTCGCGGCGGCGCTGCTGCGAACACCGCGTCTTGCGCGCGCCGAGCGTGCCTGCCGTGAGGAGGCGGCCGAATTGCTGCGCTACGTCGGCCTGCAGGACTATCTGTCGGCGGGCGCCGACGCGATGCCCTACGGCGCCTTGAAGCGCCTCGAGATCGCGCGCGCTCTCGCCACCAGGCCGAAGCTGATGCTGCTCGACGAGCCCGCCGCCGGGCTCAATCCGACTGAGGCGCTCGAGTTGGACGACCTGATCGGCAGACTCACCGGACGCGGTGTCACCGTGGTGCTGGTGGAGCACAACATGCGGCTGGTGATGGGCGTGTCCGACCACATTCTGGTGCTCGACTACGGGCGCAAGCTCGCGGAGGGCCCGGCGCTCGCGGTGCGCAACGACCCGAAAGTGATCGAAGCCTATCTCGGCAGCGCGGTTGCGCACGACGGCGCTTACGCGGACGACATCGCGCGTGCGGTGGCGGTGGCGGCGGAGATGCATCGATGATGCTCGAAGTCGAGGGACTGGACAGCCACTACGGGCGCATCCCGGCGCTGAGGGGCATCGACCTGCACGTCGGGGAGGGGGAATTGGTGGCGCTGGTGGGCGCGAACGGCGCCGGCAAGACGACGCTGCTGCGCGCGCTCTCGGGGGTGCAGCCGGTGAGCGCGGGGCGGGTGCGCTTCGAGGGCGCTGACATCACCGCCGCCGCCCCGAACAGGCGCGTGCGCCTGGGCATCGTGCAGGTGCCGGAGGGGCGGCAGGTGTTCGGACCGCTGTCGGTCGAGGACAATCTGCGTCTGGGCGCATACCTGCGCAGCAGCGTGGAAGCCGCGCACGGAATCGAGCGGGTGTACGCCATGTTCCCGGTGCTCAAGCAAAAGCGCCGGGAGCCGGCGGGGACGCTGTCCGGCGGCCAGCAGCAGATGCTCGCCATGGGACGCGGGCTGATGGCTTTGCCGAGGTTGCTGTTGCTCGACGAGCCGAGCATGGGGCTCGCGCCCAAGCTGGTGGAGGAGATTTTCGCCTGCGTGCGTGCGCTGAAGTCGGCTTCGACCACGATCTTCCTCGTTGACCAGAACGCGCGCGCGGCCCTGGCCGTGGCCGACCGCGCCTACGTGCTCGAGACCGGCCGCGTGGTGCTCTCCGGCAGCGGCGCCGCGCTGCTCGAAGACGAACAGGTGAAGGAGGCCTACCTTGGGCTCTAGCCGGCTAGACCAGATGCGTCAGCGGCAGCGCTGTCGTGTCCTTCACCCGCTCCAGCGCAAAGCTGGACTTCACCTCGGTGATTCCCGGATGCTTGAGCAGCGAATTCATGACAAAGCGCGAGTAATGCTCCAGGTCCTCCACATGCACCCGCAACAGATAATCCAGATCGCCGGTCATGGAGTAACAGGCCACCACCTCCTGCCAGTTCTGCACGGCGCGGGCGAACGCCTTGACCGCGCCTTCGCCGCGCTTTTCCAGTTTCACGGAAACGTAGGCGAGCAGGCCGAGTCCGACCTTGAGCGAATCGACCAGCGCCACGTATTGGCGGATCACGCCGCTTTCCTCCAGGCGCTTCAACCGGCGCAGGCAGGGCGAGGGCGAGAGCGCGACGCGCTCGGCGAGTTCGAGGTTGCTCAGCCGGCCTTCTTTTTGCAAAATCTCCAGGATTTTTCGGTCCGTGCGGTCGAGCTTGAAATCCGGCATTAAATGCCTCAAGGCGTGCGAATATGCAAAATTATATGCTAAATATGTGTGGTATGGAGGCGTATTTGGCAAGCACTGTGCGCGCGGCGCAGTCTATGATTTGATCGGCTGAACCAACATTCAGGCAAGGTCCCGTGCGCATTCGGCGCGGCGACCTGATGCCGCAATCTAGAGGGGAAAAGGCCATGCACTTAAGTCTGACCGAGAGTGTAGGCGGGACGGTGGCCGAAGCACGCAAGGCGGCGCCGCGGTGAACGCGCCGGAGCAAGCAGGAGCGCCGCTCGCCACGTCGGGAAAGCGCGCGACCTACTGCTACCAGTGCGTGGCGGGGCCGGACCTGCTTACGGTGAAAGTCGTGGACGGCGTGGCCACCGAAGTGGAGCCGAACTTTGCCGCCTGCGGCGTGCATCCGGGCGGCGGCAAGGTGTGCGTCAAGGCCTACGGCCTGGTGCAGAAGACCTACAATCCGAACCGCGTGCTGACGCCGATGCGCCGCACCAATCCGAACAAGGGGAGAAACGAGGATCCGCGTTTCGTCCCGATTTCCTGGGACGAGGCGCTCGACACCATCGCCGCCAAACTTCGTTCCGTGATGCAGGCCGGCCTGCTCGACGAATCCGGCTACCCCAAGGTCGCCGCGAATTTCGGCGGCGGCGGCACGCCGCAGTCCTACATGGGCACGTTCCCCGCGTTCCTCGCCGCCTGGGGGCCGGTCGATATGGGCTTCGGCTCGGGGCAGGGGGTGAAATGCACCCATTCCGAGCACCTGTACGGCGAATTCTGGCACCGCGCGTTCACCGTGTGCCCGGACACGCCGATGTGCAATTACGTGATTTCCTGCGGCGCCAACGTGGAGGCGTCCGGCGGCGTGGTCGGCGTGTGGCGCCACGCCAATGCGCGCGAGCGCGGCATGAAACGGGTGCAGGTCGAACCGCATTTGTCGGTCACCGGCGCGTGCTCGGCCGAATGGGTGCCGATCAAGCCCAAGACCGATCCGGCTTTCCTGTATGCGCTGGTGCACGTGCTGCTGCACGAGGCCGCGCGCGAGCGGCTCGACCTGCCATTCCTGAAGCAGCACACGAATTCCCCTTACCTGGTCGGCGCGAACGGGTTTTACCTGCGCGATGCGGCGACGCGCAAGCCCCTGCTCTGGGATCTGACCCGCAATGCCGCAGTGACTTTCGACACCCCCGGCTGCGACCCGGCGCTGGAAGGCAGCTTCGTCTGTGACGCGGTGGAGATCGGCGCCGATGCCGAATTGCTCGCCCAGGGCAGTTTGGAAGGCACGCCTTCTTTCACCAAGCTGGTTGCGCACGTGAAGGAGTATTCGCCCGAGTGGGCAGCCGGCATTTGCGACGTGCCCGCAGCCACCATGCGCCGCATCGCCAACGAATTCCTCGATCACGCCGAGGTCGGGGCGACCATCGAAATCGAAGGCAAGACCATGCCCTACCGGCCGGTGTCGGTGAGCCTGGGCAAGACGGTGAACAACGGCTGGGGCGGCTTCGAGTGCTGCTGGGCCCGCACCGTTCTCGCCACGCTGGTCGGCGCGCTGGAAGTCCCCGGCGGCACCATCGGCACCACCGTACGGCTGGCGCGACCGATGGCGCAGCGGCTGGAGAGCGCGCAGCCCGGCCCCGACGGCTTCATGCATTTCCCGCTGAATCCGACCGACAAGGAGCGCTGGTCGGCCCGGCCCA
>JBQMQE010000224.1:0-7558 GCA_052172655.1 Burkholderiales bacterium
GCCTTGAGGGCGAGGTACTGCTGCATCATGGGGGTGTGAACCGGAGAATCAAATTTGTCCATATAAATCGATAAATTGAGTTCAACCACCGGATCGGATTGGGACAAATCTGGGCATTCTCAGTGTATTTTGCCAGCCCTCCCAGACAGACTCCTGCGCTCTGGGAAGACTGCGCGCCTGTCCAAATGATGGAGCGTCCAAGCATGAGCTGGATTAGGTCGTGCGCGATGTTCTGCAGAGGCGGTTCGAAAAACCGGTGATTCGCTGAACAGCGAAAGTTAATTATTTATCAAATATTCGATATAATGCTATTATTCGCTGGGCAGGGAATAACCAGTATCATGACTGAATTGACCGTCGCTGAACGAGCTCTGTTGGAGCGGTTCCTGGAAGCACTCCGGGAGCTGCCGGAGGTGCGCGCCGAGATGGATGTGCGGGAGGCAACCCCGACGGTGTCCTGCAAAGTCGATGCCGAGATTCATCTTGACGTCGCCGGAAAGGCGATCGTCCTGCTGGTCGAGGTAAAAAAGACCGCGTATCCCCGGGACGTGCGCCAAGTGCTGTGGCAGTTCAAGGCGCTGCGTCAGGCATCCCCGCCCGAGGTTCAGCTTCTGCTGGTTGCCGAGTCCCTTTCTCCGGGCGCGAAGGACTTGCTCAAGTCGGAGCGCGTTGGCTACTACGACAGTGGCGGTAGCCTGTTCCTCGCGGCCTCGGGGGCCTACGTGTACATCGACAGACCGCCACCGAAGAGGCTTGAGAAATCGGTGCGGTCGCTGTTTTCCGGGCGCCGCGCGCAGGTGCTGCAGGCGCTGCTTATTCATCATCAGGACTGGTTCGGCGTTACTGAGGTGGCAGAACGGGCGCAGGTCGCGCCGTCCACCGTTTCCGATGTACTGGGCGAACTGGAGCGGTTCGATTGGCTCGAGTCTCGCGGGCAGGGGCCGGGCAAGGAGCGCCACCTGCGCGAGCCAGGTGAGTTGCTTGACGCGTGGGCCCGGCAGCTCGGTGGATCAACCGCGCCAGTACTGCGCCGCTATTACGTGCCCGGTCTGAAATCCGATGCCTTGCTGCAGCGTCTGGGCGAAGTCCTCGCTGCGCATGAGGTCGGCTATGCGGTGAGCTACGAGGCCGCCGCGCAGCGCTTTGCACCGTTTCTGTCCGGTATTTCGCAGGTGCGCACGCGGCTGTTGCCAGGAACGGGTGCCGACGCCGCGCTGGCGGAACTCGATGCCCGTGTCGTCACCGAGGGCGCGAACCTCGCCATCATCGAGACCAAATCCACGGGAGAACTGTTGTTCCGTGAGCAGGTTGATGGCGTATGGTTGGCGAGCCCAGTGCAGGTCTACCTCGACCTGTTGCGGGGGGAAGGTCGTGCCAAAGAGATGGCTGAGCACTTGCGGCGGGAAATGATGGGTTTCTGATGGCCAAGCCCGCAACGTTCGATGGCTACAGCGATCAGTACACCAGTGACTGTGAACGTGTCCTCGTGACGCTGCTGCGCGGGTTGGGGCCATGGAAGGACTCGGTCTACCTGGTCGGCGGGCTCACACCACGTTATCTGGTGAAGGCACGGCCTCCTGTCGTGCCGGCACACGCAGGCACGATGGACGTCGACATCGTGATCGATCTGCAGATTCTGGCCAACACGGACGCTTATCACACGCTCGAAGAGAATCTGAAGAAGATGGGCTTCGAGCGTGCCGAGAACGACAGGCAGCAAAAGCTTTCCTGGCGTTGGCAGGCCCGCACCGAGCATGGAGCGCTCATGGTGCTCGAGTTTCTGGCGGACGCGCCGGAGATCGCTGGAGGCCGGGTGCAACCGTTGCCGACCAGCGGGACGATCTCGGCCATCAACATTCCCCACTCGTCGATCGTGTTCGACCTGTATGAAGTCACCGAGATCGAGGCAGAACTGCTGGGCGGCGACGGGATCGCCGTTGAAAAGATCAAGCATGCCAACCTGATCAGCTTTTCATGCTTGAAGGCATTTGCGTTCGACCAGCGTTTCGAGCGCAAGGATGCGCATGACCTGATCTATTGCCTGGAGCATGCCGCTGGAGGTGCTGATGCGGTGGCGCGGGCGTTTCGCCAAGCGCTTGACGGCAAGCACAGCGATGTTGTGAAAAACGCGCTGGACCTGTTGCGTGTCCGATTTGCGCAGGTTGGAGAGACCGAGGGTTATCGTAAGGACGGTCCGGTTGCGGTGGCCAAGTTTGAGTTGGGCGAAGGCGATGAGCCTGAGCAGCGAGAGGCGAGGGCGTTGCGGCAGCGCGAGGCCAGTGACATCATTGCGCAGATACTGTCTCGTATTGACTGATGGGAAGAACATGGTGACGCTCCCGGACGGCCGATACGACTTGCTGCTGACTGAGCGGCTAATTTCCAATCTGGACCTCGAACGGGCCGACGTGGCTGCGTTGGGCGGCGAGAGGTTTGAGCTTCTGCTCGACGTTCTGACCCGACAACTTTCAAATGCGCTCGAGGACGCTGAGGTCAAAGGCTTTGCCTCAGCCGCACGTCAGGTCGAGATCGTCAACGCCTTGCTCGGGTTGTTGCGCCAGCGACAGCAGGCGGCTCGACCGGGAGCCACGGACCTTGTTGACCTGATCGCTACGCCACCGCAAGTCCTGCGATCAATTCAGCGGGGCAGGCAGTTCCCTGAGGCGCCAGAACTCGGCCTGGCGGTGCCCTGGCTTTTCACCGCGGGTAAGGGATCTCCCTCGCTCCTGCAGGAAATCCGCAAGGAGCTGGCTTCGGCAGACCGAGTGGATATATTGGTGAGTTTCATTACCGTGTCCGGGGTTCGCAAGCTGCACGACGTGCTTCAACGGATCACGGCGCGAAGCGGTCGTGGCGATGTGGCCACTCGGTTGCGCATCCTGACCACGACCTACACCGGTGCAACGGAGGCGCGTGCCTTGGATGAGCTGGCGCGACTGCCCGACTGCGAAGTGCGCGTGTCGCTTGATGGCCGGCGTACCAGGCTGCATGCAAAGGCTTGGTTGTTCCATCGCCGCAGCGGATTCGGATCCGCCTACGTCGGCAGCGCCAATTTGTCGGGCGCTGCGCTCACCGGCGGTCTCGAATGGACAGTGAAGCTGACGCAGCGGGCTCAACAGGCTCTCTTTGATCGCGCTGCCGCCCACTTCGAAACCCTGTGGGCGGACAGCGAGTTCCAACGCTACGACCCTAACGACCCGAGCCATCGTCGGGCGCTGGCTGAGGCTTTGGGCCGGGAGTCCTTCGGTAGCGATGGGCCGGTCACAGTGGCGTTTTTCGACCTGCAGCCCAAGACTTACCAGCAAGACATGCTGGAGCAATTGACCACGGAGCGGGCGCATGGACGGCGACGTAACCTGCTCGTGGCGGCTACTGGTACTGGTAAGACCGTTGTGGCCGCATTCGACTATCGCCGCACATGCGCCGCCGAAGGCGGCCGTCCTCGGCTGCTGTTCGTTGCCCACCGCGAGGAAATCTTGCGCCAAGCGCTGCGAACCTACCGAGAAGTCTTGCGTGATCCGGAGTTTGGCGAACTGCTGGCGGGCGGCAAGGAGCCCGAGCGGTATGACCACCTCTTTGCCACAATCGACAGCATCACCAGCCGCAACTTGGTCAATCGGCTCGGTACCGTGCACTGGCACACCGTGGTGGTGGACGAATGCCACCGGCTGGCCGCAGATCGCTTCCAAGCGTTCGTGACCCACATAAGCCCTCGAATCTTGCTGGGTCTAACCGCCACGCCCGAGCGCAGCGACGGCCAGCCAATCGCCCCGTACTTCGACGCTCGCCCAGATGGCGCGCCTGCCGTGGAGATGCGACTGTGGCATGCGCTGGACCTGCAACTGCTGGCCCCGTTCGAGTACTACGCCTGCGACGATGCCACCGATTTCTCGTCCGTGCCGTGGAACCGGCCGGGCGAGCGGGACGCCATTGACCAACTCGTGACCGGCAACGACATCCGAGCACGGCTGGTGGTGAACGAGTGGCGGCGGCTCGCTTCGGATGCCCGCCGCAGCCGTGCCCTGGTCTTCTGCGTGTCTATTAGTCATGCGCAGTTCATGGCTGATTGGCTCAATCGCGCGGGCTTGCCGGCAGCCTGCGTCGTCGGGGAAACGCCTGCCGAAGAACGCCGGCGCGCACCGCAACGCCTGGCCAGCGGTGAGTTATCCGCTCTGGTCACCGTCGATCTCTACAACGAAGGGGTGGACCTCCCGGCTGTGGATACCCTGCTGTTATTGCGGCCCACGCAAAGCCCGGTGCTGTTCCAACAGCAAATCGGGCGCGGACTCCGGCTGGCGCCCGGCAAGGAGAGTTGCCTGGTGCTGGATTTCGTCGGTCAGCACCGAGCCGACTTTCGGTTCGACCGCTTGCTGTCAAGCCTGACCGGCCTGTCGCGACGCGAGCTGTTGTCAGGTGTCGAGAGCGGCTTTGGCAGTCTGCCGCCGGGCTGCCACATCCATCTGCAGCGCCAGACGCGCGAGCAGGTGCTGCAGGGGTTGCGGACACTGACAGCCCAAAACTGGCGCCGCATGAAGACCGAACTGCAAGCCCACGTGGCACTGCGCGGCCGCGCCTCGGTCAGCCTCGCTGGCTTTCTCCACGACCAGGCCTTGGAACTGGAAGATGTGTATCGTGCTTCAAACGGATCTGGGCGAAGCGGGTGGACCAACCTGAAGCGCGAAGCCGGCTTGATCGTCGCGGAACCAGGGACCGAGGAGGAGTACTTTAGCCGGCGCTTTGCTGGGTTGCTGCACGTGGATGATTCGTGTCGTCTGGATGCCATCGGATCCGTGGCCCGCGACTGGGTAGAGGCACGGCAGGAGGCCAGCAAAGCGTCGACCACAGTGCAGATGCTGGCGTATCAGATTGACGGCAGATATGACCAGAAAGGCAGTGCAGGGGCGTTCGTGGATCGGCTGCATGGTCAACAAGGCATCGCCGACGAATTGCGCGAACTCGCTGCATTGCTCCAGGCACGAACGACTCTGCCAGCAATGCCCCTGCCAGGCATGGAGGACACACCACTCGTCTTGCACGCCAGCTACGGCATTCGCGAGGTGTTGACGGCGGTGGGCTGGCTCACTGCCAATCGACGGAACCCCTTCCAAGCGGGTGTGCTGGCCCTACCTGCCCGGCGAACGGAGCTACTCTTCGTTACTCTGGACAAGAGCGAGGGTTACCACGATCGCATCGCTTACCACGACTACGCGATCAGTGCCGAACGATTCCACTGGCAGACCCAGAACAGCGCCGGGCCAGATACGCTCGCCGGCCGGCGCTATCTCCATAGCGCCCCAGAGGGCTGGAAGTACCAGCTCTTCGTCCGTGTCCGCAAGGGCGACGTGTACCGCGCATGTGGCCCAGTGCTCATGGAGTCTGCGGAAGGCGACCGCCCCATGACGATCATCTGGCGCCTAGCCTCGCCGCTGCCAGTAAAGCTGTTTCGGGAGTTCAGCGTGTTGCGCGACTTGTAAGGAATCTACGAAGGCTTTCGGGCTCCCAGAAGAACTTTGCACGATACGCAACCCGGATCGGTGGCGAGTGGGAAAAATCATCCGACGGGTTCAATGAGTTCTATTTCAAGCGGGCAGTTGCTCGCGGGCTCATCTTCCGCGCCACCGAGCGGATCGTGTCTGCACAGCCTTGGTACAACGGCGGATACCGGGCCAACATAGTGGCCTACACGCTGGCCATGCTCGGCGAACTTGCAAAGCGAAGGAAGGCGTGCGTGGACTTTCCGGGCATGTGGAATGCACAGGGCGTCAATACCGTGCTTGAAAGCTCCATTGCCGTCGTAGCCGGAGTGGTGAACGATGACATCATCAGGCCGCCGGTTGGTATCTCGAATATCTCCGAATGGTGCAAGAGGGAAGCTTGTTGGACGCGGATTCAGACGCGCATTGAAGATGTCGAGAAGCTGCTTCCTCCTGAGTTCCACGCTCAGCTCCTTTCGATCGACGATCAGGCGGCGGAGGTCAGATCTGCCAAGCACACCCAGAAGATCGACAACGGCATCGAAGCGCAGCGGCATGTGCTGGCTGTTCCCGCGGGTGGGTGGGCTCGCCTTCATCAGGCGCTGCTCGAAAAGGAGCTTCTCACGCCAAAGGAGGCCGGAGTTCTCAGGATAGCCATGCAGATCCCCGCGAAGATTCCCACCGAAAAGCAGTGTGCGATTCTTCTTGATGTCCTTGGCAGAGGGCGCGCGGAAGGCATTGTGGTTGAGAGGTAAGTTCTTGGCGCGAGATGAAGCTGCACGAAATTCCGGAATTGTCATGCGGAAGCGGAAAAAAAAGGAGGCAAGACAACTAGGGAGGCTGCGGCAAGAATTCAGAAAGTACGCCAACGCACGCTCGGCTATGCACCATTGCTCTAGTCGCATCATGGGGGTGTGAGGTGTGTCGGTCATGCGGTGCGACAGGTTGAGGCTGGCCCTGCTGGGAGTCCCTTCTTGGGGGTTCGCATTGTCCCTGATCGAGCCAAGGCGCTCCAGGAATGCCCCAACGCTTGGCCTGCATAGGGTTATCGGGTGCCGATTCGTTACGTTTTGACATACTATGGTTCGACGTGCCGCGTCTGATCTGCGACGCTTGTTTCCATGCAAGACGTGCCGTCTGCCTTTGCCTTGTTTGCGGGAGATTTTTGCGTGACCGAAACCCCGTCAGTGCTTCAAGACCCTGCTCGTGAGCCGGCGAAGCGCTCTGCGCTGCCCGATGACACGCCGCCGCCGCAGGCTTCGCTTGATGCGGTGCCTGTTGCGCTGCTGGCATTTCGTCTGCGCGGCGCGCAGCTGTGTCTGGTGTCGGCCAACGCCGCCGCGCGCCAAATGCAGGGGCTGCGGGCCGCGCTGTCGCCGGGCGTCTCGGCGGTCAAGGTGTTTGTCCAACTGGCCGGAACGCTGGTGGTTGAGCAACTGGAATCCGTTGCGCGCACGGGGGAGGCGCTGACGTGCCGGCATGTGCTGCGTGAGCAGGGGCGTCTGGTGCTGGCCTGGAAAATCCATGCGCATTGCACTGGTTTGGGCAGCATTTTGGTGACGGTGCAGGATATTTCCGAGCTGGAACAACTGCGCTACACCCTGACCGACACCGAAGCAGTGCTTCACGATACCCGGCGCGAGCTGCAAGAGCAGACCGAAGTATTCGGAACCATGGAGAGCATGGCGCGCACCGGCTATTGGCGCCGGATCCGGGACGAGGGCGAGTCCGTGCTGCTGTGGTCGCCGGGGCTGTGCGACATTGCCGGGTTCGAGCGCCAGGAATGGATCGGCACCGAGCGTGCGCTCAGCGGAGTTTTGCCAGAGGATCGCCATGTGATCGCTTCGGCTCCCACCGACGAGCCCGCCGGCGACGTCGAATACCGGTGGCGCCGACCCGATGGCGAGGTGCGCTGGATGCGTTCGCGCACGCGGCGCGCTGCCGTGGAAGGCGGGGTGCTGGTGGAGATGGGAGTGGTGCAGGACGTGACCGATGAGCACCGCTCTGCGGGCCGTCTGCGCGATCAGCTCGACTTCATTCAGAGCATTGCCGGCAGCATTCCAGGTTTTATCTACCAGTGCCGC
>JBQMQE010000225.1:0-4884 GCA_052172655.1 Burkholderiales bacterium
CAGCGCCGCAGATTGCGTCGTGACCTGCGTTCCGAGCATCAGCGCACTGCCGAGATAGACGCCGAGCGAAAGCGACAGCGCGCCGCCGAGCGCCGCCGGCGCGACCTGCCACCAGCGCCAGCGCTGCAGTTTCGGCTTGGGCTTCGGGATGGCGGCGGCGCCGATGCGGCGGTCCACCAGCGCGGCGAAGTCGACGCCGGGCGCGGTGTCGGGCAATGCCGCAAAGCCGGCGTGGAAGCGCCTGAACTCGGCCAGCACCGGCGCGCAGATCGCGCAGCCCGCGACATGCGCATCGAGCGCGATCCGATCCGACTCGTCCAGTTCATTGTCGACCAGGGCCGAGAGGCCCTCGGTTCTCGGGCATTTTTCGTCAGCGCTCATCGCCGGCTCCTCGCGTGAATCTCGATCAGGGCGGCACGCGCGCGCGCCAGCCGCGATTTCACCGTTCCCTCGGTCAGCGACAGCACGCGTCCGACCTCTTCGTAGGACATTTCTTCCACCTCGCGTAACAGCAGTACTTCCCGGTGCTCCGGCGCCAACTGCTTCAGGCTCGTTTCCAGTTGCCGCACCTCCTGCGTCGCCTGCGCCTGGCGCTCCGGATCGGGCCCGGACCCTGGCGCGTCGAACCCCTCCTCGATCGGCACGAATTCGACCAGCTTGCGCCGCCGCAGGGCGTCGAGCGCGGTGTTGTTCGCGATGCGGAACAGCCAGGTGCGGAACTGCGCCTCCGGCTGCCACTGCGGCAGCGCCTGCCAGGCCTTGACGAACGCCTCCTGCGTCAGCTCCAGCGCGTCGTCGTGCGATCCGAGCATGCGCAGCAGATAGCGGTATACGCGATCCTGATGGCGCCGCACCAGCTCGGAAAACGCTTTCCGATCATCCGCTTGCGCGCGCCTTACCCAGTCTTCGTCAGGGCCGTCGGCGGCCAGCACATCGATCACCTCATCCTATAAACGAACGGCGGCAGATTAGGTTCCTCCGATATCATACGTCTTTGCCTGGCGACCCTGGTATGGCGGACGCGCCCGCGGCGACCCGGACCGCAGCCAATCCGATGGCGCTGAAAGTATCCTCGCATATTCGAATGGTGGCTTTTGATATACAAGGATGATGGAACGCGTTCGAAGACCTGTAGCCGCGGGGCGCGTTTGTCGTCGCGCCCGTGCGTGAGCGCTGCCCCCTCTGGCCGAGCGCGCGCAGGTGTTGCGAGTGCTCGAACATGCGCGGCTGTTCGAGTACGCGGTAGCGCATTGTGCACGCCTTGCGCTGGTTACTCGCTTTACTGCTGCAGCACCCCGGACGGCTCGTTGGCCGGTCTATTCCGACGGATGCAGGAGTCGCACGCCATGCGCCCGGCATGCGGCGCGAATGCCACCATCGAAGTTGGCAATGGGCAGATCTATCGATTTGGCCAGGTGGAAATACACGGCGTCGTGAGCCGACAAGTGGTAGTGCATCGCAAGGTCCGCGATATTTGTTACCGCGAGCGCCGATTGATGCGTTTCCAGATCAAGCGCGCCGAGAAAGCGCAATGCGTCCCCCATGCGTGCGGGGCCAAAGGCAGCATTGCGATTGCGTCGAGCTCGAATTAACCGTGCCGCGACCTCGACGTGCCAGAGGCCGGGAACAACGCAGGTATTGCCGTCTACCGCGTCTTCCAGGACAAGCAGTGAATACGCAGTCTGCGCCTCGCCTTCGGCGAGGAACCAGGTGAGCGCGACGTTGGCGTCGAGGACGAAGCGCATCAACGTCCGTCACGGATCGCGCGCGTTCCCTCCGAAGCCGTTTCTACGCCCGCCTTGCGTTTGCGTCGGCGCATGGCGGCCATGATCTTGCGACCGAGCGCCGCCAGCGTCGTCCGGTCGCCCTTGCGAACAGTGACAACCGACTCGCCCGCATGAACAGCGACCATATGCGGCTTCGCCTTTGCTGAATTTGGCGTTGTAACGGCGGATGGCATGGCGCACTCCGTAGAAGAATGTAGCGCGATTATGTTAGCACCGCCGACTTCTGCCGCAAAGCGCCACGACAAATGAAATTGTTCAATCCCTGAAAGCCAGACGCAGCGGCATTCTCCAGCCTGCTTGCCTGCTACGACGGGCGTTTCGTTCCCGCTTTTCGCTTCGCGGTCGGTATCGCAGTAGCGGGCAAGAGACTCGTGTATTTCTGGTAGAGTTCGAACAGAAACGCCACGCGCTCGGCGTCGTTCCTGAAATTGCGTTTATGGTAGGCGGCGTCCACCGCCGCGTCTCAGGCAAGAAGCGGATTCCTAAGCGGCAGCCCGCTCTCGAACGTGCGGAATATCCAAACTTCCCGCCTCTCGAATCTGCCCGGATTCCAGGGTTTGGATTGTCAGCGTGCAGCCGTCCAGCGTCATAAATTCGACTTCGTAAGCTTCGCCGTTGCGGTGCACATGCACGACTACGCCCACATCGCCCGCCTCTAGGCCCGCCGCAGGAATGTCCACAGTCAAAACAATCGAAGCATGTTCGGTAATCATAGTCCCTCCTACACAGGGTGAGCCGTAATCAGCCGAGGTTCATCGGAATCACGTTCTAGAATCCATCAACAGGTATCCGATAATCTTCGATTCACCAACGCGCAACCGATTCGCGAATGGCGGTTTCATTGGTAGCTATCGAGCAACCAGAAAGCGCCAATTGTATACAGCCGCAGCACGCCCTAGTACTACAATTTTCACACTGGCATTCAGAAGGAGCGCAACGCATGCAACAACCAACTCTCACGCAGGCGCAGCAACGCCGCCTGGTAAAGCTTGCCCGCGAAGCCGGACGCACCCCCCAATCCATGCTGCGTTTCGTGCTGATGGACGGATTCGAGCAGTGCGAAGACGATGTACAGGCAGCGCGCATGGCCGAGGCTGAAATCACCCGCTCCGGCACCGTGCCGCACCAGCAAGTTATGAACGAAGCGCGCGCGACCATTGCTCGCCATGCCAGAGCGCAACGCCGCCAAGCCGCTTGAATGGCTGCCTAGCGCGCGGGCCGCGTACCTTGAAACGCTGGAATACGTCAGCCGCGATGACGAGCAAGCGGCACGGCTGGTTGCGCAGCGCGTTGAATAGTCTCTTGCGGCAATTCAGGCAATGCCGCTGCTGGGAACACCGACCGCCGCGCCTGGCGTTCGGCGCTATCCGGTTCCCGACATCGGCCACGTAATCAGTTACCGGATAACCGGCAAGCGCATCATCATTCAGCGCTGGCACAGGGCCAGACGACAAGCCTAGGGCGGTGTGCCCGAAAGTCAGGCGCAGGGCTATTGTCCAGCCAATTTGCCTGTTACGCCGGGCGTTTCTTTCTTGCCCGCCGCTTCGATTTTCTGCCGCCGCACCCCGGATGACTTCCGACGCCGAGTGCTTCTATAATCCCGTCTAGGCGCCCAGTCTTCGGTGCTAACCATCAGGAGCTGTCATGACCACCGTACAAATCACGTTGCCGGATCAACTGGCACAGGAAGCTCAACGTGCCGGGCTGTTGTCTCAAACGGCGGTGGAGAAGTGGTTGCGCGAACAACTCAAGACGCAGCGCGTCGATGAGCTATTTGCGGCGATGGATCGCATGGCCGCTGTTGATGAACCCGCAACGATGTCGCCGGAAGAAGTGGCTGACGAGATCGCGGCAATGCGCGCCGAACGACGAGGCAAGGCCGCGCGTTGATGCGGTTGGTGCTCGATACGAACGTCGTCGCATCGGCAGTATTGTGGGGCGGCGTGCCACGGCTGCTGTTGCAGGCTGGCCGCGAGAAGCGGGTAAACCTCTTTACCAGCATCCCGCTGCTGGCCGAACTGACCGACATCCTCGCTCGGCTCAAGTTCGAGAAGAAACTGGCGGCCTCAGGACTAAGCATCGAACAGATTGTGGATCGCTACGCGGAACTGGCCGCGCTGGTGCAACCAGCGGCCATTGCGCCCACCGTTCTCGACGATCCAGACGACGATCAGGTGCTGGCCTGCGCATTGGCCGCCCGTGCCGATCTCATCGTTTCTGGCGATCGCCGACATTTGCTTCCCATGGGCACCTTCGAGGGCATGCCTATCGTCCTACCCGCTGAGGCGCTGCGCATCATCATCATCAGCGCTTGAGCCAGAAGAAAATCTCACAGCGATATGACCGTAAGCCAGGTGCAGAGCCATTGTTCAGCCGGATTGGCCCGCTACGCCGGGCGTTTCTTTGCCGCTTTTCGCTTCGCCGCCGGTTTCCCTGCGGCTGGCAGGAGGCTCGTGTATTTCCGGTAGAGCTCGAACAGGAAGGCCACGCGCTCGGCGTCGTTCCTGAAATTGCGTTTTCCGTAAGCGGCGTCCACCGCCGCGTCGAGCTTGTGATGGGCTCTCACCAGCGCCGGCGGCATGGTCAGCGGGTCGTACAGATCGGCGAGCGAGGCGCGCGGGAATTCGGCGCGCGCGTCGAGCACGCCTTGTGCGTCAACTTCTATCGCTTTCACTTGCTTGTCTGTCGCCTGATCCGGCCACGGGAAATTGTTGTAAACGATTTCAGCGGAGTAGCGGAAATCGCTCTTTATTCGTCCGCAAGTAGACCTGCTCCATGCATTATGCATTTTCGAGCAAAGCACGCCGAAGTGCAGTAATGAGACTCCGTTTAGCACCAGACAAGCGTCACCGATAAGCACATCGGGACCAAAGTAACCCATCGGAATAATCGACCGCGATTCGGATGAATGTCGCGGCAAGACAAGTACTTCTCCAATCGGCAAGTTCTCTACATGAAACCTTGTTGGGACAACTGCGAGTACCTTTGTTGACTCAGGCTTATCCTTGGCCTCCCGTGATCCTGATTTATTTGGGATTTCACCCAGTCTATAGCGCCGCACGGAGTCAATGACTTTCATCGCGTGCGGCATACGCCG
>JBQMQE010000225.1:4894-7539 GCA_052172655.1 Burkholderiales bacterium
AAGAAGCTCCTTCGCGCCAATCCATCGTCGGAAGTAACTGCTAGCGCCCGGCTCGTTCAATAGAAATTCTGCTTTTTCTGTTGGCGAAAAAAGGTAGTAGCCGCCATCGACGGGTTTGTTACCGATGCCAATCTCAGGAACATTGCAGATGGGATGCGACCGGCGCGGCAGCACGACGTCGGCCGCATCCACCAGATACGGATTGATGTTCGCGGCCTTGACCGCGTGCGGCTCACCGCGGATATCGTCGTATTCGTAGATGATCTTATTGCCGACGTCGAACGCGCCGAAACCGATGATCACGCAATGCACCGCCGCGACGCCGCGCGCCTCGTTGCTCCACCGGAAAGTGCGGTGCGCGAAGTGAATATGGATACCCTGCGCGAGCAACCAGCCCCAGAGCACGCCAACCTGCTCGCCCTGGCTGATGCTGTTGGTGGAAACAAAGGCACATTGAACTTGCGTGTCGCGAATATAGGCTTCCGCCTTGACGTACCAGGCCGCAACGAAATCTAGCAGCCCGCCACCCTCGATGCCGGCGAATACCTGCGCTACATCGGCACGCTGCGCATCGGCCAGGAATTTCGCGCCGACAAACGGCGGGTTACCCAGCACATAGCTGCACTGCTCCGGCGGCACCACCTCCCTCCAATCCAGGCGCAGCGCGTTGCCGTTGACGATATGCGGACTGGTGACCAGCGGAATGCGGGCGAAGTACATCCCGAATTCCTCCGACACCCGGACATTCATCTGGTGGTCGATCAGCCACAGCGCGACCCGCGCGATCTGAGCGGGGAACTCCTCGATCTCGATGCCGTAGAACTGATCCACGTCGAGCGTGATCTCCTGATGAATATTCAGGAACCGGGAGCCCGGGCCGCTGTGCACCGCCCGAAGAATATCGAGCTCCAGCAGCCGCAGTTCGCGGTAGGTGATGACGAGAAAGTTGCCGCAACCGCACGCCGGATCGAGAAAAACCAACGAGCGCAGCTTCTTGTGGAATTCGAACAGCCGGTTCTTGTTACCTTTGATGCGATTGAACTCGGCCCATAGCTCGTCCAGGAACAGCGGCTTGATGAGCTTGAGGATGTTCTCTTCGCTGGTGTAATGCGCGCCAAGGTTGCGGCGCGCTGTTTCGTCCAGGATGCTCTGAAACAAGGCGCCGAAGATCGCCGGGCTCACCGCGCCCCAGTTGAGCGCATAGCAGTCGAGCAGGCTCGCACGCATTTTCGCGTCGAACTGAGCCAGCGGCAGCGCCTCGGCGAAGAGCTGGCCGTTTATGTAGTCGAAGGCCTCAACCTGTTCGTCGAGATTCTTCTGGCGCTCCTCCTTTTTTGTGTTGAGCACCTGGAACAGCTCGGCAAGCCTGGGCCCGAGGTCGGAACCGTCTTCCGCAGTGCGTAGCTCCAGCCAGTCGCGAAAGCTCTGCTTGGGGAAGATGCCGGTGTCGTCGGCAAACAGGCAGAACACCAGGCGCACCAGCAGCACTTCGAGCGGATGACCGACGTAGCCCGCTGCCTTGAGCAGGTCGTGCAGCCGTCCCATCTGCTCGGCCGCCTTGATGTTGACCGGGTCCTGCGGCTTGATCTCCTGCGTGCGATAGCCGGCGATGAAGCCGAAATGCTTGACATACTTGTGCAGGTCGGCCAGCCTGAACTCGACCACGGTATTGGCTTCCAGGTCGTACAAACGGAATCGTGCGAAGTCGGAAACGACGATATAGCGCGGCAGGTCGCGCTCGGGCAATCCTTCGAAATAATCCCCCGCCTGGTCGAAGGCGCGGTCGAGGTTCTCATCCGCGCTCTTGTGCTCGATCAGGAGCATGCCCTTCCAGAACGCGTCGATGCGGCCGCGCTTCAGGTGTTCGCCCGCGCGCACCAGCTTCACCTGTTTTTCGAAGATGGCGACGCGGCGGCGCTCGATGCCGAACACGCCGAAGAAGTCGTTCCAGAAGCTTTGCGCCTCGGCCCGCTCGGAGGTCTCCCCTTCCCACTTGCGCGAAAAGGCGAGCGCGCGGCTCTTGATCTCGTTCCAGGAAAGCGGCACGTCAGGCCGCCGGCCTATGTACGCCGCCGCGTGGCCACTGGATGGTGGCTTCAAACGCTCCGAATTTCACAGGGCTAGGTACAAGATGGTGGCGCATGTCAGGCATCTTAATGTAAGCCTTCCGCGGGTTCTAGTAATTGCTGCGGCCTTGCGCATCGCCTGGTTCGCCTGTATTATTACGCTTGTAATAACACTGGAGCAGACCATGTTCACGCTCAAACTGACTCAGGTTGGCAATTCCGTAGGCGTCGTACTGCCCAAGGAAGCGCTGGCACAACTCAAACTGGTGAAAGGCGATACGGTATTCCTGACCGAAACTCCGGGCGGATTTCGGCTTACCGCCTACGACCCGGAGTTCGAGAAGCAGATGACCGCAGCTCGCGGGATCATGAAGCGCCGCCGCAACGCATTGCGCGAATTGGCCAAGTAATGCGCTTCGTCTGGATCGACGCAGCAGTCGTCCACGCCATTCACGAAGAACAACTCGCCGAGCACGGCGGCAGTGCGGGTTTGCGCGATGAGGGCTTGCTCGAATCGGCATTGGCGCGACCGCAAAATCTTGCGTCGTATGGTGGACCCGATGTTGCGGCGTGTGCAGC
>JBQMQE010000226.1:0-7539 GCA_052172655.1 Burkholderiales bacterium
AGGAGGTGTTCGGCTACGCCGCGTTCCGCGGCCCGCAGGAAGAGATCGTGGGCCATGTGGCCGCGGGCGGCGACTGCCTGGTGCTGATGCCCACGGGCGGCGGCAAGTCCCTGTGCTACCAGATTCCGGCGCTGCTGCGCCCGGGTACGGGCATCATCGTCTCGCCGCTGATCGCGCTGATGCAGGACCAGGTGGCGGCACTGCGCGAGGCCGGCGTCAGGGCGGCGTTCCTGAATTCGTCGCTGTCGGCCGCGGACGCCGCAGCGGTCGAGCGCGGCCTGAGCAATGGCGACTACGATCTGCTGTACGTCGCACCGGAGCGGCTGCTGATGCCGCGTTTCCTGCAGCAGCTCGAGCGCCTGCAAGCCTCGGCGCAGCTCGCCCTGTTCGCCATCGACGAGGCGCACTGCGTGTCGCAATGGGGCCACGACTTTCGTCCGGAATACATGCAGCTCGCTCTGCTGCACGAGCGCTTTCCCGCTGTGCCGCGCATCGCGCTCACCGCCACGGCCGACCGCATCACGCGCGAGGAGATCGTGCAGCGCCTGGGCCTTGCGGGCGCGCGCCAGTTCGTGGCGAGCTTCGACCGGCCGAACATCCGCTACCGCATTGTCGAAAAAGCCAACGCCCGGGCGCAATTGCTCGCGTTCCTGCGCGCCGAGCATGCGGGGGAGGCCGGCATCGTCTATTGCCTGTCGCGGCGTAAAGTCGAGGAGACCGCGGCCTGGCTGGTCGAGCAGGGCGTGGCCGCGCTTGCGTACCACGCCGGCATGGACGCCGCCACGCGCAGCCTGCACCAGGCGCGGTTTCAGCGCGAAGAGGGCATCGTCATGGTGGCGACCATCGCCTTCGGCATGGGCATAGACAAGCCGGACGTGCGCTTCGTCGCGCATCTGGACCTGCCCAAGAGCGTCGAGGGCTATTACCAGGAAACCGGCCGCGCCGGCCGCGACGGGCTGCCGGCCGACGCCTGGATGGCCTACGGCCTGGGCGATGTGGTCAACCAGCGGCGCATGATCGATGCCTCGACCGCCGAGCCGCAGTTCAAGCGCATCGCCGCGGCCAAGCTCGATGCGCTGCTCGGGCTGTGCGAAGCCAGCACCTGCCGCCGCGTGCGCCTCCTGGCCTATTTCGACGAGGCCTCGGCGCCCTGCGGCAATTGCGATGTCTGCCTCGAGCCGCCGCAGGTTTGGGACGGCACCGTGGCGGCGCAAAAGGCGCTGTCCTGCGTCTATCGCACCGGACAGCGCTTCGGCGCGGTGCATCTGATCGACGTGCTGCTGGGCAAGGAGACGGAGCGCGTGCTGCAGTGGGGCCACCGCGCCCTCAGCACCTTCGGCATCGGCCGCGAGCTGGACGAGAAGGTCTGGCGCACGGTGTTCCGCCAGTTGGTGGCGCAGGGCCTGCTGGCCGTCGATCACGCCGGCCATGGCTCGCTCAAGCTCGCCGAGGCGAGCCGTGCGGTGCTCACCGGCGGGCAGACGGTGTATCTGCGCCAGGCGCAGGCGGGCAAACCCAAGGCGGTGACCAAGCGCTCGACCGCGGCCGGACTCGAACCCGTGGCCGAGCGGCTGTGGCTGCGCCTGCGCGAGTGGCGCGCGGGCGTGGCGAAGGAACACGGCGTACCCGCCTATGTCGTGTTCCACGACGCCACCCTGGCCGAGCTTGCGCGCGTGCGTCCGCAGAGCGAGGACGCGCTCGGCCGGATCTCGGGCGTGGGCACGCGCAAGCTCGAGCGTTATGGCGCGGCGCTGCTCGATCTGCTGCGGGAGTGAGGGCGTACTGCGCCGAGTTCTTCTCCCGGTTTCGCTGCCGCTCGCCGCAATAATGATCCCTTAAGGTTCGCCCGCTACAGTGCACTCCATCGTTCATCACCGATGGAGGCAGCATGCATACGTTCAGATCGATAGCCGCGGTATTGCTGGCAGGCGCGCTGGGGTTGGCGGGGTTGACGGCCGCCGCCGCGACGCCGGCGGAAATTCAAAAAAACCTTGAAGCCGAGGCCCGCGCCGGCACACCCGGATTCAGTGGTTTTTCGGCCGAGCGCGGGCAGCGTTTCTTCGGCGCTACGCACGGCAACGATTGGAGCTGCACTTCCTGCCATACGGCCGCGCCGGCGAAGCAGGGCAAGCACGTCAAGACCGGCAAGCAGATCGCGCCCATGGCGCCGGCGGCGAATCCGCAGCGGTTCACCGATGCGGCGAAGGTCGAAAAGTGGTTCAAGCGCAACTGCAACGACGTGCTCGGCCGTGTCTGCACCGCCGCGGAGAAGGGCGATGTGCTGGCCTATCTCATGTCGCTCGCGAAATAGGAGACCAGAATGAACAAGACCATCAATCTAAGAATTTTCGATGTAGTCGTCTGGGCGGTGTCGCTGCTGTTTGCGTTCGGCCTGCTGGTTGGCGAAGCGATGGCGGAGTCCGAAGGGTTTGGATACTCAGCCACCAATGCGACATGGAAAGCCGAGTGCGGCAGTTGCCATTTGGCGTATCCGCCGAAGCTGCTGCCCGCGCCGGCGTGGCGCCGCATGATGGCCGGCCTGGACCGGCATTTCGGCACCGACGCCAGCGTCGATGCCGCCACTGCGGCCGAAATCGGCGCCTTCCTGGAGCGCAATGCCGGCCAGGGGAGGAAGCGCGGCATCGACAGCGGCACGCTGCGCATCAGCGATACGCCCTGGTTCAAGCGCAAGCACGACGAAGTGGCGCCAGCCGCCTGGAAAAACCCGCGGGTCAAGACCGCCGCCAATTGCGGCGCCTGCCACGCCGGCGCCGAGCGCGGCAATTTCGACGAAGACGCGGTGCGCATTCCGCGATAAATGGAGACTGCGATGAACAAACAGCGCATTCTGGTATGGGACCTGCCGACCCGGCTGTTTCACTGGCTGCTGGCGGCGTCCTTCCTCGGCGCCTTCCTCACCGCCGAGTCCGAGCGTTATCGCGACATTCACGTGGTGCTCGGCTACACGATGCTGGGTCTGGTGGTGTTTCGCTTCCTTTGGGGCGTGATCGGCACGCGCTATGCGCGCTTCAGCTCGTTTCCGATCGACCTGAGGCGGGTATGGGAGTATTTCAAGTCGCTGTTCACGCGCGCGCCGCAGCACCATGTCGGGCACAATCCTGCCGGCAGCCTGGCGATTTACGCCATCCTCGCGCTGGCAGTGCTCGCCGGCGTCACCGGTTACGGCGCCTACAATGAAATCGGCGGCGAATGGCTGGCGCAGTTGCACGAAGGCGCGGCCAATGCGATGCTAGGCTTGGTAGTGATCCACATCGGCGCAGTCATCGTCAGCAGTCTGATCCATCGGGAGAACCTGGTTGCCGCCATGTTGAATGGCTACAAGAAAGGCCGCGCCGGCGAGGGCATACGCAGCAAACACCGGCTGGTCGCGGCCCTTGTGCTACTTGCGACCGTGGGGTTCTGGGCCGGCAGCGCCGGCCTGCTGCCCGCGGTGACAGACCTGCCCCTGGCGGCCGCCGTGGCGCAACAGGCACAGGGCGAACGCGGCTGACGAGGGCAATGGTATAGGCATGCGCATATTGCTGGTCGAGGACGACAAGCTGCTCGGCGACGGCGTGCAGGCGGGCCTGGCGCAGTCGGGTTTCACTGTCGACTGGGTCAAGGACGGCGTCGCCGCGGAACTGGCGCTCAAGACCGGCGAGTACGCCGGCGTGGTTCTCGACCTGGGCCTGCCGCGGCTCTCTGGCCTGGACCTGCTCGCGCGGCTGCGCCGCGGCGGCGACAAGGTGCCGGTGCTGATCCTGACCGCGCGCGACCGCGTCGAAGACCGCATCAAGGGCCTGGATAGCGGCGCCGACGACTACCTGGTCAAGCCCTTCGATCTGCACGAGCTCGCGGCGCGCCTGCGCGCGCTGGTGCGGCGCTCGCGCGGCGAAGCCGCGCCCGAGCTGCGCGTGGGCGAAATCGAGCTCGACCCGGCAGCGCGTTGCGTGCGCTTCCGCGGCCAGCCGGTCGAGCTTTCCGTGCGCGAGTTCGCACTGCTGCAGGAGCTGATGCTCAACGCCGGCAGGGTGCTGTCGCGCGAGCAGTTGGCGCAAAGGCTGTATTCCTGGGGCGAGGAAATAGAGAGCAACGCGATCGAGGTCCACGTGCATCACCTGCGGCGCAAACTCGCGCCGGAGCTGGTGCGCACGGTGCGCGGCGTCGGCTATTTGCTGCCGCGCGAGGCGCCATGACCAGGAACCCGCCGCAAAATGCATTTTGCAGCGGCAAATATAGGGGAGCATGAGGGGAGGGATCCCCTCATATTCAAATGAACTCCGCGCAGGCTACCTACTCGCTCAAGCGGCGCCTGCTCGTTGCGCTGCTGGCCAGCATCGCGCTCGTCTGGCTGGCGACGGTGGTGTACAGCTATTTCGATGCGCGCCACGAGCTCGACGAACTGCTCGATGCGCACCTGGCGCAGTCGGTGGCCTTGCTGTTGGCGCAGACGGGCGATGAGGCGGGGGAGATAGATACCGAGCACATGGCGCAACTGCACAAGCGCGCGCGCAGCGTAGCGATCCAGATATGGAAGAACGGCAAGACCCTGCGCATGCATTCGGCCAGCGCGCCCGACGAGCGACTTTCGGCGCAGGACGAAGGCTTCAGCGATGCGCGCATCAAGGGCGAGCGCTGGCGCGTATTCAGCGCCTGGGATGGCGAGCGGCACTATCTGGTGCAAGTCGGCGAGCGCTACGAAACGCGCGACGAGATCGCCGTCGGTCTGGCGAAGAATCTGCTGCTGCCGCTGCTGTTCGCCCTGCCCCTGCTCGGACTGCTGGTCTGGCTCAATGTCGCGCGCGCGCTGCGGCCGCTGGCCAGGCTGGGGCGGCAGGTGGCCGAGCGCGATCCGGGCAACCTGGGCGTGCTCGACGCCGGTGCAACCCCTGCGGAAGTCATGCCCTTGGTCGAGAATCTGAACCGGCTGTTCGGGCGCGTGGCGCAACTGATCGAAAACGAACGGCGCTTCACCGCCGACGCGTCGCACGAGCTGCGCACGCCGCTGGCCGGCTTGAAGACCCAAGCACAGGTGGCGCGCGCAGCCGCGGGCGACGCCGAGCGCAAGCACGCGCTGGACAACGTGATCGCGGGCTGCGATCGCGCCACCCACCTGGTGCAGCAACTGCTGACGCTCGCCCGCCTCGATCCGGACGAGCCCGGGAGCAAGGCCGAAGCCTGCGACCTGCAGGCCCTGGCCAGCGCCGCAGTTGCCGAACTGGCGCCCTACGCCTTGTCGAAGAAGGTCGAAATCGAGCTCGCTGAAGGTGACGCAGTACCGGTGGCAGGGCACGCCGGACTCATCGCCGTCCTGCTGCGCAACCTCATCGACAACGCCATCCGCTACAGCCCGGAGGGCGGCAGCGTGCAGGTGCGCGCGGGGCGCGACAAGAACACCGCGACGCTCAGCGTGACCGACGCGGGGCCGGGCATTCCCGCGGACGAGCGCGGCAAGGTCGGGCAACGTTTCTACCGCATTCTGGGCACCGAGGAATTCGGCAGCGGTCTCGGGCTCTCGATAGTGAAGCGCATCGCCGAACTGCATGGCGCAAGCGTCAGTCTGGGCGACGGCGAGCAGGGCAGAGGCTTGTCGGTCACGGTCCGATTCAAGCTGCGATGAGCAGGCAAGCGCTCGCGCCGCAAGTGTCGGCGGCAATGCGGGACTAACGCCGCGTTTGCAAGCGCTCCGGGAGCATGGTCCGATTGCGTCGCGTCGGTGCATCCTTAAGCACCATGAAGAACGCACATAATTTTTCCTTAAGCTTGACTCGCTAAATTAGCGGCTCCGATCAAATCAAAGGAGCCTTGTCATGTCGTCACCTGCAGCCGGAAGCCTGCTGTTCAAATGCAAGTTTGCGTTCCAAGCGAGTTCCCTCGCATTGATTTCCCTGACCCTGCTCACTGCCTGCGGAGGCGGAGGCGGGGGCGGTGGTGGTGACACCGCGACAAACACCGGTGTCACCAATGCCGTGGCCGCGAGCTCAGGCAGCGTCCTGTATTCCGGCCCGGTAACCGGGCTGGGCTCCATCGTCGTCAATGGAGTTCGCTTCGAAACCATAGGCGCGAAAGTTCACGAATCCGATGATCCGTACGGTGCTGCGTCCTATCCCGACCAAATCAAGCTGGGGATGACTGTTTCCGTCGAAGGTTCCGCCGATGAAGCGCAGGGCAGCGGCACCGCCGGCACGATTCGTCTGGACGGCGGAATTCGCGGACCAGTGAGCGCGATCGATACTGCCGCGAATACATTGGTCGTCAGCGGCCAGAGCATCAAGGTCGATGCGACAACTACCGTGTTTCAGGGGGCAACCGGACTTTCCGACCTGAGCACCTCAAGCTGGGTGGAGGTGTACGGCCTGCCTCAAAGCGACGGGACCTTTCTGGCTACGCGCGTGGAAGCGTATGCCTCCCAGTCCGCTCTCGCGACCAGCTACCCGAAGGCGTCGACGCACCCGGTTTCGCTGCGGGGCATCGTAGCGTCGAGCGCCGCCAACAGCTTTACGCTGTTAAATGGCGACAACGGAACGATCACCGTCAACTACAGAGCCGCTGACGTCCTGCCGGCCGGGGCCGCGATCGCGGTCGGAAGCAGCGTACGCGTACTTGCCGGCGCCATCGCGGATGCTGCCGCGGTGACTGCGGCCAAGGTGCTGGTGCTCAGCCCTTCGTCGCTGCTGGCGGAATCATCTTCGACGACGGCGTCGACCGGCGTCGCGGTCAAACTGAAGGGAGTCGTGGACAGCGTCAGCGGCAACAGCATCGTCGTATCCGGAACGAGCGTGGATCTCGCTCATGCCGCGATGCCGAACGGCATGCCCGTCAAAGGCCAAGTGGTCGAAGTGCGGGGGCCGCTCAGCAACGGTACTTTGATCGCCGGCAAACTTGAATTCGAGGGCAGGGAAACTACCTACACTGCGCAGTCCGGCGGCGCAAGCGTACCCGTTAGCTATCGCCAGGAACTCTATGGAACGATTTCCGGTTACACGTCCGGCAGCGACACATTCACGGTACAGGGCGTAACGGTCAAAGTCGACAGCGCCACCCGCTATGAGCACGGCTACAGCACGCTCGCCGACAGCATGTACGTGGAAGTGAAGGGCGTTCTGGACAACGGCGCACTGCTTGCGAGCAAGGTCGACCTCAAAGGCGTCACCGCGGGCAGTTCAAGCGGCGGCAGCTCCGGCGCCGATGTCAAATCGAACGATACGAGTGCCGCCAGCGCAGTAGTTGATGACAAATCGGGCAGCGATGACAAGCGCTCGAGCGGGGGCAGCAGCTTCGAGGTGTATGGCACGCTGACTTGCAGAAATTACCCCGGCAGTTGCTCGATCGCCGTCAGTACCGGCAGCAGCTTGAACGCGAATCTGGGCGCGGCCAACTGGTCAAGCGAGCACGGCGGATTTGTCGCCGGCGCAGCCCTGGCGGTCGAGGCAAAGGGTTATCTTGACAGCGCCGGCGTTTTTCAGGTCATCAAGATCGAACGCAAGGCATAAGTTGGGGAATCCAAAAGGGGGGCTAAGGAAGGGAAGGGCCCCTTCC
>JBQMQE010000227.1:0-5144 GCA_052172655.1 Burkholderiales bacterium
CTTCAGGATCGCGTGACCGGCCACGCCGTAACTGCACAGGCCGTGCAGGATGGGACGCGGAAAGCCGGCGGCCTTGGCCACCGCCGGCTCGGCGTGCAGCGGGTTGGGATCGGCGCACAGGCGATAGATCAGCGCCGCCTGCGGCAGGGTGGGCAGGTCGCAGCTTGCATCCGGGGCGCCCTCCGGCACGGCCGGGGGCGGCGGCGGGGCAGCGTCGCCTTTGCCGAAACCGCCGTCGCCGCGGCAGAAGGTGGTGTGGTCCAGCGTCGCCAGCAGCGCGCCGCTCGCCTTGTCGACGATGCTCCTCTCCTGGATCAGCAGCGCGCCCTTGTCCTTGCCTTTGTCGACCAGGGCTTTGATGCGCGTGCGGCCGATCACCGTGCCGGCCGCGGGTATGGGCCGGTGAATCAGCAGCGACTGCTCGCCGTGGACGATTTTCACCCAGTCGATGCCGCTCGCCGGATCCTTGACCCAGAAGCCCGGATAGCCCAGCACCACCGGCATGGTTGGTACCGCCTTCAGGTTTTTCTCGTAGACGAACTGCAGTTGCGCTTCGTCCATCGGATCGTGGCCGTAGCCCACGCCCAGCGCGTAGAGGATGCTGTCCTTCTCGGTGTAAGTCTGCTCCACCTCGGGGAAGGGCCAGTTCTTTATTTTGTCGTAATCGATGGGCATGGTTGTTCCGTGGCACGCATTTGATAGAGACGCTGCGGCTTCCAGCGCTTAAACCGGATCCCAGTTGAACACGTCCTGCGAGCGGTCCAGGCCGTAGAAACCCGCCCGCATCGCCGGGATCGCATGCTCGGCGATGCTGCGCGCGGTCCAGCCGCCGTCGCGCTGCACCGAGCGCAGGGGGCGCGGCTGGCTCATCAGGAAGATTTCGTTCGCGCGCACCGCGAACACCTGGCCGCTGACGTCCTTGGCCGCATCGCTGCCGAGATATACCGCCATCGGCGCGATCTTGGCCGCTTCCATGGTCTTGAGTTTGTCCACGCGCGCCTTGGCTTCGGGCGTGTCGGCGGGGATGGAGCCTATCATCCGGCTCCAGGCGAAAGGCGCGATGCAGTTGGAGCGCACGTGGTAGCGCGCCATGTCCATGGCGATCATTTTGGAGAGCGCAGTGATGCCGAGTTTGGCCGCGCCGTAATTGGCCTGGCCGATGTTGCCTATCAGACCGGAGGTGGAAGTCATGTGCACGTAGGCGCCCGACTCCTGCTCCTTGAAATAGGTGGCGGCGGCGCGGCTGACATAGAACGTGCCGTTCAGGTGCACGTCGATCACCGCGCCCCATTCCTCCGGGTTCATTTTGAAGAACATGCGGTCGCGCAGGATGCCGGCGTTGTTGACGACGCAGTCGATGCGGCCGAAATTGTCGATCGCAGCCTTGATAATGGCGTTGGCGCCCATCCAGGTGGCGACGCTGTCGGTGTTGGCCACCGCCTGGCCGCCCTTGGCGTGGATTTCGTCCACGACTTGCTGCGCCGGGGCGGCGTCCTTGCCTTCGCCGCTGACCGAAGCGCCGATGTCGTTCACCACCACCTTGGCGCCCTCGGCCGCCATCAGCAACGCAAACTCCCGACCGATGCCGCCGCCGGAGCCGGTTACCACCACCACCTTGTCCTGCATCATCTGTGTCATGCTGCTTGCCTCGTTGTATGAATGTTGGAAGGACTGACCCGCTATTCGCCCGATGGGGCGCTGCAGTTACGCACTATATGCCGGCTGCGCCGACGCGGAAACTGAAACTTGGAGTTTTCACATGGGGGAAAAAAGTTTATTGTATGTGAAAGACCAAACTCTACCTGAAATGCCGCTCCCTCTCCAGTTGCCGCTGCACGGGCGCGCCCCCTGATGGCGCACGGCGCGCCGGGGCTGGGCATAGGCGTACGGGTGCGGGTGGGCTTTTTCGAACACGGCGGGCGCAGCCTGCCGCGCTTCGGCAGGATGTGAGCGCTTCAGCGCGGAACGCGTTTTGCTGGCGGGCTCGATGCGCACCACGCAGGGCGCAGCCAGCTCACCAGGTATACCAGGAGCGTCAGGCCGAAGCCGGCCAGGTCGGTATACAGACCCGGATAGATGAGCACCAGGGCCGCCGCGAACAGGACCAGCCGCACCGGCCAGATAATCGTGCCGACCCGATAAAGATAAGACTCGACCGCGGATGCCAGCAGCCACATGGCGAACACGGCGGTGACGGCCGCCGTCAGGATCGTCGGCAGCTTGCCGTGCAGGATCAGGGCCGGGTTCAACACGAAAAAGAAAGGCAGCATGAACAGCACGCTGCCCAGGCGCATCGCGGTCAGCCCGGTCTTCCACGGATCGGCCCCGGCCAGTCCCGCCGCGGTGATCGCCGCCAGCGCCACCGGCGGGGTAATGTAGGACATCATTCCCCAGTACAGGATGAATAGATGGCTCGCGATCGGGTCCAGGCCCGCCGCGACCAGGGCGGGCGCGAGCAGGATCGACAGAAAGATGTAGCAGGCGCTGACCGTCATGCCCATGCCCAGCACGAAGCTCGTGACCGCGCCCGCGGCGAGCATCAGCGGGACGTTGCCGCCCGCGTACAGCAGAAGTTCGCGCGAAAATGCGCCGGCCACCCCGGTGTAGGACAAGCCGCCCACGACCAGGCCGATACCCGCCAGGATGGCGACCAGGTTCGATACGCTGCTGGTCAGCTCGTGCAGCAGCCCCAGCAAGCGGGTCAAATTGAGCCGGTGCGCGCGCTTGAACACTGAAATGACCAGCAGCACCAGCGTGGCGTAGTAGGGCGCATAGGCTTCGATGCGCATGAACAGCAGCATGTAGGTCAGCACCACCAGGCTGAACAGGTAGGGCCAGCCGTCGCGCAGTGTGTCCATCACACGGGGTATCTCGTGCGCCTGCATGCCCTTCAAGCCGGTGCGCGCGGCGTAGTTGTCCACCTGGAACAGCAGGACGACATAGAACAGCAGCGCCGGCAGGAAAGCGGCGACCATGATGTCGGCGTACGGTACGGCCAGAAACGAAGCCATGATGAACGCGACCGCCCCCATCACCGGCGGCATCAGCGTGCCGCCGGTCGAGGCGCAGGCTTCAATCGCGGCGGCGTAGTGGGGCGGGTAGCCGGCGCGCTTCATCGTCGGGATGGTGAAGGCGCCGGTGGTCAGGACATTCGAAATCACGCTGCCGGAGACGCTGCCCATGATGGCGCTCGAAATCACGGCGACCTTGGCCGGACCGCCGCGGGTCCTGCCCATCAGCGCGACGGCGAAACGCATGAAGAATTCGCCGCCGCCGGTAACGGACAGGGCCGCCCCGAACACGACGAAGCCGATGACGAGTTGCGCCACGACCTGCATCGGGATGCCGATGATGCTTTCCACGCCCATCACGTGGGCGCGTATCGTCCCGCCGAGGTCGTAGGCCGTACCCCACAGGAAGCCGGGCATCTTGCCCGCGTACAGCGGGTAGCAGCCGAACAGCAGGGCGACGATCAGCAGCGGCGTGCCGCCGCAGCGGCGCACGCCCTCGAGCACCAGCAGCAGCAGCAGCGCCGAAGTCAGCGTCGCTTCGGTCGGCGCGTTGAAATCCCAGCCCTGCTCGATGATCGTCAGGCCGTGCAGGGCGAGATAGACGGTAGAGCCTATCGCCGCCGCCGCGAGCGCCCAGTCGTACCAGGCCACATGGTCCTTGTGCTTGCTGCTCAGCGGATAGACCAGGTAGGACGCGGCCAGATAAATGCCGATCAGGTAATAGAGGAAGGAATTGCCGAGCGGATCGAAGCCGAGAAAGCGCAGGCTGAAGGTCTGGTTGATCGCCATCAGCAAGCCCGTTGCGCCCAGGGCCATGGCAAACCAGTACGCGGACCCTCTAAGCCGTCCGGACTGCCCGCGGGCCGCCGCCCTTAGCTCTTTGTCGGAAGCTGTCGATGCTTGCATGAAGGGCGCTCCGCCGCAGTTCGGAACCGCGAGCGAAATCCCCCCGAAACGGGGTGGACCTGCTTGCGGGAATTACACTACAGGCTGTCGATCGCCTGGGTGCGGAGCTTTTCCCAGATTGCCGCGAATTCCTGGTCCGACTTGCCTTTGCCTTCGGCCTGGGCTTTCTGCCAGGCGGCGCGCAAGGTATTGAGTCGCTTCACGCGGGCGTCGTTCCATGCCTGGTATTCGGCGGTCCAGATGCCTTTCTCTTTCAGGTAGCGAATTGCGCCTTCGTGGAACGGAGCATCGATCGGCGGCGTGCCTGCCTGGTCGAGCTTCCAGCGCGGCATGACCGCGGTCGCGCCCTTGTACATGTCGAAAGTCTCGTCCATAGCCTTCATGAACGCATAGACTTCGTCGGCATTCATGTCCGCGCGTACGACCAGTACAGGGTAGCGATAGGACATCATGTGGGCAGGCTTTTCCGCGCTGAGCCCGGCGCCGACCGTTTCCACGCGCGGCGCGAGGAACGGCGCTACCTTCGCCACGCGCGCCCAGCCCGCCTTGTTGTCCGGGGGCAGGTCGACCCAGTGGATGCCGCGCGGCGAGGCCTGCAGTTCGTACATCTGGCTGGGCGTGGTGGTGGTGCAGGTCGCGTCGGTCTTGCCCTGCGCGATCGAGCTCATCGCGGCGGCGTAGGTCGGGAACATGACCACATCGATGTCTTTGCGCGTCAGGCCGACAAAGGACAGCACCGCATCGCACTTGACGCTGATCGACGGGTTACCCGCAACGTAGGCGAAACGCTTGCCCTTGACGTCCGCGAGCGTGCGGATGTTCGCGTCGGCTGCCGTCGGCATGCCGAACGAGGATGCGGCACCGGCAAGCACGCGCAGGTCCTGCGGGCCCCAGCGCCGGGCGGCGAAATCCTCGACGCCCTCGGCGGCGAAGAACGTTTCGGTGGCGAGAAAGCCGAAGTCCGCGCGCTTTTCCAGCACCGGCTGCAGGCGGCCGATGGACGAGCCCGAGGGCTGGATGCGCACCTTGGTGCCGTATTTCTTGCCGAAGGCATCCGCGATCGCCGACGCCTGCGCGTAGCCGGCCGAGCCTACGTCGTAGGCCGACCAGGACATGGTATCGGGCAGTTTCTGCGCATAGGCGCTGCTGCCTACAGCCAGTGTTGCCGCCGCAGCGGCGTTCGCCAGATGCCTGGCGTAAATTCGTACCGAACGATCCATCTTTGCC
>JBQMQE010000227.1:5154-7445 GCA_052172655.1 Burkholderiales bacterium
TTGCCTCCTCCAAGAGAACGGTGATGATGATCTAACGACAAACAGCGATGGGAAATTCGCAACTGCTCGGGCTGGCGCCATCCGATTCGACTATGTTCAGTGTAGTGTACGCAGACCGGGACGCGCAAGCGAAGCCGGGCGAGCCTTGCTCCGGCGCCGGGTTGTCGCGTCCGCGCAGCTTCGCGCATCAGGCGAGCGCAGCGATTTCGGCGCGGTCCATAGTCTCTTCGGACAGCAGCCGCTCGAACAGCGGCGCCGGATCGGGCTCCTGCGCCAGCGGGTCGCGCGCGCCCAGCCGGTGGCGCAGCACCAGATCGGCGAGCGCGAGGCGACGCGCATCGCCCGTGCGCTCGGCCTCCCAGGCCATCGCCACCGCGGTGGTGGCGTGGTACAGCGCCGAAGCCGCCTGCCGCGCAAGCTCCTCGCGCGGCGCGGCGGCCGCCCGGGATGCGAGATCGGCGACGCGGCCGAGTATGGCGTCGAAGCGCGCGCGCATTGCCGGCCGCAGTTCCGCCTGCTCGAGTTGCGCGCGCCAGTGCGCCGCGAGTTTGGTCACCGTGTCTGATTTGCGGATCGAGCGCAGCACGTCCAGCGCGACGATATTGCTGGTTCCTTCCCAGATCGAACCCAGATGCGCGTCGCGCACCAGCCGCGCCTCGGCCCATTCTTCTACGTAGCCGCAGCCGCCGCGCACTTCCATCGCGTCGCCCGTGACCTTGCGCGCGTCGCGGCAGGCGCGGAATTTGATCAGCGGCGTCATGATCCGGACCAGGCCGCGCCCGGCTTCGTCGCCGGCGTCGGCGCGCTCGAGCGCGGCCGCGGTCTGGAACATCATGGTGCGCGCCTGTTCCGCCCACACCATCATTTTCACCAGTTGGCGCCGCATCAGCGGCAGGTCGATGAGGCGCCGGCCGAAGGCCAGGCGCTCGCGCGCGACGAACAGCGCCTCGTTCAGGCCGCGGCGCATCAAGCCGGCCGCGCGCACGCCGTTGGACAGGCGCGAGCTGTTGATCATGTCGGTCATCTGCACGAAGCCGCGGCCGAGCTCGCCCACCAGATAGGCGGTGGCTCCCTCGATCCGGATTTCGCCGCTCGCCATGGAGCGGCTGCCGAGTTTGTCTTTCAGCCGCAGGATGCGGAAGCGGTTGGGCGTGCCGTCGGCGAGCTGCCGCGGCAGCAGGAACAGCGCCAGGCCCTTGGTGCCCGCCAGCGCGCCCTCGGGGCGCGCAAGCACCATGGCGAAAGCCGCATCCGGATTCGAGCAGAACCACTTTTCTCCTTCGAGCAGCCAGGTGCCGTCGCCTGCCGGGCGCGCGCTGGTGACCGAGGCGCCCACGTCCGAGCCGGCGCCGTGCTCGGTGATGAACATCGCGCCCTGCGCGAGCTGGTCCATGTCCACGCTGGTGAGCGCCGGCAGGTAGCGCGCGAGCAGCTCGGGCGCGCCGAACTTGCGCAGCGTGCGCGTGAGCGAATCCGTCATGCTCACCGGGCAGCACAGGCCGAACTCCGCCTGTACGAACAAAAAGGTCAGGGCGTACTTGGCCGCCGGCGGCATCGCCTGCGGCCAGCCGAGCACGCCGCCCCGGTGCGACATCGCGGCGAGGCCCAATTCGGAGTAGGCGTAACGCTCGAGTTCCTCGAACGCCGGATGCTTCTCTATCGATTGGATATCGCCGCCGTTGCGCGTGCGCTGGCGCAGCGTCGGCGGGTTGCGGTCGGCGGTGCCCGCGAGATCGTCCAGCCTGCCGCCGGCGAGGCCCCCCAAGCGCTCGAGATGCGGCCGCAGGTGGCCGAGCAGCGCCGGCGGCAGATAGAGTTGCAGCAGCCTCTCGTATTGCGGGTCGATTTGATACAGGTTGCGGCCGTAGCTGTCCGGAACGTACATCGACGGCATCCCTAGGGTTTCAAGTTTCATCGCTCCTCCTCCGCGCAGCTTGGGTGACAATGCCAGTATCCGGCCATATGACGATAGCGTCCAATCCGATCTTTGTCACCATCGATATACACTATGCAGCGTAAGCTCCCCGCCATGGAACTGCGCCACTTGCGTTACGTCGTGGCCATGGCCGAGCGGCGATACTGCGCATCCTCTGCGTTCGACGCCAGCGGGCCGCCCCGCGCGCGGGTCGGCATACAATCCTGTTTCCTGAACCTTTTTCAACGACGATGCCAAACAATCTCGCAGCAGCACTGAATCCACGATCGGTTGCCGTAGTCGGCGCCTCCGACAATCCGCACAAGGTCGGCGGCCGGCCTATCCTGTTCATGAAGAATTACGGCTTCAAGGGCAA
>JBQMQE010000228.1:0-7275 GCA_052172655.1 Burkholderiales bacterium
CGTGCGCAAGCTGCTCCGGCTTTCTCGCCACGATCGCCGCGCGGATCGCGATTTTTTCCGCGTAGGCCGCTTCCTGGCCGACATCGCAGACGCCGAACACCGCATCGCCGATTGCGAACTCCGTCACCCCGTCGCCGAGCGCACTGACAATCCCGGAGAAATCCCGCCCCGGAATGTACGGAAACTCGGTGATCGGGGCATAGCTGCCGGAGCGCACCTTCCAGTCGGCGCCGTTGACGCTGGCCGCGTGAACGTCAACGAGCACTTGGCCGGGTCCGGCGACGGGGTCGGGTACCTCGCCGTACTGCATCACCTCCGGCCCGCCGTGTTGCATGAAGTACGCTGCTTTCATCTACGCCCTCCCAGTGAACTTGTCCGTGCTGCGGCAATCCTAGCACGTCAGGCGTGATTGCCAGTCGGGGCAACCGACGCCCAGGCTTGCCTGCAATCCAACTCGCCGCTCCACTCCGCCATGCGCTATCATGCTTCGTATTGGGGGTGAAACATGGGCCAAATCGTAATACATCGCGATCCCGAGATTCAAGGCGGAGTTCCTGTGTTCGTTGGCACGCGGGTTCCGCTTAAGAACCTGTTCGATTCGCTCGAAGCGGGTGACAGTCTGGATCAGTTCCTAGAGGACTACCCATCAGTTTCGCGCGAACAGGCGCTGGCTGCGCTAGAGTTGGCGCGTGAAGCCGTGTCGGAGCATGCGCCTGCTGCTTGACGAATCGCTGCCGTGGCGGCTGGCCAATCTGTTGGTGGGCCATGAGGTCACTTCGGTGCAGCGCATGGGGTGGTCCGGCGTAAAAAACGGTGCGCTCCTGCAGGTGGCATCCACTGCGTTCGATGCGTTGATTACCGCGGATCAGAACCTTTAATATCAACAGAATCTCGCCGTCTTGCCGCTTGCAGTTTTTGTGCTCGTGGCGCGCAGTACCGCTCTTACTGATCTGGCGCCTTTGGTTCCTGTTCTGCTCAAGCGCCTGCAAATCCACGAGCCGCGGGCCCTTGTTCGCATCAGTGGCTGAAGTAATTAACCAGCATCTGTCTCCGCAGAAGCCAGTTGATCCGGCTGAAATTGATGAGGGAAAGCATGGCAAAGAACGGCACAACGACTTCAAGAACGCAATGCACGAACACGGAGCAGGCAGTTCCATCGAATTCCTGAAGCGCCTTCTCGAAGGCGCTGGTACGCGTATGCTTCAGGGGCGAGGGGAGAAGGTGGAACCTGAACTTGTAGCTATTTTTGCCGCGGTCAAAGCTGTTGTTCGATTTCTTCTCGCGTCGCTGAGCCGCGCTGGCACCACTTAAAGAGTTTCGATAGCGCGTGGTAACGAGATATTCGTAGGCAGGCATTAAATCGGATCCGTCCCCATGCTCGGACTAATGTTCTTGTCATGCACGTTCACCTTGCAATCGCGAGGACGACGAGAATCTGCCGGGCTATAACCGGCAGGGTCGTGTTTGACAGGTCTTGTTACTTTGGTCCCGCTGGAGTCTGCATCCTATCCAGTGCCATCGCCACCTTCCGGCATGCGTTGACAAGATCGCTGACGATGCGCTCATCGATGTTCAGGTCGCCTTCGTACTCACCCAGGTTTCTGAGTTCATGACACTTGGCCAGTACTCGCCAGACTTCAGGGCCCAGGCCCAGCGTATGCGGCAGCGCCAGGAACGCGATATACCGATTGGCAGGCCGGTAGCCATGCCAGCGCAGGGCGGCAAGACAGAGTGAGTGCGCCGCGTTGTAGGCGAGGTCGAATCGGCTCTCCAGCGAGTTGTCTGTCCTGGCGGAATCGGTGAGCCGGGCGTGGCCGGAGCGCTTCAGGCCGGCAAATTCTTTCGCATCCGGCGGCTCGCCCCGCAACGATTTGCCCGGACCGCTCAGCTTTTCAAGTGCGGAGTTCATCTTCTGCGCCGATCAACCACAGCTTTGGCTGGGCGAGCACCCGCGTGACGAAAGCGTTGCCTTGCTTGATCCGCTTCTTCAGGTCCTGTTTTGAATACACCGTCGGATTCACGGGGCGGCCGAGGCGCTTGGTCGCATCTTCCAGGCTGGCGAAGAGGTCGGCGTAGTTCAGGCTGTCGCTGATCACCATCAGATCGATGTCGCTTCCCGCCGCATCCTGCTTTTTCGCGACTGAGCCGTAGACGAAGGCGGCGCTGATGACTTGCGCGTGCGGTGCCAGTGCAGCGCGCAGGACGTCTGCTAGCCCTGAAGTTTTCAGTATGAGGCCGCGCAATTCCTCGAATACCGGAGCGGCGGCGTTGGCCTGATAGTGTTTCTGGTTGCCCAGCCGTTTGACCGTGACGAGGCCGGCCGCATCAAGGCGCCCAAGCTCGCGCTGCACGGCGCCCGTACCGGAGCCGGCGAGGGCGATGATTTCGTTGGCGTAGAAGCTGCGCGCCGGATTGCCGAACAACAACCCCAGCACGCGCTGCTGAACTTTTGTGAACAGCGCGTCGGCGGTATCTGATGTCAGCGTGGTGCGCACTTTCGCGGCTGGTTTTCTTGCTCCCATATTGGGTATGATAAACCCCAAAGTGGGTTTTATCAACGGATCTTGTAATGCATGCAGAGCCGTTCGAGGTGGCCGCAATTTGCGACCACCTCGTCGCGCTCAGCGGGCAGGCTTACGCTCAGACCGGTCAGCGCGCCTGGCCGCCGGTGCTTTGGCGCCAAGGCAGGCGGTTAGTTCTTGCTCGGGCGCGTCGAACTCGCGCACGCGCTCGGGCGTGTACATCTCAACGGGCAGCGTGACGACAGGACGCAGTAAGTAATGGGGGTCAAGGACGTGGGCGTGCCATGATATTGCTACGGACATATAAGAGGTCTCAGTCGCTTTGCACAAACCCGATTCTGCGCTTCTTCGCGGGCTCGGGCGGGGCCATGAGCTGGCGGATGGCCTCCAGGATGCCGGTAATCGCCTGGTCGTGGGTGGCGAGCTTGCGCTGCAGGCGCGATTCCAGCTCATCGAGCCGTTTGGCGAGTTCCTTGTGTGTGAGGAGCGTGTCCCGCAGCTGCAAAATGCGCGCACGACGTAGACCGAGACCTCGGTGGCACGGGGGCTGTTGAGTACCATGGCAGCCATGATGGCGCCGTGTTCGGTGAAGGCTACTGGCAGTTTCCTCGTGCCACCCCAGCTTGATGTCGCAAATTGCGACTTCAAGCTGGCGAACTCGGCGGGTGAGGTCTGAAAAACAAAATCTTCCGGAAAGCGCTCGGCGTTGCGGCGCACTTGCTCATTCAGTCGCCGTGTCTGGACGCCGTAAAGCGCGGCAAGATCGGCGTCGAGCATGACCTTCTCTGGCCGCGGATGACGAGGATTTGCCGGGCGATTTGCGCGGTGACGACGAGTGCTCCCGCTTCGTGCTTTTTGTTGATACCGCGGTCTTTCATGAGGAAAGAACGGCTTCGGTGGCTGGTAGCTTCCCCATTTATGTCGCGCGAATTATCCCGTGATAATCCGCGCGTTATGTACCGTTTCACTTCCGCCACGCGTGGGGTGTTTAGGACGAAAAGCCGCCATCAGTGCCCCTTGCTCGGTGAAAGAGAACGGCATGGTCGGGGAAAGCTTTGGCCGTCGGAGGTGGTCACAATTTGCAACCACTTCGTCGCGTTCGGCATTGGTCTAGCCGAGAGCATCGAGGATAACCGCAGTCTATTGAAAAATATGCCTATTTATGATAACTGGTTTATTTAGTTTAATAAATATACATCAATAGGATATATATATGTATAACATCAAACTTGCAGAAAGTTTAATTATGGTATATTTTACATTCTATGGATGTGCAAAATACAGGTAAAGTAAACCAACTCCACCGCCTGCTTCCCGAAGGCTGGGTGGCCCCAGCGCATTGGCTGGCCGCACATAATTACACCCATAACCAGCTCTCGCAGTACAAAGGCCGCTGGCTCGACTCGCCCACCCATGGCGCCTATGTGCACCCTGGATCGAAGCCGAAATGGCAGCAGGTGGTCGTGTCACTTCAGCGGCTGGAAGCCTTGCCGCTGCACGTCGGTGGTCGCACTGCGCTTGTCCATCGCGGCCTCGCGCATTACGTACGGCTCGGCGAACCGGAGCCGATCCATCTCTACGGTCCGGGCGGACTGCCGGGATGGGCAAGAAAGTTCCCGCTGAAAGAGAAGCTCACCACCCATCCCGACGCGATCTTCGGCTCGCTGCTGCGCCTGTATCGCGACGAAACTGGGAACTTTGTGGATGGTGACGGTAAGCCGTTGCGCGACAGCACGGTGGCCGACAGCGGGCTTTCCGAATTCACCTGGGGAAGTTGGGACTGGACTCTCACCTACTCGACGGAAGAGCGGGCAATCCTGGAGGCGTTGCAGGATGTGCCGCAGCGCGAATCGGTGTACGAGGCCGATGCGCTGATCGGAGGACTTGCCAACCTGCGCCCGGCGCGCCTGTCGCATCTGCTCGCGCACTGCGGCAGCGTGAAGGTGAAGCGGCTTTTTCTCGCGCTTGCCGAACGCCACAAGCATGCGTGGTTTGCGCGCCTCGATCTCGGCAAAGTCGATCTTGGCAAAGGCAAGCGCATGCTGGTCCCCGGCGGTCGCCTGCATCCGAAGTACCTGATCACGCTGCCCGCCGATCTGGATGATCACGTCCGATAATCCGTACTACCGGCAGGTTCAACTGCTGGTGCGCGTGCTGCCTGCCGTTGCGGCCGAGGGGTGTTTCGCGCTCAAAGGAGGCACGGCGATCAACCTTTTTGTGCGCGTCGCCCACGTACAAGGTCACGGCTGGCATGAACGATCGCAGCGGGCATTTCGACACGCTCAACGTGTCCGACGCCGCGGCGCAGATAAAGATCGAAGTCAATCCAGTTCTGCGAGGCAGCCTGGACGAACCCGTGGTGATGACCGTGCGCGCGGCGGTTGAAGATGCTTTCGGCTTCGCCGAGGCCAAAACCCTATCGTTCGCGGATCTATACGGCGGCAAGCTGATGGCTGCGATCGACCGGCAGCATCCGCGTGACCTGTTCGACGTCAAGCTGTTGCTGGAGAACGAGGGCATGAGCGATGCGCTGTTCCGCTCGTTCCTCGTGTACCTAATCGGGCACAAGGGCTCGTTGGCAGACTCACTTGACCCGAACAGAAAAGACATCCGGAAAATATACGACGATCACTTCAGGGGCATGACCGCCGAGCCCGTGAGTATCGAGGAACTCGAGCAGACGCGTGAGCGGTTAATCGACGAAATACGCGCGCGACTGGGCGAGCGCGAAAAGCAGTTCTTGCTGTCAGTGAAGCGAGGCGAACCGGACTGGAATTTTCTGGCTCTGGGCCGGGCGCGAGAGCTTCCCGCCGTCAAGTGGAAGCTTCACAACCTGCGAAGCATGCCCGCCGCCGATCGCGAGCGGGCGATCGAGCGCCTTAAGCTTGTGCTGGAGCGCATCTGAGGATGGCTTGAGGTTACAGCCGGCTAGTGAAAATCCCGCGAACTGGTCGCCAATCTGCCGAGCAATTCGCTGTGATCGGCAAGCCGCCGGGCGATCACGTGTACCACTTCGCCTTCGCGCTCGACCGAGCCATGCACCGCCATCAGGCGCGCGTCTCGCGCCGCCGTTGCGCCGCACAGGCCTCGCGCAAAACGCCGCACGGGCCTCGCGCAAAATTATATGCGGGCAATTCGCCTTGGGCAGGACATGCTGTGTGCGCTCTCGCACATACTTCGGCGCCGATCTCTTGTAGTCTTGAATCGCTTCCTGGAGATTGCAAAGGTGCGAATCATGAAGAACTTGCATAACGCAATGCAAAACATGGCCACGATCACGACCGGTCCGGTGCAGGCCAGCCGCCTCGTCTTTCTGGTCAGAGGCCTCGTGTTCCTGGCCAGAGGCCTCGTATTCCTTGCCAGTGGCCTCGTCGTGGCCGGACCGGCAATGTCCGCGGACTCCCGCTTGAGCAGTGCGCAGTACCGCGAAGCCGTGAACGACGCGAACGCAAGCTACCAGGCCGACCTGCTGCAATGCAATACGACGAGCCGGGACGAGAGAACCCCGTGCCGCCGCAAAGCGCGCGCCACGCACACTGAGGCGCTGGCCGCGGCGAAAGCCCAGCGTGCATTCGGGACAGGCAAATCGGTGGGTCCATCGAAGCCGCCCAACCCCGAAACGCCATCGGGGTTGAAGGCGAGCAAAACCGACATCGCGCCGCAGTTGCAGCGCGACTCGCCGCCGGACATCGTCCCGCCAAAGAAAAGGTAGGCGCCTGACGACCTTCAGAATTTGGGCATTTCGTTCCGGCTCAGGTCCGCGCGATGTGAAGTGGCCGGCAAGCCAATAGCAGCAAGGGTTTCCGGGCAATTCGTACGGCTGGTACTGCAAGCGGCTAAGATGCCGCACATGATCGGTCCTCGCAATCAACCCGCTTCATCGCTCAACGAGGGCCAGGCCCGCTACATCCTGATCGACCCGGCATTGCGCGGCGCCGGATGGAATCTCGAGGACCGGACGCAGGTGGGTTTCGAGATTCCGGTCGATGGCTATGACGCCACGCCGTGGAACGGGGTCACCGACTATTGTCTGTATGCGCCGGGCGGCGAAGTCATCGCCGTAGTCGAGGCGAAACGCTGCTCGCGCAACCCGCGCGAGGCCGACGAGCAACTGCGCCACTACGTCACCGAAATCGCAAAACACCAGTCGTACGCGCCGTTCGGATTCATGACCAACGGTCTGCAGACGTGGTTCTGGGAAGTCGGCCTGGCCAATCCGCGCGTGGTCGCCGGGTTCTTTGCGCCACAGGATCTGCAGCGCCTGCTGTTCCTGCGGCTGAACGCCCGGCCGCTGCCAAGCTTGGCCATTAACACCAGTATCGTCGACCGGCCCTACCAGCACGAAGCCATACGCCGCGTTGCCGAGTCCTTCGCGCGACCGCATCTATACCAGTATGTGGCGTAGATATTGAGATCGACCATTTAGTTTTATGACGCATGCTCGTTACCCTAGCGTTACATTTCTGGCCATATTATGAGACAGCTAAAGCACGTAGTTCGCCAGGATGACGCAGTTCTATTTGTTGGATCGGGAATTTCCCTTTGGTCTGGACTACCGTCCTGGTCGCGTTTAATTGGAGAATTGGCTGATTTCGTTGAGAACGCTGGAGGTAATGCGGACGTTGTTCGCGACGAAGCGAAGCGCGGGGATCGGCACCGGCGCAAACAGCCGCTAGTACAACGAATCACTAATTTCGAAACATTGTTCGCATCTGTCGTGATGTTTCAGAACTAATGTGTCTCGATACTAGTG
>JBQMQE010000229.1:0-7229 GCA_052172655.1 Burkholderiales bacterium
CTCCTGTGAGCAGCACCAGACCCAGTGCCACAATGCTGTACAGGCCAATGTAATTGAGCAAAGTGACATGAAACGCCGGCAGCACCAAGGGCGCGACCAGTATGAAAGCGAGGAACACGCCAAGTACCAGGCGCACCCTGCTCATTCCTCTTCCTCCTCTATATGGTGCGTGGTGAGCGAGCGCCAAACCAGCACCGGAATAATCAAGGTAAATACTATGACTTCTTTGTATGCGCTGGCCCAAAACGAGGCATAGGCCTCGAGCATCCCGACCAACAGCGCCCCTGCGGCCGCGATTGGATAGCTCACCATACCGCCCATGATGGCCCCGACGAAGCCTTTCAGCCCCACCAGGAAACCCGAGTCGTAGTAGATGGTGGTGATAGGCGCAACCAGGACGCCGGAAAGCGCGCCGATCAGCGCTGCAAGCGTGAAACTCAACTTGCCCGCCATGGCCGGGGACACACCTACCAACCGCGCGCCGACGCGGTTGATGGCGGTGGCGCGCAGCGCCTTGCCATAAATGGTGTGCTCGAAAAAAAGCAACAGGGTCAAAATCAGCGCCAGGCTCGCGCCTATCACCCACAGGCTCTGGCCGGAGATGGTCAGCACCCCCAGCTTCCATTGGGCGTCGGAGAAAGGCGGCGTGCGCGAACCCTCGGCGCCGAAGAACACCAGCCCAAGGCCGGTCATGGCGAAGTGCACCGCCACCGAGATAATCAGCAGCACCAGCACCGAGGCGTTGGCTAGCGGCTGGTAAGCAAGGCGATAAACCATGGGGCCTAGCGGCACCACCAGGGCTAGCGCCAGCAAAACCTGCAGAGTGAGCGCTGGCTTCTGCGGCGCGGCCCACCAAGCAAGCCAGAGCAGGAAAGCTGGGATAACGATGTATTTGAAAATGATGCCCGGAATGCGTTCCGCCGCGCCCAGGCGCAGCGCTTGCGTCAGTTCCACGGCCGCGACCGTGAGGCCGGCGCCCAACAGCAGCCAGGCCGTACCTGGCAACTTGCCCAACTGCAGGCTGGCGAGAGTAAGCGCGCCGTAGGCGACAAACTCGCCCTGCGGGATGAATATCACCCGCGTCACCGCGAATACCAGCACCAAGGCCAGAGCCAACAACGCGTAGATCGCGCCGTTCGTCAAGCCGTCCTGAATCAAAAAAAGGGCGATCTCAGCGTTCAAGTTTGCCGCTTAGTCAGGAATGGCGAAGGCCGCGGTGACGACAGCGATAATATTGGTGGCTTTGTAGTGCACGGCGTGATCCTCGGCCGAAATGCTCGGACATGATTATACGGGTGCAACTCCGACTTATTCCGCCGCGATTACCTCATCGATCGAGCGCGCGAGCTTGTCCACTACCTCGTCCAACTGCGTCTCAGTGATGATATAAGGCGGTGCAAGCAGCACATGGTCGCCGGCCACCCCGTCGAGCGAACCACCCATGGGATAGCACATTAGTCCGTTTTCCAGCGCCCTAAGCTTGAGCCGGGCGTTAATTCTGCGTTTCGGCTCGAACGGCTGTTTGCTCGCGCGGTCTTGCACCAGTTCCAGCGCCCAGAACAGCCCGCGTCCGCGAATCTCACCAACGTGCGGGTGCTGACCGAAGCGCGCGCGCAGCCGCGCTTCGAGCCCGGCACCGCGCTCGCGCACCTTGACCAGCAGACCGCGATTCTTGACTGCGCGCTGCACCGCCAGCGCCCCGGCGCAAGCGGTGGCGTGACCGGTATAGGTGTGGCCGTGCTGGAAAAAACCCGAGCCGCTCACCACGGCGTCATAGATTTTCGCGCTCGCCAGCAATGCCCCTATGGGTTGATACCCGGCGCCCAAGCCTTTGCCTATGCATATGAGGTCGGGCACCACGCCCTCCAGCTCACAGGCATAGAGTGTGCCGCAGCGGCCCATGCCGCACATCACCTCGTCCAGGATCAGCAATATGCCGTACTTGTCGCACACTGCGCGCACGCCCTCGAAATAGCCCGGCACGGGGGTGACGCAGCCCAGCGTGGCCCCGCCTACGGTCTCCGCAACAAAGGCCATGACCCGGTCCGGCCCCAAGCGCCGCACTTCGTCCTCGAGCTCGCGCACCAGGCGCTGACCATAGGCCGCGTCGCCCTCGCCCTGCTGCTTGCCGCGATAGCTGTAACAGGGCGAGACATGCGAAACCTCGACCAGCAGCGGCTCGAATTGCTTGCGCCTCCACAAATTGCCTCCGGTGGCGAGCGCGCCCAGGGTATTGCCGTGGTAACTCTGCCGGCGCGCAATCACATGCGCGCGCTGTGCTTGACCGATCTCGACGAAATACTGGCGCGCGAGCTTGAGCGCCGCTTCCACCGCCTCCGAGCCGCCGGAGCAGAAATACACCCACCCTATGCCCGCGGGCGCGTTTTCGACCAGCTCGCCCGCCAACTCTTCCATAGGCTGGTTGGTGAAAAACGAAGTATGGGCAAAAGGCAGCCGGTCCAATTGTGCCTTGATCGCGTCGATGACCTCGCGATCGCTGTGGCCCAGGCAGGACACGGCAGCGCCGCCGCTGGCATCGAGATAGCGTTTGCCGTCCTTATCGATGACATACGGCCCGTCGCCGCCGACCGCGAGCGGATAATTGTTTTTTGGATTGCGGTGGAAAACCTGGCTCATGGAGATCCTTCTCTTAGCGCTTGCTGCGCAACGGCTGAAACAAGCTCCGGCTTAGCGGAGTATGAGGGAACGCGCCCAGAAGGTCTCGATCCCCATTCCGCGGTCCCGCTTGACGAGAGAGGGGGAAGTCCCCTCGGGGGATATCCTCTCATTATGTAGTGCCTCAGGGCGCGAGTCGCGCCTCCAGCAACTGGCGCTCAAGCACCAACGCTTGCGGCAGCTTGTCCTTGAGCTTGGCAAAGAGCTCGTCATGCAACTGCAGCTCGCGTTCCCAAGCGGCGCTGTCGATGCTGGTCACGCTGGCGTATTTTTCGGGACCAAAATCCAGTCCCTGCCAGTGCAAATCTTCGAACTCGGGCATCCAGCCCAGCGGTGTCTCGACGGCGTGGGCCTGTCCCTGGCAGCGCCCAACGATCCAGCTCAGTATGCGCATGTTTTCGCCGAATCCGGGCCAGACGAACTTGCCCTTGGCGTCCTTGCGGAACCAGTTGACCTGGAAGATGTACGGCGGCCGTTTCACTTTCTTGCCTACGGCCAGCCAGTGCTTGAAATAATCGCCCATGTGGTAGCCGCAAAAGGCAATCATCGCGAAAGGGTCGCGGCGCACCACGCCGACCTGGCCGACGATGGCGGCAGTGGTTTCGGAACCCATGGTCGCGGCCTTGTACACACCGTCCTCCCAGTTGAAGGCTTCGACCACCAGCGGCGTGGTGTCGGAGCGTCGCCCTCCGAACAGGAAGGCAGAAATCGGCAAACCGTCAGGATCGTCCCAGGCGGGATCGAGCGAGGGGCACTGCGTCGCCGGAACGGTGAAACGCGCATTCGGGTGCGCCGCGTTGCGTCCGCATCCCGGGGTCCATGCTTTTCCGGTCCAATCGGTGAGCGCTGCGGGCGGCGCGTCGGTCATGCCTTCCCACCATATGTCGCCCTCCGGCGTCTCGGCGACGTTGGTGAAAATGGTGTTGCTTTCGATCGATTTCATACAGTTGGGGTTGCTGTGGACATTGGTGCCGGGGGCAACACCGAAATAACCTGCCTCCGGGTTGATCGCGTAGAACTTGCCGTCGTCGTGGGGTTTGATCCAGGCGATGTCCTCGCCTACCGTCTCCACCTTCCAACCCTCAAATCCCGCAGGGGGAACGAGCATGGCAAGATTGGTCTTGCCGCAGGCGCTGGGGAACGCGGCCGCGACATAATTCTTCTGCCCTTTCGGATTGGTGATGCCGAGGATCAGCATGTGCTCGGCCAGCCAGCCCTGGTCGCGCGCCATGACCGAAGCAATCCGCAGCGCCAGGCATTTCTTGCCCAGCAGCGCATTGCCGCCGTAGCCTGAGCCGTAGGACCAAATCTCGCGCGTTTCCGGAAAATGCACGATCCATTTTTCCGCGTTGCAGGGCCAGCGCGCGGATTTCTCGCCTGCTGCGAGCGGTGCGCCCACCGAGTGCATGCAAGGAACGAAATTTCCATTTTCGCCAAGCACGTCGAACACCGCCCGTCCCATGCGCGTCATGATTTTCATGCTCACGACGACGTAGGGCGAGTCCGAGAGCTCGACGCCGATGTGGGCGATGGGCGAACCCAGCGGTCCCATAGAGAACGGCACCACGTACATGGTGCGGCCGCGCATGCAACCGTCGAACAGGCGGCCAAGCGTGCCGCGCATTTCCGCCGGCGCAATCCAGTTGTTGGTCGGGCCGGCGTCGTCCTGCTGTTCGCTGCAAATGAAAGTGCGCTCCTCTACCCGCGCCACGTCGGACGGATCCGACAGCGCCAGATAACTGTTGGGGCGCAGCCTGGAATTAAGCCGTTTCATCATTCCCGAGCCGACCATTTCCCGGCACAAGCGCTCGTATTCTTCCTGCGAGCCGTCGCACCATACGACACGCTCCGGTTTGGCGAGCTGCGCCATGCGCGCTACCCATTGCTTCACGCCGCGGTGTCTGACGTATTCGGGCGCGCTCGAATCCGCGGTGTCGGTGCTTCCGGCAATGGGCAGGTTCATATATTCTCTGCTCGCTGATTAACGACGCGCCCGGCGATCATGCGCGACTGCTGTTGGAAAAAATTCCCTGCATTCTACAGCGAAGTCCTCGCCATAATCCTGCTGGCGGATTGCAACCGGGCCTAGAACCCGGCGACGATAAATAGGCGCCTGAAAGGAAACAAGGTCTTGCCATCAGCTCGCCGCGGATAAGCCTCGGCAACCAGGCGTCGATATTCGGATTCGAATGCTAGTCGCGCGTCCGGGACGAGCGCGGCGAGCAAGGGCGCAAGCCAGGTGCCCTTGGTCCACTCCGCAACGGGGTTCTCGCCTTCGAGGATTTGCAGGTATTCGGTCTCCCAGATGTCCAGGGTGCGGGAGTTTGGCGCAAGGAGGTCGTAGTAGGCCTCAGGCGTAAGCACAGGCTGCGGCCGCAGCAGCCCGCCCAGCGCATCGCGCCAGGGCGGGGTAGCCGCAAGTTCGTGAATAAGCGTGTGCGAAGGGGCGCCAAAATTGCGCGGCATCTGCACCGCCAGCACGCCGCCGCCGGCGACATTTCCCGAAAGTCGCGCGAACAATGCCGGATGATCGCCCAGCCAGTGCAGCGCGGCGTTGGAAAAAAGGAGGTCGAATTTTGCCGGCGGGTTCCAGGCCACGACATCGATTTGTTCCCAGCCTATCCCCGCCTCCACCTTTCTCGCCTCTGCCAGCATCTGCGGCGAGCCATCGATGCCGGTGATACCGGCATTGGGCCAACGGTTGCGCAGTATTCGGGTCACATTGCCCGTGCCGCAACCCAGGTCGATCACAGTCCGCGGATGTTCGATCGGTATGCGCGCGATCAGATCCAGCGCCGGGCGCAGACGCTGTCCGGCAAATCGCGAGTACTGCTGCGGATCCCAGCTCATGCGCCCATTGCGCTCAGGCGAGGCGCGACAACGGCGCGGTGGTGGTTACCAGCATCAACACCCTGGTGATGTGGGCCGCGGTGACCAGGGGCATACCCAATTGCAGCGCCGTGCCGCCGATGCACATCTCGGCGATGACGCCGGGCGCAGTGGCGAGCAGCATGATGGATATCGCCAGTCCGCCAAAGCGCGCCAGCGGCGAAGCGCAAAGCGCCTGCAGCGGCACAATAACTTCCCGCCTCATCCGACTGGATGGCACTGGACACCCTGTCACTTTATGCAGAAACGGCGGAAGCGGCGAAAAGCCGCGCTGTTACTGAATTCTCGCTTTCTATTCATGTCGCCTCAACGCATAACTGGATACGGCGCATACCTGCGATCGCAGATTCTATCCCAAAGGTGATCATGGCAGGAAACCCCGTGATGCGCCTGCGCGCACGTCTCACACGCATGAACGCTAGACGCCGGTAATGCCCTGTCCTCGCCCGATCGGCAAAGCCAAGACGGGCAGTTCACCGCCGCGCAACAACCGAAAGTCGCCAAAACGCGGCGATCGGGAAGCGCAGCGTGCGGGGCAAGAGCGGCCGCTCTCGCCCCGCGCGCCGCTCCGTTGACCCTCGCGTCCCAGAACTCGGGCCGGCTTGACCCAACAGACCACAGCCGCCAGACTGGCGCTTTCATCGAACGGGGGCGCAAAATCCGCGCGAGCGGGTTGGTGCCGAAACCGGATCTGCAGATGCCGGTCGCAGCATGCTCAACCGGTCCGCTCGGCCGGCTCACGCCCGACGATATGACTTCGCCGGTGCGGCTGGGAACGAAGAAATGACGGGATGCTCAGGAGACCTCTCATGCTGATGCAACAACTCGCCGACTATGCGACCCGCGAACAATCTCGCCCGCTGCCGCCCGAAGTCATCCACCATGCCAAGCGCGCAGTCATCGACTGGTACGCGTCATTGCTGCCGGGAAGCATCGTCACGCCCGCAATTCTGCTGGAAGAAGCGTTCGCCGAAGACCTCGACCGCGGGCGCGCACGGCTGGCGACCGGACGCAGCGCGACGCTGCGCGCCGCGGCACTGATCAACGGCGCAGCCTCACATTCGGTGGAATTCGACGACATCTACCGCGACGCGGGTTATCACCCGGGCAGTCCGGTGATTTCGGCGGCGCTCGCCGCCGCGCAGGCCAGTGGCGCCACCGGCGAGAAATTCCTGCGCGGCGTGATCGTCGGCTATGAAATCTCGACGCGGCTGGGCGAGGCCATCATGCCCTCGCACTACAAGTACTGGCACACCACCGGCACGGTCGGCGCTTTTGGCGCCGCGGCCGCAGCCGCGACCATTTTCGGCGCCAAGCGCGAACAGTTCATGCATGCGCTGGCCACCGTCGGCAGTTTTGCCTCGGGTCTGCAGCAGGCGTTCCGTTCGCAGGCGATGACCAAACCGCTGCATGGCGGCCATGCCGCCGACGCCGTTTGCTGGGCGGCAATGGCGGCGATGAAAGGCGTCACCGGCGCGCTCGACATCATTGAAGGCGAAGTCGGCTTCGGCAACGCGACCAGCGTGAATCCCGACTGGAGCAAAGCCACGCGCGGACTCGGCAAGGATTACCACATCGTCCATGTGACCTTCAAGAACCACGGCTGCTGCGGCCACGCCTTCCCGTCGATCGACGGCGTACTGCACCTGCAGCGCGAGCACAAG
>JBQMQE010000230.1:0-7221 GCA_052172655.1 Burkholderiales bacterium
CGCGGCCGGAGCGGACGGTGGCAAAGCGCCGCGGCGGCAGGCGGCGCGCGTTGACCTGGTTGCCGCCGGGGTAGTCCAGCGGCAGCGACAGGCAGAAGCGGATTCCCGCTTTCACTTCGGCCACGCCCTGCAGCACTTTCTGCGGCGTGATCAGGTTCATGCGGCCGCGCTGGTCGTCGGGGCCGAAATCACCCCAGTTCGAGCCGGGGGGGCGCTGTTTCCATCTGTGCGACATTTGCCTGTCCTTCGGGATATTCAGTTTCGGGATATTCAGGAAAAGATTTGACCGCGGTTCATGCCTTTGACATTGCTCTGGCCGACTCCTGCTCCTGCAACTGGCGCCACATCACCTTGCCGGTCGCCGACTTGGGCAGGCTGTCGGCGAACTCGATGACGCGCGGGTACTTGTACGCGGCCATATGGCCTTTGCACCACTCGATGATGTCCGCGGCGCCGACCCTGCCCTTGCTCGCGGCCTTCAATACCACCACCGCCTTCACCGTCTCGCCGCGGTAGGCGTCCTGCGCGCCGATGACGCAGGCTTCCTGGATGTCCGGATGCGCGTACATCATCGCCTCCACCTCGGCCGGCCAGACCTTCAGCCCTGAGGCGTTGATCATGCGCTTCAGGCGATCGACCATGAAGAAATAGCCTTCCTCGTCCATGCGCGCCAGATCGCCGGTGCGAAAGAACTGTTTGCCCTCGATCTCGATGAAAGCCTCCTCGGTCGCCTGGGGATTCTTCCAGTAGCCCTTGAACACCTGCGGCCCGTGGCTCACGATCTCGCCCACCTCGCCCACGCCGAGCTGCTGCAGCGTATCGGGGTTGATGATGCGGCTGTCGGTGTCGAAAATCGGGATGCCCAGGCATTGTTTCAGCGGCCGCTGCGGCGGATTGATGTGCGTGGGCGCGACAGTCTCGGACAGGCCGTAGCCTTCCACGTATTTCAGCCCGGTGAGATCGAGCAGCTTCTGCGCCACCGCCTCGGGCATGGCCGCGCCGCCGCCGCCGATCAGCCGCAGGCTGGACAAGTCATATGTGCCGACCCTGGGATTGGCGAGAAAGTCGATTGCCATGGTGGCGATGTTGGTCCAACTGGTGACGCGGTAGCGCTGGATCAGTTCCGCCGCGAGCTCGCGCTCCCAGCGCTGCATCAGCACCACCGTGGCGCCGGTATAAATCGGGCTGTTGAGCGATCCCTGCATCGCGGTGACGTGGAACATGGGCAGCGTGCCCAGGACGGTTGCGTCGGTGGCGCTGCCGAACCAGGCCGCGCCGCCGATCAGTGTGCTCATCACCGTGCGGTGGGTGTGGATGCAACCCTTGGGCTTGCCGGTAGTGCCTGAAGTGTAGGGCATGACGCACAGGTCGTCCGGCCCGGCGCGATGCGCGCCCGGCGCCGCGCCGGCGGCGAGCGCATCCTGCCACAGCACCACGCCCGCGCCGCCGAAGGCGAGGCGCGGCGCGGCCACGGCTTCGGGCAGCTTCAGGTCGGTGGGCGCCACGACATAATCGGCGTAGGCGGCGACGATCAGATGCTTGATGCCCCTGCCCAGGTGCGGCGCGATCTGCGGGTACAGTTCCTGCCCGGCGAGCGCGGTGGCGGCGTCGCTGTCGGCGATGAAATGCCCGAGCTCTTCGGCGAGGTTCATCGGGTTGACCGGCACCACCATGGCATCGGCGCGCAGGATGGCGTAATAGCCGATCATGAACTGCGGGCTGTTCTGCAGGTACAGCAGCACCCGGTCGCCTTTGCCCACGCCGCAACGGCTCTGCAGGAACCCGGCGAGCGCGTCGACCTGGCGCTTGAACTCGCCGAAACTGAGCGTGCTGCCGTAGAAAACGACGAACGGCTTGTGCGGATAGCGCGTGGCCGAGACTTCGAGGTTGTAGTACAGGCTGGTTTCTGGCAGCGTCAGATGCTTGCCCAGATTCCCCGGCCAGTGCTTGTAGTGACTATCCTGCATGGTGCTCCTCCTGCGGTCCTGCTGCGCGCGACCTGCCGCGGTCTCATGCTGGGGCCTCAGCCATACTGCCGCGTCACCCATTCCGCCACGCAAGCCGGTTTGTCCGATCCCTCGCGCTCGACGGTCACGCCCCAGGTGAGCTGGTTGCCGCCCTTGATGTTTTCGAATTTGCTGAGCACGAAGCGCGCGCGGATGCGCGAGCCGGAAGGCACGGCATCGGTGAAGCGCACCCGGTTGAGCCCGTAGTTGACGCCCATTTTCATGCGGCTGACGTCGACCGTGCTCTCCAACAGATGCGACAGCAGCGACAGCGTGAGAAAGCCGTGCGCGATGGTGCCGCCGTAGGGCGACTCTCGCTTTGCCCGCGCCGGATCGATATGGATCCACTGGGGATCGACGATGGCGCTGGCGAACTGGTCGATGCGCTCCTGGCCGATTTCGAACCAGGGTGAAACACCGACCTCCTGGCCGACGTGAAGCTGCAGTTGCGTAATATCGTTCATAGGGGGCTATTCTGCCACGAAACGCGCGGCGCTACGCCGCTGCGATTGCGCCGCGGGCCAAACCGCAGCAGAATGCAAGACGTTCACCCAGCGCAAACAGATGATAGAGGCTGAGAGCATGCCCCGCACCGCCAAGTTGTTCCTTGCAATCGGCTGCATCGCCGCTTTGCTCGCCGTCGCGCTCGGCGCGTTCGGCGCGCACGGGCTGAAGGCGCGCATCGCGCCGGAGCTGATGTCGGTGTACAAGACCGGCGTCGAATATCATTTCTATCATGCGCTCGGACTCATCCTCGTCGGCCTGGCCGCTTTCCATCTGCCGCAATCCGCCTATCTCGAGAGCGCGGGCTGGGCCATGCTCGCCGGCATCGTGCTGTTCTCGGGCAGCCTTTACCTGCTGTCGCTCACCGGCCTCGGCTGGCTGGGCGCTATTACTCCCCTCGGAGGCGCGGCCTTCATCGCCGCCTGGGCGCTGTTCGCGGCTGCCGTCATCAAGGCCTAGCGTCGTTCTCCGACGGCTTGCTCGCGCTGCAGGTCGATCCATACCGAACTGTCAACGAGAACCACCGCGGGTGCCGCCACGCGCGCTCATGCGCGAGCGCACCGCACGTACGTCGTCCGGCTGCGACAACGATATCGCATCATGCTTTGGTCTTTATGCCTCGCGCAGGAGCCTCTCCACTTCCTCCCGCGATGGACTGCCGCTACGCCCGCCCGGCCGCGTGCATTTGATTGCCGCGGCCGCGGCGGCGAAGCGCAGCGCGTCCGCGCTCGCCTCGCCACGGGCCAGCTCGAGCGCGAACGCGCCGTGGAATACGTCGCCGGCGGCGAGCGTATCGACGACGGGCACGGCGAACGCGGGAAGATGGCGCAAGCCAGAGGGCTCTCCGGCCTCGATCCAGAACACGCCGCGCTCGCCCTCGGTCACTGCCGCGAGGCGCGCGCCGAGCGCGAGCGCCCGGCGCAGTCCGCCTTCGATGTCGCCAGCGCCGGCAAAGCAGGCGAGCCCGTGCTCGGAGAACACCGCGTATTCGGCCTCTCCCGCCAGCGCTTGCAGCGTTGCCGACTCGGCCGTGTCGGCGTCGAGCACGCTCGGGATGCCGCAACGGCGTGCGGCGCGCAACGCGGCGATCGCACCCTGTGGCCAGCGCACGTCCGCGAGCAGCGCGCCGGCGCAGCCGATCTGATCGAGCGCCAGCCAATCGGCCGGCGCCTCGAGCGCCGTGCCGCGATAGCTCACGATCAGGCGCTCGCCGCGCGCGTCGATCAGAATCGCCGATGTCGACGAATCGAGGCCCGCGAAACGGCGCAGGCCGCGCACGTCCACGCCCGCCGCCTGCAGTTGCGCGCTCATGACGTCGGCAACGCTGTCTGCGCCTGCCGGCCCCCAGAAGTGCGCCTCTGCGCCCAGCCGCGCGACGGCCACGGCGGCGTTGGCGGCCATGCCGCCGCCGACTTCGACGAAAGACTGCGCCCGCACCTTGGCGCTCGCCTGCGGCCAGGCCTCGACCGTGAACACGCGGTCGAGCGCGCTGTGCCCGACGCAAATGACTTTTTTCATGTTCCGCTTGTGCCCCGCGTACTTGTCCGTTGTGCGTTTGCGCCGTCGCGTCTATCGCGTTTTGAGGCCGCCGGTTTGTGGATGGTCGCGCAGGAAAGCCTGCATATGAAACCGCGCCTGCGCCGGCCGATAGCGGTAGTCGCGGCCGACCGGGCAGGCATGGCGCGCGACACAGCCAATATCCATGCAAGCCGGTTCCGCCATGCCAACAAGGTGGCGCACACAGGCCGCGACGTCGTAAGCCCTGGCGTCGAACGCAGCCGCCGGACAAGCGCTAAGGCAGGGCCGATCGGCGCAGCCGGCACAGGGGCTGGCGCGGCGGTCGGGCGGCGGCAGTTCGATCGCCGCGGCGAACAACAGCGCGCCGCGATAACCGTGCCACAGGCCGTAGTCCGGATGGATCAACAGGCCCAGCGGCGATGGATGGCAGGCTTCGGCGCGCATGGCCCAGCGCTGAAACGGCAGATAGGGGCGCTGGAATGCAAACACCGCGCGCGCACCCAGCCGTTCGGCAAGTTCGGCGAGGACGTGCCCGGACCATTCATCCAGGGTCATCGGCGCGGCGGCGCGCGCGGCGACGAAGGCGCGCCACATGCGCCCTCCGGCATTGCCGGCCAGGACCAGGGTGCGCGCAGGCGTGTCGCCGGCAAGCGGCGGCACGCCGTCGCCTGCGCCGGGATGAAACGCGCCGCGCGGGCTAAGCCCCGCCTGTTGCAGCGACTGCTCGATCTCGTCCAAGTCCATGCAATTCTCCGCGCGGCGGCATTTGGTTCGATGATAGTTGCCGATCGCGGCACGCCGCGCCCGCCCATGATCGCAGAATTATGTGCCAACGCAATCCTTGAGCCCACCGCGCAAGCGGCTTAGACTTGGCGTCACGCGCCGAATTTCAGCAGGTCCTGAGGTTCGGCCAGGCTGCAGCCACCCAGGGAGACCAATATGACCGGTACCGATTCTCTCGCGGCTACCGAATCGCCGGCCGCGAATTTCCATGCCGAGGGACGCGTGGTCGCGGCACGCCGCGGCTGGGACTGGATCGTCGAAGCGTTTGCCCTGTTCCGCAAGCGACCCGGCATATGGATCCTGGCGGCCGTGGCGCTGGGCATCTTGTTCATCGCCGTCGGCGGTATCCCGTATCTCGGTTCCATGGCTAACGCGCTGCTTTTTCCCATCCTCGGCGCCGGCCTGATGCTAGGCTGCAGAACGCTGGACCGGAGCGACACCCTGGAGATCGCCCACGTGTTCGCCGCGTTAAAGCAGAATGCAGACAAGCTCGCGACGGTGGCGGTATGCAACCTGATAGCCGCGATCGCCATTACCTTCGCCGTCGATCCGGTGACCGACAGCATGGTCATGGCCGTGATGCAAGGCGGCACGCCAGGCGCGGGCATATCCATTACGTCCATGCTGATCGCCCTGCTGGTTACGGGCCTGTTGGTGCCGCTGTACATGGCGGTATGGTTTGCGCCGGCGCTGATCGTGTTGAATGAACTGGCGCCGGTGGCCGCGCTCAAGGCGAGCTACTTCGCCTGCGCCAGGAACTGGATACCCTTTCTCGTGTACGGCGTAGTGCTGCTGCTGTTGGGCATAGTCGCCGCGATCCCGGTGGGCCTGGGTTTGCTGGTTCTGATCCCGGTATTGATCGCCTCCGTATATACCGCCTATCGCGATATTTTCTGCGGCGGGCAGGATTGACCGGCTGCTCGGCGCGAGCCGCACCAAGCTGATTTCGCTCGCGCCGAAATCCGTGACCACGCCGATCGCCATGTGCATCACGGAAAAGATGGGCGGACTGCCCTCGCTCGCGGCGGCGCTGGTGGTTGCCACCGGCATCATCGGGGCGGTCTCCGCCAAATACGTGCTCGATTTCCTGCGCGTGCGCGATCACGGTGTGCGCGGTTTCGCCGTCGGCGTCGCCGCCCACGGCATCGGCACCGCGCGCGCGTTCCAGGTGAGCGAGGAGGCTGGCGCATTCGCCGGCCTGGCGATGGGTCTGAACGGACTTGCAACCGCGCTGCTGTTCCCGCTGCTGATCTGGCTGTTCGGCCTTGGCTGATTTGGCTCCGGGAAAACGGCCGGCCGCGGGCATCGATTCGGCATATCGCCCCGAATCGCGCTTGAAAATTGGCTGACAGCCGGCAGAAATGGGCTAAGCTATGCGCCGCGAAACAAGAGCACCATCCAAAATCCCGCAGAAGGCAGATGACACGTGAATACCAATACGCAGAGGCTGCGCCTGGGCATACCCAAGGGCAGCCTGCAGGAAACCACGCAAAAACTTTTCATTCGCGCCGGCTACGACCTGCGCATCTCCGGCCGCTCCTACTATCCGGGCATCGACGACCCCGACATAGATTGCGTGCTGATCCGGCCGCAGGAAATGTCGCGCTACGTCGGCCAGGGGATCATCGACTGCGCCATCACCGGCCTCGACTGGATCCTGGAAAACGACATCGACGTGGCCGAACTCGCCGACCTGCGCGCGCCCTGGCCGAACTACGGCACGGTGCGCTGGGTGATGGCGTCCAAGGACGACTCGCCGTTTCACGACGTGAAGGATTTGGAGGGTCGGCGCATCGCCACCGAGGCGGTGGGCATGACCAAACGCTTCCTCGCGCAGCACGGCGTGCAGGCGCATGTCGAATTCTCCTGGGGCGCGACCGAGGTCAAGCCGCCGATCCTGGCCGACGCGATCGTGGACGTTTCCGAGACCGGCGCCTCGCTGCGGGCAAACGGCCTCAAGATCATGCACGTGGTGCTGGAGAGCACACCGCGCTTCATCGCCTGCCGCGACTCGCTCAAAGACGGCTGGAAGAGCGCGAAAATCGACTGCGTGCTGATGCTGCTCAAAGGCGCGATCGCCGCCGCCAGCCGCGTGCTGCTGTCGATGAACCTGCCGCGCGAAAATGTCGACGCGGTGCTGAAAATCCTGCCGGCGCTGGCGACGCCGACGGTGTCGACGCTGGCCGACCCGCACTGGATCGACCTGTCCACCGTGGTCGAGGAAAAGAAGGTGCGCGAGCTGATTCCCCAGCTCTACGCCGCGGGCGCGCGCGGCATCATCGAGCTGCCGCTGAACAAGATCGTCGAGTAGGCCGGATCGAGCGCACGCTTGCGCTACTCCGCAACCCGTCAGGAAGACGCACATGAGCGCCAAACGCCAATACTGGATGCTGGTCATTTCCGCCGCGCT
>JBQMQE010000231.1:0-7194 GCA_052172655.1 Burkholderiales bacterium
ACCGCAACTTCCTCGCGATGGAATGCGAGGAACTGCTGCGCTCCTACCCCGCCGACGGCGCGGTGTTGATGGGCGGCTGCGACAAGACCACGCCGGCGCTGCTGATGGGCGCGATCAGCATGAACCTGCCGGCGATCTTCATGCCCGCCGGCCCGATGCTGCGCGGCAACTGGGGCGGCGCCACATTGGGCTCGGGCTCGGACACCTGGAAATACTGGGCCGAGCTGCGCGCGGGCAACATCACGGAAAAGGACTGGCAGGAAATCGAGCAGGGCATCGCGCGCTCCCCGGGGCATTGCATGACTATGGGCACCGCCTCGACCATGACCAGCGCGGCCGAGGCCATGGGCTTCACCCTGCCCGGCGCGGCGTCGATTCCGGCGCCCGACTCGCGCCACGCGGCGATGGCCACGCTCACCGGCAAACGCGCGGTGGACATGGTGTGGGAAGACCTGAAACCCCGGGACATTCTCGACGCCGACGCGATCCACAACGCCGTGACCGCGGTGCTCGCGATCGGCGGCTCGACCAACGCCATCGTGCACCTGATCGCGCTCGCGCGCCGCGCCGGGGTGATGCTCGACCTCGACCTGTTCGATGCGCTCGCGCGGAAAACGCCGCTGCTCGCCAATATCCGCCCCTCGGGCAAATACCTGATGGAGGACTTCTACTACGCCGGCGGCCTGCGCGCGGTGCTCGCGACCCTCGGCGGCCTGCTCAAGGCCAATGCGAAGACCGTCAACGGCAAGACCCTGGGCGAGAACATCGCCGACGCCAAGGTGTTCGACGCCGACGTCATCCGCTCCATCGATCAGGCACTGGTCAAATCCGACAGCCTGGCGGTGCTGCGCGGCAACCTCGCCCCCGACGGCGCGGTGATCAAGCCGCCCGCGGCCGAGGCGCAACTGCACCGGCATACGGGCCGCGCGGTGGTGTTCGCCGACTACAACGACATGGCGGCGCGCATCGACGACCCGGATCTGCCGGTGGACAAGGACTCGGTGATCGTGTTGAAGCACGCCGGGCCGCTCGGCGGCCCGGGCATGCCCGAGTGGGGCCAGTTGCCGATCCCGCAAAAGCTGCTAAAGCAGGGCGTGCGCGACATGGTGCGCATTTCCGATGCGCGCATGAGCGGCACCTCATATGGTGCCTGCGTGCTGCACGTAGCGCCCGAGTCCTGGATCGGCGGGCCGCTGGCGCTGGTGCAGGACGGCGACCTGATCGAACTCGATGTGCCGGCGCGCAAGCTGAACCTGAAAATCAGCGACGCGGAACTGGCCAGGCGCAAGGCCGCGTGGAAGGCGCCCGCGCCGCGCTACGGGCGCGGCTACGGCGCGGCCTTCTCGCAGCACATCACCCAGGCGAACGAGGGCTGTGATTTCGATTTTCTGGAAGCGGGGGCGCAGACGCCTGATCCCGAGATACACTGAGCCGGCTTCGGCCGCCGCCATCGTCGTTCAGTGAATGCGGCCGGGCAGATGTATGCGATTGCGACCACGGAACGCATGAACGAACGCATCAAACTTCGACTGCACGATGGAGTGCTCCATGACCGGCAAGAATAAACGCCCCGCAGAGCGCGAAGCCTCTCCTCCGGGGGACGACGCCCCTGCGGCCAGCTCGGAGCGGGCGCTGCGCTCGCGGGCTGAAGCGATCTTCCGCGAAAAAGCGGCGCGGTCGCCGGAACAGATCGAGGCGCTGTCGCTCGAAGCAACGCGGCAGACGCTGCACGAGCTGCGTGTGCACCAGATCGAACTGGAGATGCAAAACGAGGAACTGCGCCTGTCGCAGGTGGCACTGGACGCCGCGCGGGCGCGCTATTTCGACCTCTATGATATGGCGCCGGTGGGCTATTGCACCCTCAGCGAACAAGGGCTGATCCTGCAAGCCAACCTCGCCGCTGCCAGCCTGCTCGGCGTGGCCAGGGGCGCGCTGGACAAGCGTCCGATCTCCCTCTTCATCCTCAACGAAGACCAGGACGTCTACTACCTGTTGCGCAAAAAGCTCCTTGAGACCGGCGATCCGCAGTCGTGCGAGTTGCGCATGCTGAAGCATGATGGCACCCAATTCTGGGTGCATTTGGCGGCCACCGCCGCGCACGACGCTGACGGCGCGCCCGAAATGCGCGCCGTGATGAGCGACATCACCGCGCGCAAGCGGGCGGAAGAGGCTCTGCTTAAGGCACTGGCCCTGCAGAGCGCGATATTCAGCAGCGCCAATTTCGCGAGTATCGCCACTGATGCGAAGGGCATCATCCAGATCTTCAACGTCGGCGCCGAGCGCATGCTGGGCTACGCGGCAGCCGACGTGATAGGCAAAGTCTCGCCGGCAGGCTTCGCCGATGCGCAGGAGGTCATCGCGCGCGCCAATGCCTTGAGCGCCGAATTCGGCACCCCGATCACGCCGGGCTTCGGGGCATTGGTGTACAAGGCCTGGCGCGGGATCAATGACATCTACGAGCTGACCTACATCCGCAAGAACGGCAGCCGCGTCCCGGCGGCGGTGTCGGTCACGGCGCTGCGCGACGCGCAGAACGCCGTCATCGGCTACCTGCTGATCGGCACCGACAACACGGCGCGCAAGCAGGTCGAAGCAGCGCGGGCACTGCTCGAACAGTCACTTCAGGAGAAAAACACCGAGCTCGAGCGCGCCAAGTCCGTGGCGGAAAGAGCCAGTCTCGCCAAATCGGAGTTCCTTTCCAACATGAGCCATGAGCTGCGCACACCGCTCAATGCGATCCTCGGTTTTGCCCAACTCATGGAATCCGGCTCTCCGCCGCCGACGCCATCGCAGAAGCGCCGCATCGATCAGGTTCTGCACGCGGGGTGGTACCTGCTGGAACTGATCAACGAAATCCTCGACCTCGCGCTGATCGAGTCCGGGAAACTGTCGCTGTCAATGGAGCCGGTGTCGCTGGTTGCAGTCATGTACGAATGCGAGGCCATGATAGAACCGCAGGCGCAAAAGCGCGGTATCAGCGTGGTTTTCCCTCAGCTTGAAGTCCCGTACTTTGTCAAAGCCGACCGGACGCGGGTGAAGCAGATTCTCATCAACCTGCTTTCCAACGCGATCAAATACAACCAGGCGGGCGGAACGGTCCGCGTGGACTGCTTCACCAGCACCCCGGGACGCCTGCGCATTTGTGTAGAGGACACCGGCGAGGGCTTGTCGCCGAAACAACTCACGCAACTGTTCCAGCCGTTCAATCGGCTCGGTAAAGAGACTGGCGCCGAGGAAGGCACAGGCATCGGCCTGGTGGTGTCCAAGCGGCTGATCGAATTGATGGGGGGCGTCATAGACGTGGAAAGCGCGGTCGGGAAAGGCAGTGTGTTCTGGATCGAACTGAACCTGACCGCCGAACCACAACCTGCCACCGAACCCACGGCCGAGGTCCAGGCGCAAGCTCAAGCCGACGTGCAGTTGCGCACCCTGCTCTATGTCGAGGACAACCCGGCCAATCTGATGCTGGTCGAAGATCTCGTCGCGCGCCGCCCCGAAATCCGCTTGCTGAGCGCAATGGACGGCAGGCGCGGCATAGAGATCGCGCGCAGCTCGCATCCGGATGTCATCCTGATGGACATCAACCTGCCCGGCATCAGCGGTATCCAGGCGCTGGAAATCCTGGCTGCAGACCCCGCAACAGCGCGCATCCCGGTGATCGCGATCAGCGCCAATGCAATGCCACGCGATATCGAGAAGGGCCTGGCGGCAGGATTCTTCCGATATCTCACCAAACCGATCAAGGTCAACGAGTTCATGAATACGCTGGACGTGGCACTGGAATTGGCGAAAGCGCAAGCGGTCGGTGCGGCCAAGAAAGGATCCGCAGATTGATCATCAGCCCGACTGCCGGCTCACGCGTGAGAAGCGGACGGTCGATGAGCGTGATGCCGAATGTCTCCTGCGCGTCGCGCGCCGGCGGTCGCTAACCGGGCAATCCCGGATATTGGCGACAGCTCATGTCGATGTCCGGATTGAGCATGGCGCGCACCTGCGTGCCGGTCGGCCTGATTTGCGCATTACAGGCCGAAGCAAGGCGTTTATACTGATTGCTCACCCCTGACTGAGGAGTATCGCCATGCCTTTCATGCTGAAGATCCAATGGGACATCAAGAGCGGCAAAGAGGCTGAATTCAAAACCAACCAGGAGAAGCTGTGCCAGGTCATGCTCGAGCATCCCGGCGTAATCTGCTACCACGTGGATTATCCGGCCAAAGGCGTGAGCCAATGGGTTGAAATCTACGCGACCGATGAGGCGTTCGCGGCCCACCTGGACAACGAGAAGGGCAAGGAGCCGCTGGGCGCAATCATAGGCGCGTGCGACAAGATCACCTGCCAATGCTGGGGAAACCCCAGCGCCGCGTCCAAAAAGATCCTTGCCGGATTTGGCGCGACTTACGAAACGACGGCGACGAACTCATTCGTGCTCAATCCCAAGGCCGACAGGAACTCTCGCGTATAGAAGCAGGAAGGCGACCCCCGCCGGGGTTCGCCTGAACATGGTAGATATCCCCCGCCCCACAAATACTTTGGACACGAATTCGCGACGGCGAGTCGGCAACGGCGCGTCCGAAATAATGCGAAGGTGGTTGCAGCAGGGCTCCCGCCTCCTGCTGTGTCAACCGCTTGCCTTGCCGGCCCGTAAGGCCTTTTGGAATCTCATCTTCCGCGTCTCCTGTAACCAACGCGTCCGGCTTACGGGGCTTTGCATACCGCTCCCAATAACCGGACACCGGACACCGGACACATTGCGCGCTACAGAACCGGACAAGTAATTTGCTACCGACAGCAAACTGTCAGCGTCTGTCTGCGCCTTGACAAGTGTGCCAACTGTCAACATACGGCGCGCTCAAAAACCAAGTGCAACATTTCTCGGAGAGAATGCTGCATGGCTGACACCCATGGCTGCCGAAGGGCAGAGTGTATGATTGCGGGCAACAGGAGGACTTTCCCATGGCAGACAAGACCAGAAAGCTTGAATCCGTCGCAGCCCGGAGCGTGCGCGAGCGCGTCAGCGCGGAAGAATGGGCAGTGCGTTGCGAGCTGGCCGCGGCCTACCAACTGGCGGCCCGGTTCCGCTGGACTGATCTGATATTCACGCATTTCACCGCGCGCGTGCCGGGCTCGCCGCATATCCTGATCAATCCCTACGGACTGATGTTCGACGAGATCGCGGCGTCGAACATCGTCAAAATCGACCACCAAGGCAAGGTCATCGATGATACGACCGGGTTGGGCGTGAACTACGCCGGCTACATCATCCACGGCTGTGTGCATGAAGCCAGGCCGGAGATCAATTGTGTCATCCATACTCATACGCGCGCGGGTGTCGCCGTATCGGCGCAGAAACATGGACTGCTGCCGTTGAGCCAGCATGCACTGCGCACCTACGGCATGATCACCTACCACGACTACGAAGGTATTGCGCTGGAGCTCGACGAACGCCGGCGCCTGGCCGCGGATCTGGGCAAGACTTCCAAGGCCATGATCCTGCGCAACCACGGCTTGCTCACGCTCGGCGATTCAGTCGGCGAGGCGTTCGAATTGATGTATTACCTGGACACCGCCTGCCAGATTCAGATCGATGCGCTAGCCGGCGGCCGGGCCGAGGTCGGCCTGATCGACGCACAGACCGCGCGCAAAGGTTTCGAGCAGTTCAAGGGGCCGGGCGGCGCCGAAGTCAACAAGGGCTGGCAGGCGCTGCTGCGCATGCTCGAGCGCAAGGGCGTGGACTACAGGAGCTGACAAGAGACGTAATGAATCGAGGGCCGCAGGGCTCGCAACGCCTGTGAAAACCGCAAGCGCCGTGAATATCGTGAACGATACGGTCAGAAATAATGGAGACGCCGGAGCAGGTTCGGCCGGCAATGGTGCCGACGGAGAAGCAGCGATAGCAAGCGATCCTTCAGGCTCAGGCTAGCGTCTGCCCGCTCACCCAGGCGGGAATGCGCACGCCGTCTATGCCGCCATGCCCGGCACGGGCGGCGTGATCGAAGGCCTCGAGCACGCGCGCCGCGGCGGGCAACTCCACCCCCAGGTGTTGCGCCTCTTCCAGCATGGTGCGCAGGTCCTTGCGCATCGCGTCCAGATCGAAGGCGGCCGGGCCGGTGTCCTCGCCCGCCAGCGCTTTCGCCACCGCAGCGCCGCGGTTCTTCAGCACCGTGGCCGCGCCGGAGGTGTCGGAGAAGATTTCGACCAGCCGCGCTGGATCGATGCCCAGCGGCTTGGTGAGCGCGACGGCCTCGCCGAATGCCTGCCAGAAGACGATTAACGGCAGATTGATCGCGAGTTTCATCGCCGCGCCCGCGCCCACCGGCCCGACATGCTCGATGCGGCGGCACATTTGTTGCAGAAGCGGCTGCGCCCGTTCGAGCGCCAGCGCGTCGGCGCCGACCAGACCGAAGAGTTTCCCTTCCTTCGCCGGACCCACCGTGCCGCCGACCGGGCACTCCACTAGTTGCGCATGCTTTTTCGCGACCCATTCGGCGAGCGCGCGCTCGGTCTCGGGCCGCACGGTGCTCATCTCGATGAACAGCTTGCCCTTGACGTCGCCGGCGAGCAGTCCATGCTCGCCGTAATACACCGCGTCGATCGCCGCCGCATTGGTGAGGATGGTGATGATCACGTCGACGCGCGTTGCGAGTTCGGCCGGAGTCGCGGCCGCAGTTGCGCCGGCGGCGAGCGCAGTCTGGGTCTTCTCCGGCGTGCGGTTCCAAACCGTGAGCTTATGGCCAAGGCCGATGAGCCTGGCGGCGATGGCGCTGCCCATGCGCCCGGTGCCGGCGATGCCGATATTCATTTTCTTCTCCCATCAAAGCCGCAGACGCGGACAGTTGCAGATCGCATTGGCAAGGCGAAGGATAGCGCCGACCGCTTGCTCATACCAGTGTCACTCGTTGCCTTGCCGTCGCGCCTTTCACCGCAGCAAGCGCGATTGCGGATTTGAACGTCACCGGGCGTCCGCCACGCACCTGCGCCGGCGCCAGCAGATAAGTGCCGGTTATCTGCCGTGCGCTATGTACTCGCGTGCCGCTCACGAGCTGCGCGTCGACGATGGAAGTGTCGTCGGGCCAGAACAGGTGGGCTGAATGATTCAGCGCAGTGCGCTTGCGAAGGCCGCTATGCATGCGTTGCTTGGTCATGAGTTCTCGCGCGACTTGCGAATCAATTCGGGGATGCCGCTTCAAACTTGAC
>JBQMQE010000232.1:0-7180 GCA_052172655.1 Burkholderiales bacterium
GAGCGCCTTGTGCGCCACGCCCATCACCTTGTTTTCCTTGCCCACCACCTTGCGCAGATAGATATCCTGGATCGGATTATGCGCCTTGGACATGGTAAACGCGCCGCGCGGGCTGTCGATCTTCGCTCTTTCCATCGCGGCGATCAGCTGCTTCTTCTTGCTCATGTCGCCCTTGACCACCTTCATTCCGGCCACGAGCAACTGACCGGCGTCATAGCCCTGTACCGCATACACATCGGGCTGCAGTTTGTAGGTCTTGGCGTAGTTGAGGCGGAAGGTCTTGTTCTTGGGCGTTTCGATGCCGTCGCCGTAATGCAGCGTGGTCTCTATGCCCTCGGCCGCGTCGCCAGCAGCTTCGAGCACGCCGTCGGTGAGGAAGCCCGAACCATACAAACCGATCTTGCCCTTCAAGCCGGCTGCCTTCCAGTCCTTGAGAAATTTAGCCGCGCCGGGACCCGCAAAGAACACGAACACGGCGTCCGGCTTGATCGAAGCAATTTCCGTCAACAGTGACTGGAATTCCACATTCGGGTACGGCAGGAACAGTTCCTTCACCACGGTGCCGCCGGCCTTGGTGAATCCTTCCTTGAAGCCCTCGATGGCCTCTATGCCGGCGCCGTATTTCCAGGTGAGAGTGACGACTTTCTTGATGCCGCGGTCGGCCAGCACCTTGCCCATGGGATAGGCGGGTTGCCAGTTGGTGAACGAAGTGCGGAATATATTCGGCGCGCACAAAGCGCCAGTTGCGGCGGCTGCGCCGGCGTTGGGATTGATGTGCAGCGTGCCCGACTCGCGCACGACTTTCACTATGCCCATCTCCACGCCGCTGTGCACCGTGCCGATCAGCACATCGACCTTGTCGCGGCTCACCAGCGTATTGGCGTTGTCGGTCGCCTTGGCCGGATTGGACTCGTCATCGACGGTGAAATATTCGAGTTCGCGCCCGCCGAGCTTGCCGCCGTTTTCCGCTATCGCCAGTTTGAAACCGTTGGTAATGGCCACGCCCAACGTGGCGTAATTGCCAGTATACGGCAGCATCAGGCCGATCTTGATCTTGCCGCCCTGCGCCAACGCGAAACTCGGCAGGCAGGCGACGCTCGCTACGACTGCTGCCGAGGCCGCGGTCTTGATAAACCCGCGCCGGCCAAACAATTGATTCTTGCTCATATCGGTCTCCTCTGTCTGTTGGAATGTAACTACTTGATGTCCGTCTGCGACTTGGCGCGCAGTTTGAAACGCTGGATTTTTCCGGTCGCCGTTTTCGGCAGTTCGCTGGCGAACTCCACCCAGCGCGGGTATTTGTACGGCGCAAGCTTGGACTTTACGTGCTGCTGCAACTTCGCGGCCAATGCGGCGTCGGCCGTGACGCCCGCCTTGGTGACGATATAGGCCTTGGGCTTGACCAACTGGTCCTCGTCCGCCTGGCCGATCACTGCCGCCTCGAGCACGTCCGGGTGCGTCAGCAGCGCGCCTTCGACCTCGAACGGCGAGACATAAATGCCGCCCACCTTGAGCATGTCGTCGGTGCGCCCCGAATAAGTGTAATAGCCGGCCTCGTCCACAGTGTACTTGTCGCCGCTGCGCGTCCAGTCGCCCATGAAGGTGGCGCGGCTCTTGGCGCGATTGTTCCAGTAGCATGCGGCGCTGGTGGGACCGTTGATCTGCAACTCGCCGATCTCGCCGATTTTCACCTGGTTGCCGGCGTCGTCGACCACGCGCAAAGCGTAACCGGGCACGGCCTTGCCGGTCGTGCCGTAGCGCACCTCGCCCGGTCGGTTCGACACGAATATATGCAGCATCTCAGTCGAGCCGATGCCATCAAGGATTTCAACGCCGAAGTGTTTAGTCCAGCGCTCGCCGATATCGGCCGGCAATGCCTCGCCCGCCGAGGTGCAAATGCGCAGCTTGAGCGCGTCGCGCTTGGGAATATCGGGGCTGGCGAGCAGCGCCGCATACAGCGTAGGCACGCCGTAGAATATCGTCGGCTGCTGCTGCTGCAGACGCTGGAACACGGCGGCCGGGGTCGGGCGCTCGGCCATCAGAATGGCGGTGGCACCGACCGACATCGGAAAAGTCAGCGAATTGCCCAGGCCGTAGGCGAAAAACAGCTTCGCCGCCGAGAACACCAAGTCGTCTTCGCGTATGCCCAGCACCGGCCTGGCGTAGAGTTCGGCGGTCTGGATCAGGTGCGAGTGCATATGCACCGTCCCCTTGGGCATTCCAGTCGAACCCGACGAGTAAAGCCAGAAGCAGGCGTCGTCGCAGGTGGTAGGAGCCGGCTCGCAGCTCGCATCGGCTTTACTCATCAACTGGGAGAGCGACAAGTGACCGTGCGCGTCCTTGCCCGACACGATCACGTGTTTCAGAAACGGCAGCTTGGCCGAAGCCTGGCTTAGCAAGGGCGCGAAGGTTGGCAATAGTTGCTCCGACACCACCAGCGCCTCGGCGCGGCTGTCGTTGAGCATGAAGTCGTAGTCCGCCGTGGTCAGCAGGGTGTTGCCGGCGATGGGCAATATGCCGGCCTTGATCGCACCCAGGAATATGCTGGGAAAATCCACCGTATCCAGGTGCGCCAGCATGATGCGATCTTCCAGCCCGAGGCCCAGGGCCTTCAGCGCATTGGCGGCGCGGTTGGCGCGCTCGGCGAGCTGACCGTAAGTGATGCTGCCGGCGTCGTCGATGAATGCGGTCTTGCCCGCGCGCCCGGCTTGAATATTGCGCTCGATCAGGTCGTGCGCGGCATTGAAATCCCGCGGTATCGTTACGCGCGGCGGGCTGACGCTATGGTCGGCTGACGATAGTCCGGGCATGTGGTTCTCCTCGCTCGTATGTTACTGCTGAGTCCATTCGATCTTGCCTTCGGGAAGCAGATACAGGATCAGCGCACGGCCGCCGGTCACCGTGGGACGATGACCCGAGCCTGGAGGATACACCAGCCAGCCGGCGCCAATGTCATCGAACCTGGCCTTGGGGGTGACCGGCATGATCATGTCGATTTCACCGGTGGGATGGCGATGATGATTGCCGACGAGATCGGTGATATCGACCACGTCCACGCTGAATCCATGCGTCGCCTCGCCCGGCTCGAAAATCCGGCCGTAGCGCCGCTTGGCATCGCCCTCGCGGCATAACCAGCCGGCGGTGATGCCCTCGTGGCAGGCCCTGTTGACCGCCTGGAAAGCTGCGCTCTCAGGCGGAAATTTCAGATTGAGATCGGACTGCAGCACAGGATCCAGCGCTCGCCCGTGCGCATAGCGTGCGAGCGGCGCAACCAGTTGCTGAAACTGAATCGGCGTGGTCATGGTGCCCCTCCTCAGCCCGCACCAGTCAAGCCGTGAAACCTCGGCCTGACATGATGCTTTCCATTCACCCCAGACCGGCCTCCAGCTCTTTCGGCGTGGTGCCGGCCAATGGGATCAGGTACCGGTCAGGTACCGGCACGTGTCAGTGCAGCAGCTTCCAGGTTCCGTTTTCTACGCGCACCATCACCACCGCGCGCTTGTCTAGCCCTTTGTGATCGCTGGACGAAAAACTGAACACGCCATGATCTGCCGGCATTTCCTTCACGTTTTCCATAGCGGTACGTAGTGCGGCGCGGAACTCGGGCGTTCCGGGCTGGGCTTTCTTCAAGGCCTCGGGAATCGCATGCTGCAGCAACAGCCCAGCGTCCCAGGCGTGCGCGCCGAAAGAGTTGCGGCTGTCAGCGCCGTAGGCGGCCTCATAGATCTTGATGTAGTTCAGCGCGACTTTCTTGCTCGCGTTGCTGTCGGGCAATTGCTCAGCTACCAGTATGGGGCCGACCGGCAATACCGCACCCTCTACGTTCTTGCCGCCCACGCGCAGGAAATCCTTGTTGGCTACGCCGTGCGTCTGATAAATGCGGCCCTTGTAGCCGTGCTCGACCAGGGTCGCCTGCGGCATGGCCGCCGGCGTACCCGAACCCACCACCAGCACCGCATCCGGATTCGTGCTCATTATCTTGAGGATCTGGCCGGTAACGCTGGTGTCGGTGCGGTTGAAGCGCTCGATTGCGCCCATCTTCACCCCTTTCTCGGCGGTGATCTTGTTCATGAAGCGCAACCAAAGTTCGCCGTAGCCGTCGCTGTAACCGATGAAACCCACGGTCTTCACGCCGTTGGCCACCATGTGATCGACGATGGCGCCGGCCATGATGCCGAAATCCTGCGGCATCTGGAACACCCAAGCAGCCTTGTCGGCCGCGGGCGCGAACGGCGCCAGAGCGATCTGCGGAGTCTTGCTTTCCGCCGCCACTTCCAGTACGGCGGTCGAAGTCGGCGTACTGCTCGAGCCGATGATGACATCGACTTTGTCTTCCGACACCAACTTGCGTGCATTCTTGGACGCTGCGGTCGGATCGGAGGCGTCATCCAGCACGATGTAATTTACCTTCTGCCCGCCTATGCTCGTCGGCATCAGTGCGACGGTGTTTTTCTCCGGAATGCCCAGCGATGCGACCGGACCGGTGGTGGACAAGGTCACACCGACGGTAATGTCCGCCAATGCCGCGGTGGCGGCGCCGGCCAGTGACAGCGCCAGCAGTATACGCAATGATTTGCTCATGAAAAACACTCCTCTCTTGATTGATTGTTGATTTTACCCTCGTACGCTTGCCAATTCGCGAATATGCATTATAATGCTTCAGGTCGATTAGGCAAGCATTATAATGCAACAACCGACGGAACTCCAAATGGGCGCCCGTGAACCCTCCCCCAAGACCAGACTGACCCCCGCGACGAACGAGGCGTTCCTGCACGCCCTGGGCGAGCGCGTACGCGATGCTCGCGCGCGCCGCGGCATGACGCGCAAGATCCTGGCGCATGACTCCGGCGTGTCCGAACGCTACATCGCCCAGCTTGAATCCGGGCAAGGCAACGTATCGGTGCTACTGCTGCAAAGAATCGCCGCCGCGCTGAACCTGTCCCTGACCGCGCTGCTGCAACAAGACGCGGAACAGCCGGTGGAACTTACGCTGATCTGGCAGTTCCTGCAGCGGCTGCCGGCGCAGAAGCTGCCGCTGGTGCACTCGCAACTACTGCGCGACTACGGCACGGCGCAGATCGATCGGATCAAGCGCATCGCGCTGATTGGCCTGCGCGGCGCCGGCAAATCCAGCCTGGGAGCACGGTTGGCAAAGGAACTGGAGGTCCCTTTCATCGAACTGGACCGCGAAGTCGAGCGCGAGGCCGGGACCAGCCTGTCGGAAATCTTCCTGCTCTACGGCCAGGCGGGTTATCGCCGCTACGAGCGGCGCTGTCTGGAGAAAGTGGTCAAGAAGAACGAGCGCGCGGTCATCGCCACCGGCGGCTCCATTGTTTCCGAGCCGGGCACTTACGAGCTGCTACTGTCGACCTGCCGCACTGTCTGGCTCAAGGCCCTGCCGGAAGAACATATGGCGCGCGTGGTGGCGCAGGGTGACACCCGGCCGATGACCGGCAATGCGGAGGCGATGGAAGACCTGCATCGCATCCTGCGTGGCCGCAACGCGCTGTATGGACGCGCCGACGTCACCATCAACACCGCGCATAAAAGCATCGAACAAAGTCTGCAGCAATTACGCAAGTCCGTAGCAACATAAAGGTCGTTTCAGCACCACCGAAATGACCTCCGTTTTAGCGCAGTTTGAGGGGCGACATCCTCTTACCCTTCCGCCTCTAGAATCAGGAGAAACCATGCAAGCGACCATGACTAAAGCAGCCGACGCCACACGCATCAGCTTCGACACCCACCCGGATCGCTATGCGCACTGGCGCATGAGCGTGGACGGCGCCGTCGCCACGCTCGCGATGAACGTGAACGAAGACAAGGGGCTGAAGCCCGGCTACAAGCTCAAGCTCAACTCCTACGACCTCGGCGTGGACATCGAACTGTACGATGCGCTGAACCGCATCCGCTTCGAGCACCCCGGCGTGCGCTGCGTCGTGCTGACCTCGGCGCGCGAGCGCATGTTCTGTTCCGGCGCCAATATCTACATGCTCGGTCAGTCCACCCATGGCTGGAAAGTAAATTTCTGCAAATTCACCAACGAGACGCGCAACGGCATGGAGGACTCCAGCCGCAACGACGGGCTCAAATTCTTCGCCGCGGTGAACGGCACCTGCGCCGGCGGCGGCTACGAAATCGCGCTCGCCTGCGACGAAATCCTGATGATCGACGACCGCTCCTCCACCGTGAGCCTGCCCGAGGTGCCGCTGCTGGGCGTGCTGCCGGGCACCGGCGGCCTCACCCGCATCACCGACAAGAGAAAAGTGCGGCGCGACCTCGCCGATTTCTTCTGCACCACCACCGAGGGCGTGCGCGCCGACCGCGCCAAGGACTGGGGCCTGGTCGATCACAGCGCGAAGCCGCAGGCGTTCGCGCAGGCGGTCAAGGAACATGCCGCGCGCCTCGCCGCCACGAGCGAACAGCCGCGCGAGGCCAAAGGCGTCACCCTCACCCCGCTCAACTGCGCGATCGACGCGGGCGGCTACCATTACGCATATGTGGATGTCGTCATTGACCGCGCGGCGCGCAGTGCCACGCTCACCGTTTCCGGGCCGAGCGAGGCGCAGCCCGATGCGATCGAAGGCATCATCAAAGCCGGCGTCGCCTGGTGGCCGCTGCAGATGGCGCGCGAGCTGGACGACGCGATACTCATGTTGCGCACCAACGAGTCCGAAATCGGCACCTGGCAACTGAAGACGCGCGGCGACATCGACCGCGTGCTCGCCGTCGATGCCGTCCTGGCCAAACAGCGCGCGCACTGGTTTGTGCGGGAAACTGTGGGCCTGCTGCGGCGCACGCTGGCGCGCCTGGACGTATCCTCGCGCACCTTGTTCGCCATCATCGACCAGGATTCCTGCTTCGCCGGCACACTGGCGGAACTGGCGCTCGCCGCCGACCGCGGCTACATGCTGCAACTGCCCGACGACCCGGAGAAAGCGCCGCGCCTGGTCCTGTCCGAACTCAACTTCGGCACCTATCCGATGGTGAACCACCTCACCCGCATCGCCACGCGCTATTGCGGGCGCGAGGAGCCGGTGGAGGAGGCGCGCCAGGTCATCGGCGAGAAACTCGATGCGCACGGCGCGGCCAAGCTTGGCCTCGTCACCTTCACCCCGGACGATCTGGACTGGGACGAGGAAGTGCGCATTGCGCTGGAGGAGCGCGCCAGCCTTTCGCC
>JBQMQE010000233.1:0-7172 GCA_052172655.1 Burkholderiales bacterium
AACACCGATGGCCGAGCGTGACGATTCGACCACGACAATTTTTTTCGCCCTTGGCGCCAACGCGCTCATTGCGGCGGCCAAGGGCGTTGCCGCCTGGGTAACCGGGTCCACCTCGATGCTCGCCGAAGCGGTGCACTCGGTTGCGGACTGCGGCAATCAGGGCCTGCTGCTGCTCGGTCTCAAGCGTTCGGCGCGGCCGCCCGATGCCGACTATCCGCTCGGCCATGGACGCGCAATCTACTTCTGGTCGTTCATCGTCGCCCTGATGCTGTTCAGCATGGGCGGCATGTTTTCGATCTACGAGGGCCTGCACAAGATGGACGGCGGCCGGCCGCTCGAGGACCCGTGGATCGCGATCGCCGTGCTCGCCGTCAGCCTTGCCGCCGAGTCGGTGTCCTTGTGGAAAGCACTGACCCAGGTCAACGCGCTGCGCGGCGCCCAGTCATTGTGGCGCTGGTTCCGCGAGACCCGGCGCAGCGAGTTGCTGGTGGTTGTCGGCGAGGACGTTGCCGCGACCTTGGGCCTCGGCCTGGCATTGCTCGCGGTGGGGATGGCGATGCTGACGGGCAATCCTCTTTACGATTCCCTTGGCAGCCTTGCGATCGGCGTGCTGCTGCTGATCGTTGCGCTGTTCGTCGGCATTGAAGTCAAGGCGCTGCTGGTCGGTCAGAGCGCCGACCCTGCATTGCAGGAAGATATTCGCCGCTTCCTGACGGCGCGTGAGGAGATTGCCGGGGTCCTGAACCTGATCACGCTGCAAAACGGCGCCGATGTCGTCGTGGCGGTGAAGGCGCGGATGACGGAGCGCGTTTCGGCGCCGGCGCTGGTCGCAGCGATCAACCGTTGTGAACGCGCGTTGCGCGCGGCGTTTCCGCAAGTGCGCTGGCTGTTCTTCGAGCCGGACACGGAGAAATGATACCCATGGACGCCACCTCCGCCGCCGCTATGTGCGCTGGCGCACGGTAGTCCGGCGGCGAGGTGGCGAAAATGGTACAGGTATTGCGCGACCAGAACGAGGACAAGGAGCGAGATGACCGGAGCCGGGCTCAAAGCCGATGCGCCGAACCTGGGCGTGGTCGCCTCGGTGCGCGGCAGCGTCGTGGACATACGCTTCGATGCGCATTTGCCGCCGATCTACTCCTTGCTGCATGCGCAGGAGGCGCAAATCGTCATCGAGGTGCTGGCTCAGCTCGACGCGCGCCAGGTGCGCGGAATTGCACTTACGCCGACGCAGGGTCTGGCGCGCGGCATGGAGGTGGTGGACACCGGCGGGCCGCTGAAGGCGCTGGTGGGCAAAGGAATACTCTCGCGCATGTTCGACGTGTTCGGCAACGCCATCGACCGCGAAGCCGCGCCGACCGATGTCCGCTGGCGTTCCGTGCACCGGGCGCCGCCGCCTCTGGGACGGCGCTCCACCAAGTCCGAGGTGTTCGAGACCGGCATCAAGGTCATTGACGTGCTGATGCCGCTGGAGCGCGGCGGCAAGGCGGGCTTGTTCGGCGGGGCTGGCGTGGGCAAGACGGTGTTGCTCACCGAGATGATCCACAACATGGTCGGGCAGCACGAAGGCGTGAGCATATTCTGCGGCATCGGCGAGCGCTGCCGCGAAGGCGAGGAGCTATATCGCGAAATGAAGGAAGCCGGCGTGCTGCCGAACATGGTGATGGTATACGGCCAGATGAACGAACCTCCCGGTGCACGCTTTCGCGTCGGCCATGCGGCGCTGACGATGGCCGAGTATTTTCGCGACGACGAGCATCGCGATGTGCTGCTGCTCGTCGACAATATTTTTCGTTTCATTCAGGCCGGCATGGAAGTGTCCGGCCTGATGGGGCAGATGCCCTCGCGTCTGGGCTATCAACCGACCATGGGCACCGAGTTGTCGGGTCTGGAAGAGCGCATCGCCAACACCGATACCGGCGCCATCACCTCGATCCAGGCGGTGTATGTGCCGGCGGATGATTTCACCGATCCGGCGGCGGTGCATACGTTCTCGCATCTGTCCGCGTCCATCGTGCTCTCGCGCAAGCGCGCGAGCGAAGGGCTTTATCCGGCGATCGACCCGCTGCAGTCCAGTTCCAAGATGGCCACGCCGGGCATCGTCGGCGAGCGGCATTACGCCCTGGCGCAGGAAATCCGGCGCACCCTCGCGCAGTACGCGGAACTCAAAGACATCATTGCCATGCTTGGCCTGGAGCAGCTTTCGCCCGAGGATCGCAAGGTAGTCGGCCGTGCTCGCCGCATGGAGCGCTTTCTTACCCAGCCCTTCTTTACCACCGAGCAGTTCACCGGTCTCAAGGGAAAGCTCGTCAGTCTGAAGGATGCGCTGGACGGCTGCGAGCGCATCCTGCACGATGAATTCAAGGACTACCCGGAAAGCGCGCTCTACATGATCGGTGCGATAGGCGAAGCGAAGGCAATAGCGAAAGCGGAACCCAAAGCGGAACCCAAACCCGGCCAGCCTGCGGCCACGGTCAAAGCCGAGCCAAAAGCCGAAGTCAAGGGCAAGGCCAAGGCCGACCCCAAGTCTGACGCCGGATCTCCGGCGAAAGACGTGCCAGAGCCGCAGACGAAGCCCGGGGGTGCGAAACCCCAAGCGGAATCGGAACATGCAGCCAGCGCGCATGAATCTTAAGGTTCTCCTGCCGTTCAAGGTCTTAGCCGAGAAGACCGGCGTATTGCGCGTGGTCGCAGAGACGCGCGCAGGCTCGTTCGGACTCTTGCCCCACCGCCTGGACTGCGTGGCGGCGCTCGCGCCGGGAATACTGGTGTTCGAGACCGAAGCGGAAGGCGAGGTGTACATGGCCGTCGATGAAGGCGTCCTGGTCAAGACCGGCGCCGACGTGCTGGTCTCGGTGCGCAATGCGATCGGGGGAACGGACCTGGGCCAGCTGCGCGAGACGGTGGAGCGGGAATTTACTGACCTGGACGAGCAGGAGAAGAGCGTGCGCTCGGTGATGGCAAAGCTGGAGAGCGGGTTCATTCGCCGTTTCGCGGCGTTTCATCATGAGTGAAGATCCAGAAGCGAAATCCGCCGAGGCCGCGACGGAATTCAGCCAGCAGGTGGGCGAGAAGGCGTCGCGCAAGCTCAAGGCGCAGCGTCATGTCACCCAGACCGTCTGGTCCGGACTGGGCATGATGGGCATCGTGGGCTGGTCGGTGGCGGTGCCGACGCTGCTTGGCGCGGCACTCGGGATTTGGCTGGATGCGCGCTATCCGGGCGGGCATTCCTGGACGCTCATGTGGCTGGCCATCGGCCTGGGTCTGGGTTGCTTCAATGCCTGGCATTGGGTGGCCAAGGAAGACAGGGAAATTCACGAGCAGGACAAGAATGGCCATGAATGAACTCTTGAGCCTGGCGTATGCATTCGCAGCGGGCGTTTTGCTCGGCGCGATGTTTTACGGCGGTCTTTGGTGGACGGTGCGCCGGGGTGTTTCATCCAGGCGGCCGGCGCTCCTGTTTCTCGGCAGCTTGCTGCTGCGCATGGGTGTAGCGCTGGCCGGCTTTTACTTCGTCTCGGGCGGACATTGGCAGCGCCTGCTGCTGTGTCTCCTCGGATTTGTCCTGGCACGAATCGTCGTGATCTGGCTGACGCGGCCGCCCGAAGAGAACCCGGCGGCGCGGCCACTGGAGGGCAGCCATGCACCTTAGCCCCGACGGCATCGTCTTCTGGCAATACGGATTTTTCAAGCTCAACGCGACGATCGCGTACACCTGGGGATTGATGATCGTCCTGGCGGTCGGCTCGAAACTCGTCACGCGCAAGCTTTCCAGGGGTCTGGAGCGTTCGCGCTGGCAGAATCTGCTCGAAATCGTCGTCACCGCGATCAACGGGCAAATTGCAGAGGTCGGCCTGCGCACGCCTGCAAAATATCTGGGCTTTCTGGGTCCCTTGTTCCTGTTTGTCGCAATGGCGAGCCTGTTCACCATCGTTCCCGGCTATGAGCCGCCGACGGGTTCGCTCTCGACCACCGCGGCGCTGGCGATCTGTGTGTTTGTGGCGGTGCCGATGTTCGGTATCGAGGATCGCGGTCTCGGCGGCTACCTCAGAGCCTACTTGAAACCGACGGTGATCATGTTGCCGTTCAACATCATCAGCGAACTATCGCGCACCCTGGCACTGGCGGTGCGCCTGTTCGGCAACATGATGAGCGGAACGATGATCCTCGCCATTTTGCTGACCATCACGCCCTTCATTTTTCCGATCGCCATGAGCGCGCTCGGCCTGCTGACCGGCATGGTGCAGGCTTACATCTTCTTTATCCTGGCCACGGTCTACATCGCGGCTGCCACGCGTACGCGCAAGTCCGCCCCTGAAGCCGACGCGGAGCCCAAGCCCGAAGCCAAAGACGGGACAAAGCCCAAGCAACAGAACGCCAACCACGAAAGGACGCACCATGGATAGCATGACTATTATCGCGGTGGCATCGATTGTCACTGCCGGCATGACCATCGCCATAGGGGTCGTCGGACCTTCACTTGGCGAAGGACGCGCCGTCGCCACGGCATTGACTTCACTGGCGCAGCAGCCCGATGCCTCGGCCACCATCACCCGCACGCTGTTCGTCGGTCTGGCGATGATCGAGTCCACCGCCATCTATTGCTTCGTGGTCTCGATGATCCTCATTTTCGCCAACCCGTTCTGGAACCATGTCATTGCCGGCGCGGCGGGAAAGTGAGTCATGCTGATCGACTGGTTTACCGTCCTGGCGCAAGTCGTCAACTTCCTCATCCTGGTGTGGTTGCTGAAGCGCTTCCTTTACCGGCCTATTCTCGACGCCATCGACGCGCGCGAGAAGCGGATCGCCAAGGAGCTTGCCGACGCGGATGCGAAAAAGGCGGAGGCGCAAAAGGAGCGCGACGAGTTCCAGCATAAGAACGAGGCGTTCGAGCAGCAGCGCGCCGCGCTCTTCGGCAAGGCGACGGACGAGGCGAAAGCCGAACGTCAGCGGCTGCTGGACGACGCGCGGCAGGCCGCCGATACCCTGGCGGCCAAGCGGGACGAAGCGCTGAGAAGCGAACAGCAGAGCCTGACCGAAGCGCTCAGCCGCCGCGCGCGCGAGGAGGTGTTTGCCATTGCGCGCAAGGCGCTGGCCGATCTCGCCACTTCGAGTCTGGAAGAACGCATGGGCGAGGTGTTCATCCGCCGCTTGCGCGAGATGGACGCCAAGGGGAAAGCAGGCCTGGGCGAGGCGCTCAAGTCGGCGTCTTCCCCCGCGATCGTGCGCAGCGCGTTTGATCTGCCTGCGGAGCAACGCGCAGCAATTCAAAAAGCGCTCAACGAAACCTTCTCGGCTGATATCAGGGTGCGGTTCGAGACCGCGCCGGACCTGGTCAGTGGGATCGAACTCGCCACGGATGGACAAAAGGTGGGATGGAGCATCGCGGACTATCTGGCGTCGCTGGAAAAGGGCGTCGACGAACTTCTGAAAGAGAAGGACAAGGCTGAAGCCCAAGCGAATGAACCGTCCGCCTTGACCAGGCGGATCGGCAAGCGAGCCTTTGAGCTCTACGAGGAGCACGGCCGCAAGGACGGGCTGGCAGGTGAGGACTGGAAGACGGCGGAGAGCGAGATTCGGAAAGAGATTTCCAATCCTGTCAAAAGCGAGCCGGCACCTGAAGCCAAAGCTGAACCGAGGCCTGAAGCTAAAGCTGAGCCTGAACCTAAAGAGAAAGCCGAGCCCAAGTCCGAAGTCAAAGCCGAGCCCAAACCTGAAGCCAAAGTCGAGCCTGCGTCGGAACAACCCAAGCCAGAAGCAAAGGGTCAATGAGCGTGGAACCTGGGGGCCTACAGCACGTCTACGACCATGCGTTTGCGGGTATGCGCGAAGCGCGGGAAGCCTTCGTGCCGCAGCTCGCGCCGCGGGAAGTGGGCACCATCACCAGCATCGCCACCGGCATCGCCAAGGTGTCGGGTCTTCCGGGTGTGGGTTTTGATGAACTGGTCGAGTTTCCCGGTGATGTGCTCGGCATGGCTTTCAACGTGGATGCGGACGAGATCGGGGTCGTTCTGCTCGGCGAATACTGGAATCTTCAGGCCGGAGATGAAGTCCGGCGCACCGGCCGGGTCATGGATGTGGCCGTGGGCGAGGGATTGCTGGGGCGCGTCATCGACCCGCTGGGCCGGCCGCTCGATGGCAACGGCGCGCTGGCTGCCGGCGAGCGCCTGCCGATCGAGCGGCCCGCCGCGCCCATCATGGACCGCGCGCCGGTCACCGTGCCGCTGCAGACCGGCCTCAAAGTCATCGATGCGCTCATTCCCATCGGACGCGGCCAGCGCGAGCTGATTCTCGGCGACCGCCAGACGGGCAAGACTGCCATCGCGATCGATACCATCCTCAACCAGCGCGGCAAGGACGTCGTGTGTGTCTACTGCGCCATCGGCCAGCGCGCCTCGGCCGTGGCGAAAGCGGTGGCGACCTTGCGCGAAAAGGGCGCGATGGACTACACCGTTCTCGTCGTGACCGAAGGCAACGACCCGCCGGGCCTCGCTTTCATCGCGCCGTACGCGGCGACCAGCATCGCGGAGCATTTCACGGAGGCCGGTCGCGACGTGCTGATCGTCTACGATGACCTCACCCATCATGCGCGCGCCTATCGCGAGTTGTCGCTGCTGCTGCGCCGCCCGCCGGGCCGCGAAGCGTTTCCCGGCGACATCTTCTACATCCATGCGCGGCTGCTGGAGCGGGCAACGCATTTGCGCCCCGAACTCGGCGGCGGCTCGCTGACCGCGCTGCCCATCATCGAAACCGAGGCGCAGAACATTTCCGCCTACATCCCGACCAACCTGATTTCCATCACGGACGGGCAAATTTATCTCTCGCCGTCGCTGTTCGAATTGGGCGTGCTGCCCGCGGTCGATGTCGGCAAATCGGTTTCGCGCGTCGGCGGCAAGGCGCAGCGCGCGGCCTACCGCGCCGTGGCGGGCGACCTCAAGCTCGCTTACGCCCAGTTCGAGGAGTTGGAAACCTTTGCCCGGTTCGGCGCCCGCCTGGATGAAAACACGCGCAAGGTCATCGAGCATGGGCGGCGCATCCGCGCCTGCCTCAAGCAGCCGGAATTCGCCCCGGCCTCGGTGCCCGCACAAATTGCAATCCTGCTGGCGTTGACGGCCGAACTCTTCGACCCGGTGCCGCTTCAGCAGATGACCGACGCCGAGCATGCTGTGCAC
>JBQMQE010000234.1:0-5810 GCA_052172655.1 Burkholderiales bacterium
AAGACATCCGCGTCGCACGAGAACAAGGACGTTCGTGATTCTGGTGGTGGATGCGAGCGTTGCGCTGAAATGGTTCTTGAATGTCGGCGACGGCGAGCCCGATCGCGACCGGGCATTGACGCTCTTGACCTGCGTCGACGATGAACGCGTCCAATTGGTCCAGCCCGCCCATTTCATCGCCGAGGTCGCTGCGGTGCTTGCGCACGCGAAACCGGATACGGCCGAAGATGACTTGCTGGATCTGTTGAACATAGAATGCAGCACCATTGGAATTGCGCAGACCTATACCAGAGCGCTTGACCTCTCGATCCGCTACCAGCATCACTTGTTCGATACCCTTTACCATGCTGTCGCTCTGGAGGTCCCAGACGCCAGCCTCATCACCGCCGACCGGCGCTACTACGACCGGGCTGGCGGCGAGGGGCGGATAATCCTGCTTGCGGACTGGTCGCCCGACTGACGGTCGCGGCTAGTGCGAGCGGCACGCCCGCCACGCCCTGCACGCCCGATAGCAGGTACCGGTCGGCCTCGGGACGGCATTTCCCCGTCTCAGAATCAATATTTGCACCGCTTCCCCCCGGCGTGTACAATCCGCCATCGATTTTTGAACATTGACCAACTCACTCGGGGAATTGACCAGCATGCCGGGGCTGACCGATCCGCAACGCCTTGAACTGCTCAAGCTGCTGCAAGACCAGCCGCAGTTGAGCCAGCGCGATTTGGCGCAAGCCATGGGCGTGAGCCTGGGCAAAGCCAATTACTGCCTGAAGGCGCTGATGGATAAGGGCCTGGTCAAGCTGGAACGATTCCGCGCGAATCCGGACAAGCGCTATTACGCCTATCTGCTCACGCCGGCCGGGCTCAAGGAAAAGACCCGTATCACCATGGAGTTCCTGAGGTACAAGGTGGCGGAATACGAAGCGCTGGAAAAGGAAATCGAACAACTGCGGGGTGACTTGGAAAACCGCCGAATCCAATCCGCCGCACTGTCCGAAGGGCAAGCGGGAGATCTCTGATGGAAAACGCGGGCGTCGAACGCTGGTATGCCGTATGTTGCAAGCCGCGCCAGGAAGGGGTGGCGGAAGAGAATCTCTTGCGCCAGGGCTTTCATGTGTATCTGCCGCGCATCCGCATCAGGCATCGCCGCCGCGGGCACTGGATCGATGCCGTCGAAGTGCTGTTCCCGCGCTACATTTTCATCCGCATCGATCCGCAGCGGCGCAGCACCGCCACGGTGCGTTCCACACGCGGGGTGGTCGGCCTGGTGCGCTTCGGCGGGCAGCCCGCCGTCGTTCCGGACGTGGTGATGGACGCGCTGCGGCAGCGCGAGGACGCGGCCTCGGGCCTGCACCAGGACAAGCGCCCGCTGTTCAACGCAGGGGAGGCGATCAAACTGGTCGATGGGCCGCTTGCCGGCATGGAAGGTGTATTCACCCAGCAGGACGGCGACAAGCGCGTGATCGTGCTGCTGGAACTGTTGGGCAAGGCAAACAAGGTGACGGTAAGCCGCGACTGGATCGCCCGGGCCGCGTAGGGCCCTGACTCTAAGAATTGCAATTCCGAGCGCAGCGAGGAATCTGCTTTTCAGAGAGCGCAAATCGCGGCTGAGTCACGCAGGTAGCGTAGTAAGTATTTGTTGTGAAATACATTATGCGAAACACGTCAGTGTTTTGCAGGGCGGTAGCGTGCCTGAAAGACCATGCGAGCGGCGCCCTCGCTGCGACAGGAATGCGCGACTGCAACGACCGATCGGGCCGAGGGCGGGCCTCGAATAACCCCACGAACTACGACCTACCAACAACGACCCAAGAACCACGAACCACGATTCTCGTAAAATCTGATAAGCCTATGAAAGCTGTGCCGGTCCAGCAAGCTACGAACAAAAGACAACGGCCTTGCTTATGATATGATTTATCTTGACGATTGATAAACGATATAAATTGCCAAATAGAGCAAGGCAAACGAGGTATGGAATATGTCAACTCAACAGATCTTAATCAGGCTCCCCGAAGACGTCGCCGCCCGGTTCAAAGCGGCAGTACCCGCGCGCCAACGCAATAAGTTCGTTGCCGACCTCGTGGCAAGAGCGGTCGCGCGCCAAGAGGATGAGCTGACCCGGATCGCCGTTGCCGTCACCGACGAGGAGCGGTGCAATCCTGAGCTCGCCCAGGAGATGCGCGACTGGGAGGCGACCATAGGCGATGGCATGGAAGAACCTTCTACGAATGCAAAACCTCAAGCGCGGTGACATCGTCTGGGTAAGTCTGGATCCCACGGTAGGAGCGGAGATCAGGAAACAACGGCCTTGCGTCATCGTGTCCCGCTCGGTGCTAAACGACAAGCGGCTCACGGTAGTTGTGGTTCCGCTTTCGACTAGCAGCACGCCGCGGCCACCGCTCGTAGTCGCTGTGCCTTCCGCCGGGGCAAATTCGAATGCGCGGATCGATCAAGTCCGCGCGGTCGATAAATCGCGAATCGGCGCAACATTGGGAAAGCTCAACCGAGCGGAGATCGAGGCCGTAGAGCAGGGCTTGCGTGCGGTGCTGGAGCTCTAACCCGCGCGTCCGACGCGAACCGCAACCCTCGAACAGCGAACCACGACATGAATCAAGTCCATCAAACGCTAAACCTGCTGTCGCAAGCCGGTCGTGTGCGCCTCGATGCGGAAGAAATCGACGCACTCGCCTATGCGCTTGACGGGCTTGCGCCGGAGCGCGTGGCCCTGTTTGGTTCGCGCGTCGAGCCCGACAGGCGCGGGGGCGATGTGGATCTGCTGATCTTGAGCGACGCGCCGGCGTACGAGCTTTCGAAGCGCGTTGCCACGCGCTTTTTCAGCCGCTGCGAAGAAAAGATCGATGTGGTGGTCATGCCCGCGCATGGCGCCACGCCCGAGCAGCAAGCGTTTCTCGATTCGATCACGGGCGTCGATCTTGTGTGAATAGACAAGTCCTCCTCAGCGCATCGAAGGACAAGCTCGCAGCGGCGCTGGAAATCCTGTTCGCATCGGTGGATGCTTATCGACCGTTCGATCCTGCGCGCCGCTACACCCCGAAGGAGCGCGAACCCTACGATGCGCTCACCGACCGCTACCTGCGCGCGTTCGAGTCGAGCCTGAAGTTCTTTCGCACACTGGAACGCTTTCGCGAGGCGGCGCCGTCGGAATCGTTTCGCGATCTGCTGCAACGCATGGAAAAATACGGCATGATCACCGGCCTGCCGCTGTGGATCGAGATGCGCGACACCCGCAATAGAATTGCCCACGAATACCTGCCGCAAGAGCTGGCAAGAATCTACGCCGATATCGTCGGCCCCGCGACAACAGAATTGCGCCATGTGCTGGGCCAATGCTGGGCGCAGCCGTAACGACCCGCGACCCGCGATTAACGGCGGATTGGACTTGGCGCAGCATTCGAGAACCTATACCCTTTCCGCCCATGCAGAGGTCGTGATGACCGATCCCTCGATCAAGCGCGAGTGGCTGGATAGAGTTCTGGCGCACCCTGAATTGGTTGAGGCAGATCGAGATGATCCCGAGATTACTCATGCGTTAGGGAAAATTCTTGAGCATGGCGGGCGTGTGTTGAGAGTGGTGTTTAATGGAACCAGGAAGCCTGTGAATGTTGTGACGGTCTATTTTGATCGAGCCATGAGAGGCAAGCTATGAAAGTACATTTCGACGAACAAAGCGATGCTGTTTATTTTCGGCTGGACGATTCCAGGATCGTCGAATCGGAAGAGGTAAAGCCGGGATTTATTCTCGACTACAACGAGAAGAATGAGATCGTCGGATTCGAAATTCTGCACGTAGCTTCACGCGTCCCGGCCGCCAATCCACGACAGCTCCAATTTGAAGTAGCGTAGTGTTCGGGAACTTGGGGCGCCCCAGCTTGAAAAATCGAGAACGAGGGTGTAGCGGCGTGCCGCTACAGGCCGAAGGCGCGCAAACCCGATGTACTCGGCCAATGCCCGGCGCAGCCCTAACCAGTCACGAACCACGAACCTCGTTTTTCGTGGGCGCTTGGCTGGCGGCCGGCTCATGTAAATACTCTGCGTATGCACATCGTTGACGGTGGCCAGCTATGAGCACAGCCAAGGTTTTCAAGAGCGGCAACTCCCAGGCGGTCCGCTTGTCCAAGGAATTCCAGTTTGACACCAGGGAAGTCGAGATTTTTCACCGCGGCGACGAAGTTGTACTCTGTTCGCGCGTCAAGACCACGGCCGACGTTGTTTCCATCCTGTCCCGGTTATCGCCGGATTTCATGGAACACGGACGCGATCAAGGTCCTTCGCAGGTACGCGAGGAACTGTAATGCGTTACCTGCTTGATACCAATATTTGCATCTACTTGAGCAAGCGAAACCACCCTCGCTTGCGTGCGAAGCTGGCGCTCAGCTGTGTAATTCCAAATGGACGCCAAAGGTGAAAGACGCTATGATTCCGCCCACTTAGCAGGGCTAAGGCGCTGCGGTGACCTCGCCAACCACGACCGACCATCCACGAACAATGAGCTGCCATGAAAGTCAGATTGCATCCTCATGCCATGGATCGTCTAAAGGAGCGCGGAGCCACGGTAGAAGAGCTTATTGCAACGGTCGAGCGCGGAGAACGCTTTGGCGCCAAACATGGCAGGACAGGATTTCGCTGTAACTTTCCATTCGAGAGCGAGTGGAACAAGAAACGATACTCAACAAAACAGGTTGAGGCGTATGCTGTTGAAGAAGATGGTTGGTTGGTGATTACAGCAATCGTAAAATTCTTCTAGAAACTGGAGGTCGTTATGAAGCTTAGTTATGATCCGAAATATAACGTTGCATACATACGATTCCAGGAGAAGCTGGGCGAGGTAACGACGATCAAGATCAGCGATGACATGAACGTTGATATTGCCTCGGACGGTACCGTTTATGGTGTCGAGCTGCTAAACGCAAATGAACAACTGACCAGGGACCACGGTGCACTGATTGTTGAGTCGGGTGGTCAGCGCCAGGAAATAGCGCTCGTGGCCTGAGTTGATACCACCCCAACCACGAACCACGAACCGGATAAATCTGCATGGCATTTAGCTTGCGTCGCCTATTAATTTCAGTGGTTCTCGGCTCGCTGCCCCTCTCCGCGCAGGCACAAGGATTCGGCCAGTTGCCGGCGCCCGCAGCCACCGGCCAAGCCGCGCAGCCGGGTACCGGTCTGACCCCGCGCACCATCGGCAATACCACACTCCAGCGCGAGCAGCGCACAGGCCGGCAGACAGACCAGGTTCTCGACCCACGCACCGGCCTGCCCATCGACCCGCGCACTCAGCAGATCATCCAGGGTCTACAGCCGCCGCCGGTGTACGACCTTCTGATCGATTTTCTCCGAGGGCAGCGCCAGGCGGTTGCGTTCATGGAAGAGGAAACCCGGCCAATGGCAGTGTCGGCGCTGACCACGGCGGAACTGCATGCGGGGGTACGGGATGGATCGGAAAAACATCAATTGTCCTCAGCCCTTTGAACTTATTCCTCACCTTGATCCTGCCCCTATAATCCGCACAGGTGATATCCCCCGACATGAGGATCCGATCATGAAAACCACCAGACTGTTCAACACCGGCAAGAGCCAGGCTGTACGCATACCTGCAGAGTACCGCTTTGAGGGAGATGAGGTCATTATCCGTAAAGTACCGGGCGGCGGGCTGCTGCTCCTGCCGAAAATCATCACTTATGAGTACCTGAAGGCCATATGTAGCAAGGGATCCAACATCGAAAGGGCACCGCAGCTCACGCAAGAGCGTGATTTTTCATGCTTTTGATGCTTGATACCAACATCTGCAT
>JBQMQE010000234.1:5820-7114 GCA_052172655.1 Burkholderiales bacterium
GCATCTACGGCATGAAAAGAACGCCGGATTCGGATCGTATTCTTCGGCGCATATCAGGGCGTTCCTATGGGGAGATTGTCATTTCGTCGGTGACAGCCTCGGAACTGGCTTTTGGCGTGGAAAATTCTCACCCGAAGTTCAGAGATGAAAATCTGGAAAAGCTGAATGACTGGCTTGGTCTGTTTTCCGTGCTGGATTACCCGGCATCTGCCATGATGGACTACGCCAAGCTGAAATCCGAAGCATTGAAAGCAGGTCACAACCTGGGCGCTTACGACGCGATGATCGCCGCCCATGCCTTCCATGTGGGCGCGACATTGGTCACCAATGACGATGATTTTTCCGGAATGCCTGGCCTTAAGACCATCAACTGGCTCACCGACTAAAAACATGGCCCATCTCAGGGGAGCGGCCGTTGACAACCACGACCCACGTACCACTTTTGTTTTCTACATTTCTGGATGAATCTGCATGGCATTTAGCTTGCGTCGTTTATTAATTTCAGTGATTCTCGGCGCGCTGCCCCTCTCCGCGCAGGCACAAGGGTTCGGCCAATTGCCGGCGCCCGCCGCGACCGGCCAAGCCGCGCAGCCGGGTACCGGCCTGACCCCGCCCTCCATCGGCAACGCCGCACTCCAACGCCAGCAGCGCACAGGCCGGCAGGCAGATCAGGTTCTCGACCCGCGCACCGGCCTGCCCATCGACCCGCGCACCCAGCAGATCATCCAGGATCTACAGCCGCCGCCGGAGCGCATCGAATTCCAGGATTTTGTCGCCCAGTCGACCGGACGCGACCTGCCGATCTTCGGCGCCGAACTGTTCAAGAACGTCCCGTCCACGTTTGCACCCGTGGACAACATCCCGGTCACCGCCGACTACGTCATCGGCCCGGGCGATGAGATCATGATCCGTGCCTGGGGGCAGCTCGATGTCGACTATGCCGCGGTGGTGGACCGCAGCGGGACGATCAACATCCCCAAAGTCGGCGCCATCAATGTCGCCGGGATCAAGTATCAGGACTTGCAGTCCCACCTCAAGACTGCCATCGGCCGCGTGTTCCGCAATTTCGACCTGACCGTGAGCCTGGGCCAGTTGCGCGCGATCCAGGTGTTCGTTGTGGGCCAGGCGCGCCAGCCCGGTTCCTACACCATCGGCTCCATGAGCACCCTGGTCAACGCCATATTCGCGGCTGGCGGCCCCTCGGCCAAAGGTTCGATGCGCGGCATTCAACTGAAGCGCGGCAACAAGGTGGTGACCGAGCTCGACCTGTACGACCTCCTGATCAGCGGCGACA
>JBQMQE010000235.1:0-7083 GCA_052172655.1 Burkholderiales bacterium
TCGTGCAGTACCGTCACCTTGTGCGCGATGCCGGCGACGAAATCCATGTCGTGCTCGACTACGATGATCGAGTGTTTGCCCGCCAGGGACTTGCACAACTCGCCGGTGCGCTCGGTCTCCTCGTCGGTCATGCCCGCCACCGGTTCGTCCAGCAGCAGGACGCGCGGTTCCTGCATCAGCAGCATGCCGATCTCCAGCCACTGCTTCTGCCCGTGGGAGAGCAGCCCCGCGGGGCGATCGGCATCGCCGGCGAGGTGGATCAGGGCAAGCGTGTCCGCGATGCGGTCGCGCTGGGCCGAATCGAGCCGGGCAGTGAGGCTCGCGCGCACGCGCTTGTCGGTCTTCATCGCCAGTTCCAGATTCTCGAACACGCTGTGCCGCTCGAATACCGTCGGCTTCTGGAACTTGCGGCCGATGCCCGCGTGGGCGATTTCGGCTTCGGTCAGTTTTGTAAGGTCGATGGTCTGGCCGAAAAACACGGTACCCGAGTCCGGCCGGGTCTTGCCGGTAATCACATCCATCATGGTCGTCTTGCCGGCGCCGTTGGGGCCGATGATGCAGCGCAGTTCGCCGTTGTCGATGTCCAGCGACAGCTTGTTCAGCGCCTTGAAGCCGTCGAAGCTGACGCTGATGTCCTCCAGGTAGAGGATGGTTTTGTGCGAAACGTCAATTCCGGGTTCGAGAACGCGCCCTCCCGCCGCCGCGCCGCCGCCGAACGCATCGCCTTCCCGGATCACGCTGGCGTTCATGCGGCGCTCCCGCGCGCCGCGCGCCCGGGCTTGCGCTGGCGCAAGCGCTTGCGCAGCTGATCGAAGGCGCCGACCACGCCCCGCGGCAGGAACAGTGTGACCAGAATGAACAGCAGGCCGAGGAAAAACAGCCAGTATTCCGGAAAAGCGGCGGTAAGCACGCTCTTGGCGCCGTTCACCAGGCCGGCGCCGAGTATGGCGCCCACCAGGCTGCCGCGCCCGCCCACCGCCACCCAGATGGCGATCTCGATCGAGTTCGCCGGCGACATTTCGCTCGGATTGATGATGCCCACCTGCGGCACGTAGAGCGCGCCGGCGATGCCGCAGATCACCGCGGACACGGTCCAGATGGCGAGCTTGTAGTGCACCGGGTTGTAGCCGGAAAACATCACGCGCGACTCGGCATCGCGGATGGCGGTCAGCACCCGGCCCAGCTTGGAGGCGACGATGCCGCGCGCGACCAGCAATGTGAGCATGAGCGTGGCGCCGGTCGCCATGAACAGCGCCATGCGCGTCTCCGAGGTGGCGATGTGAAAGCCTGCGATGCGCTTGAAATCGGTGAAGCCGTTGTTGCCGCCGAAGCCCGTGTCATTGCGGAAGAACAGCAGCATGAACGCAAACGTGAGCGCCTGCGTGATGATGGAAAAATACACGCCCTTGATGCGCGAGCGGAAGGCGAAAAAACCGAACACGAAGGCGAGCAGCCCCGGTACCAGCACCACCAGCAGGACCGCGTACCAGAAATGATCCGTAAATCTCCAGTACCAGGGATAGGCCTTCCAGTTCAGAAACACCATGAAATCGGGCAAGTCGCTCTGGTACTGGCCTTCGCGGCCGATCATGCGCATCAGGTACATGCCCATGGCGTAGCCGCCGAGGGCGAAGAACAAGCCGTGGCCGAGCGAGAGGATGCCGGTATAGCCCCAGATCAGGTCCATCGCCACGGCCACGATGGCGTAGCACATGATCTTTCCGGTCAACGCCACGGTGTAGTCCGAGATGTAGAACAGGCTGCCTTTGGGCAAAGCCAGATTGGCCAGCGGAAACAGCACGAACAGAATGGCCGCGCACACGCCGAGCGCGATCCAGCCGTTGCGGCCGTAGAGTTTGCCGATATGGAAGGCCAGAGGTCCCATCAGCCCTCCGCCATGCGGCCCTTGAGGGCGAACAGGCCCTGCGGCCGCTTCTGGATGACGATGATGATGAACGCCAGAATGGCAATCTTGGCCAGCACCGCGCCCGACCAGCCCTCGATGAATTTGTTTGCCATCCCCAGGCCCAGCGCAGCGTACACCGTGCCCGCGAGTTGGCCGACGCCGCCCAGCACCACCACCATGAAGGAGTCGACGATATAGGTCTGGCCGAGGTCGGGACCGACATTGCCGATCTGCGACAAGGCACAACCTGCGAGCCCGGCGATGCCCGAGCCCAGGCCGAAAGCGAGCGTATCCACGCGCGCGGTAGGCACGCCGACGCAGCTTGCCATGCCGCGGTTCTGCGTGACCGCGCGCACGAACAGGCCCAGGCGGGTGCGGGCGAGCAGGAACCACACCAGCAGCAGCACCGCCAGCGCAAAACCGATGATGATGACGCGGTTCCACGGCAACAGGACGTTGGCGAGGATTTCCACGCCGCCGGACATCCACACCGGGTTTTCCACCTGCACGTTCTGCGCGCCGAACAGCGTGCGCACGGTCTGGATCAGGATCAGGCTGATGCCCCAGGTGGCAAGCAGGGTTTCCAGCGGCCGGCCGTAGAGGAAGCGGATCACGCTGCGCTCCAGCGCCATACCGACCAGGGCCGATGCGAAAAAGGCGGCCGGCACGGCTGCGAGCAGGTACCAGTCGAACAGGCTGGGTGCCTGTGCACGGAACAGGTTCTGCACCAGATAGGTGCCATAGGCCCCGACCATGATCAGTTCGCCGTGCGCCATGTTGATCACGCCCATCAGGCCGTAAGTGATCGCGAGTCCGAGCGCGGCCAGGAGCAGAATCGAGCCGAGACTGATGCCGGTGAAGACCTGGCTGATGCGCTCGGCGGTTGAAAGCCGCGCCTGCACCGCCTTCAGGGAAGCCTGCGCCTCGGCGCGCACGTTTGCGTCGGGCTCGGCGTAGCCCTCGCCTTTCTTTTCCAGCAGACCCAGCAGCAGCGTCTTGGTGTTGGGGCTGTCGCTCAGTGCGAGCGCCTTGACCGCCGACTTGCGCAGCGCAGCGTCGGCGCTTTTCAACTGCACGCTCGCCTGTACCAGCGAGAGCAATTTCTTGATTTGCGGGTCGGTCTCGCGCGCGCGCGCGCGATCGATCAGCGGCAGCATTTCCTCGCCGGCGCCGTTTTCCAGCGCTTTCACCGCAGCCAGCCGCGCGGCCGGGTCGGGTGAATTGAGCTGCAGTGCGCTGCGCGCGGCCTCCAGTTTGCCGCGCAGGCGGTTGTTCACCAGCGCGTCTTCGATGTCTTCGGGCAGCGGCTCGACCTTGTCGCCGCTGGCGGCATCGACGCCCTGCTGGTCCTTCACCACGAGCACGCGCTTGCCGCCTGCCACCTGCACCTCGCCGTCGAGCAGCGCCTGAAGAAATGCTTCGACTCCGGGTTCGCCGGACGCGACGAGCTGGTCCACCGCGGCGACCTGCGCGTCGCTCTCGCCGGCGGCGACCGCGAGTACCAGGTCGGCGGGCAGCGCCCAGGCCGGATGCATGCAGCAGAGGAGGGAAGCGAGGCCCAGGGCCAGCGCTATGTTTTTTAGCAGCATGTTTTTTATGGGGGTGGGGAAAGCAGGCCGCGGCCTCGCCGCAGCCTGCCGTACTGCGCTTACTTCTTGGCCATCGTCATCTTGGCCGGTTCGTCTTTCTTGCCTACGTTCTCGGGAATGAACGGACTCCACGGTTGGGCCTTCACCGGGCCCTTGGTCTTCCATACCACGTTGAACTGGCCGTCTGCCTTGACTTCGCCGATGAACACCGACTTGTGCAGATGGTGGTTCTTCGCGTCCATGGTCGAGGTGATGCCCGAGGGCGCCGTGAAGGTCTGGCCGGCCATCGCGGCGATCACCTTGTCCACGTCGGTGGACTTGGCTTTCTCCACCGCCTGCTTCCACATGTGGATGCCGATCCAGGCTGCTTCCATCGGGTCGTTGGTGAGCGGCTTGTCGGCGTTGGGCAACTTCTTCGCCTTGGCATAGGCAGCCCATTCTTTCTTCCAGGCATCGTTGGTCGGATTCTTCATCGACATGAAATAATTCCATGCGGCGAGGTGGCCCACCAGCGGCTTGGTATCCACGCCGCGCAGCTCCTCTTCACCCACCGAGAACGCCACCACCGGCACGTCGGTCGCTTTCAGGCCGGCGTTGCCCAGTTCCTTGTAGAACGGGACGTTCGAATCGCCGTTGATGGTCGACACCACCGCGGTCTTGCCGCCGGCGGAAAACTTCTTGATGTCGGCGACGATGGTCTGATAGTCGGCATGCCCGAACGGCGTGTACTTTTCGTCGATATCCTTGTCCTGTATGCCTTTGGAGTGCAGGAAGGCGCGCAGGATCTTGTTGGTGGTGCGCGGATAGACGTAGTCGGTACCGAGCAGCACGAAGCGCTTGGCCCCCCCGCCTTCCTTGCTCAACAGGTATTCGACCGCGGGGATAGCCTGCTGGTTGGGCGCGGCGCCGGTATAGAACACGTTCTTCGACAGCTCTTCGCCTTCGTATTGCACCGGGTAGAACAACAGGCCGTTCAGCTCCTCGAACACCGGCAGCACCGACTTGCGCGAGACCGAGGTCCAGCAGCCGAATACCACCGCCACCTTGTCCTGGGAGAGCAGTTGGCGCGCCTTCTCCGCGAACAGCGGCCAGTTCGAGGCCGGGTCGACCACCACCGCCTCGAGTTTCTTGCCCATCACGCCGCCCTTGGCGTTGATCTCGTCTATCGCCATCAGCGTCACGTCCTTGAGGACGGTTTCGCTGATCGCCATGGTGCCGGAAAGCGAGTGCAGGATTCCGACCTTGATCGTGTCCGCGGCCAGAGCGTAACGCGCCGGAATCAAGGACACTGCCGCGACGACCGCGCCTGCCGCAATACTTTTTACAAAACTTCGCCGTTCCATGTTTGCATCTCCCCAGAAGTAAAAAAATATGCGATGACTCAGACCGTCTAAGCTTGCGTTTCGTCAGTCAGGTCATGACAATCTTTAGCACGGCTCGTGCCAGCGGACGGAAACGGGCGATTGTCGACGGTTAAGCGGCTGTTTATAAAGCCAATGAAGTTTGGCGACGGCGCCAGACAAAATGTTTTTCCACCGCCAGCGCCCCGCGCCTGGGCGTTGTTGGTGCACTAGATCCGGGACGCGCACCAAATGGCGGCATGCGCGCCTGGCGCAGTCGCATCTGGGGATCATGCAGCGCCGCGGCGCCGCGATTTGTGGCCTGTGCTGAGGCGGTCTAGAATCGAGACATGAAATTCAGATCGGCGATTGCTGTACTGATCACCGCTATCGCGCTCGCTGGCTGCGCCAGCACCACTATCGGATTGCGCAGCACCAATGCGCCCTCGATGCGCGGCGGCGCACCGGTTGCGGGCAGCTCCTATAGCTCGGCGGCGATTCACGCCGAGGTGAATTCCAACGCCTATTTCGCACTGTTCTTTCTCGGTTTTATCGCGGCCGGTGTTCAGGAAAATTACCCGAGCCGCAGCGACGGCCCCGCCTGGCGCAAGCCGCCGCAGTTGGCCGAGGACCGCGCCATCGCCGAGCGCGATTGCAGCCTGCCGATGGCGCAGCCCAGCGCAAACCTGCGCTGCAAATAGGCCGGCCTGCACCATGTCCGGGGCCGGCTTCGGTCCGGTGGTGATAAACTGAGCGCATCGTCAGGATTGCACCGCAATCCCGCGAAGTTGAAAAGGTCTGTCCCGCTATGCTACGCAGCACCAAGATCGTCGCGACCCTCGGGCCCGCGTCGAACGATGCCGAAACCCTCGAGCGCATGTTCCATGCGGGCGTGGACGTGGTGCGCTTCAATTTTTCGCACGGCACGGCGGAGGATCACAAGCAGCGCGCCGAGATTGTGCGCGAGCTTTGCCGCAAGACCGGCCGCACCGTGGGCATCATGGGCGATCTGCAGGGCCCGAAGATCCGCGTCGGCAAGTTCAAGGACGGCAAGGTCACGCTCAAGGCGGGTGACGCCTTCATTCTCGATGCCGACTGCGAGCTCGGCGACGAGCAGCGCGCGGGCCTGGACTACAAGGAGCTGCCGCGCGACGTGAGCGCGGGCGACGTGCTGCTGCTCGACGACGGCCGCATCGAATTCGAAGTGGAGCGGGTCAGCGGCAACCAGATCCACTGCCGCGTGCACCACGGCGGCGTGCTGTCGAACAACAAGGGTATCAACCGCCGTGGTGGCGGTCTGACCGCACCCGCGCTCACGACCAAGGACATGGACGACATACGCACCGCCGCGATGATCAAGGTGGATTTTCTCGCGGTGTCGTTCCCGAAGTCGAGCGCCGACATGTACATGGCGCGGCAGTTGCTGCGCGCCGCCGGCGGAGAATGTTTTCTGATAGCGAAGATCGAGCGCGCCGAAGCGGTGGCACCCGGGGCGCTGGAGGACATCATGTCGGCCTGCGACGGCATTATGGTGGCGCGCGGCGATCTCGCAGTCGAGGTCGGCGACGCCTCGGTGCCGGCGCTGCAAAAGCGCATGATCCGCATGGGGCGCGAGGCGAACAAGCTCACCATCACCGCGACGCAGATGATGGAGTCCATGGTTGCGAGCCCGGTGCCCACCCGCGCCGAGGTGTCCGATGTCGCCAACGCCGTGCTCGACGGCACCGATGCAGTCATGCTCTCGGCCGAGACTGCGACCGGCAAGTATCCGGTCGAAACCGTTTTATCGATGAGCCGCATCTGTGTCGAAGCCGAAAACTCGGCGCCGGTCACGCTCGATCGCGAGTTCCTCGATCGCGTGTTCACCCGCGTCGACCAGTCGATTGCGATGGCGGCGCTGTTCACCGCGTTCCACCTGAAGGTCAAGGCCATCGCCGCGCTGACCGAGTCGGGCTCGACCGCGCTGTGGATGTCGCGCCTGAACTGCGGCGTGCCGATCTACGCGCTGACCACGCGCACTTCCACGCGCTACCGCTGCGCACTGTTGCGCGATACCTATCCGTTGATGGTGAACTACGCCGGCAGCGACCGCGAGGAGCTGCTGGAGGAGGCGGAAAACGTGCTGCTGCGCGCCGGCCTGGTGCAAAAGGGCGACCTGATCGTGCTCACTATCGGCGAGCCCTTGGGCAAGGCCGGCGGCACCAACACGATGAAAATCGTCAAGGTCGGCGAGCATCGCCGGAATTGA
>JBQMQE010000236.1:0-6982 GCA_052172655.1 Burkholderiales bacterium
CATTGAGTGGATTCCATGACAGACTCCTTCGTTGTCGATCGGAGCCCGATTATTCTCCCGGGAAGCGAAAGGCGGCTTACGGTGCGGATGATCAATGCGTACAATCGGCCAATTCCGGTCACTGACGAAATTGCCGGAGAGCGGCCGCTCAGCTGTTCGGCGTGTATGCTACGCTCACTGTCTGGCGGGGAGTGTGCGACAGGATGGAGAGACGCTTCAACGGTTTCTCGTGGTCCTTCGGGGGTGCTTTGAGCGAGCCCGGGCGCCGGCGGCACCCGGGGTAGCCCAGAGGGGGCGCAAGTGCCTGGAGCGGGCCTTCCTCTGGGGAAAAAATAGTCAGGCGAGGGAGCAGGGGCTCGCCCATATCGCATTCCAAACGCGATGCGGGAGATTTGCTACAGCCTTTACGCTCTACGTTCGTCCTATTCCGACCTTAGAGTTCCAATAATCGAGCAGACACGGAACTGCCGGTGACGATTATCTCTCCCACGCTGATGGGCCACTTGAAGCGCCGCGGCCCGGCGCTGCCGGGATTGACGTAAAGAACCCCATTGCGCTCCTCCACCAGCGGCTTGTGCGAGTGGCCGGAAACGACAACGTGTATGCCCGCCCAATTTGGCTTGATGTCGGGTTGCGCCAAGTCGTGAATCGCATACACGACCACATCGCCAATTTGCAGAAACTCCGTTTCCCGCAAGGACTCGGCCCAAAGGCCCGTGTCATTGTTGCCACGCACCGCTGTAACTGGCGCCAGTTTGGTCAGTTCCTCAATGATGCCCGAGTGGCCAATGTCGCCGCCGTGAACGATGTAATTACAGCCTTGCAGGAATGCCTTTGCTTCAAGGCGAAGCAGACCGTGCGTATCGGAGATGAGCCCTACTCGGTACATGACATGCCTGAATGTTGGAACCTAATACGTATATTGCGGTGACGTCAAAGCGCGCAAAGTCCAGGGCACGAGCCGGTCGGTGGCGGAAGTTCTTTGTCACGATACCTGGAGACGCTGTCCGTGCTAGCATAATTTAACACGCTGATTCAAATCAGCGCAGATTCGGCCGTTACCGGGCCACCTTCTACGAATAGCTGACAATGGAGGGAACCACCGATATGTTCGACCCCATTACGCTGCCATTTGGCGCAAAGATGCTGTTCAATTCCGTCAAGCTCAAGCCGGGTGTCACCTTCGAGGAAATTGAACTGGCCGTGGGCGAGATGTGCAACGTCGTCAAGGAAACCTACGGCGGAGACAAAGGCGGATTCATCGCCGGCCAGGTGTTCAAGTTCTCCGGTTTCGTTTCCCACGAAGGTTCGCTCAACGCATCGCGCAGCGCGGACGAGCACTACGTCATCGTCACGTACTGGCGTTCGTTCGAAGAGCACGAGAAATCGCACGCCGACAAAATCTTTTCGACCAAGTTCGAGGCGTTGATAAAGATGTGCACCGATACCGAGGAACTGGGATATGACATGCTGTGGCAAGGCGCGCCGGAAGGGCACTAGCGGTTGGCGCCAGGTTTAGCCAAACGCGGTGGGGCGGCCGCTTCGCAAGCGACCGCTGCTATAGGCAGTTAGGCGACGGCTAAAAGTAGTGCCCACCGGCGCAAGGGCCAGTTCTTTTCGGTTTCCTCCTATGGTGGGTTGCAGGCTAGCCGACTCTGACTTGCGGGGTCGGGAGCGAGGGCCTCGGCCGCGTGGCTGGGGTGCAACTGGTTTTCGTTGTCGCAGGAGTAGGCGCAATCGCAGTGGCCAGGCATTCAGGCGGCAATTAGCCGCAGTTACCCAGTACCCGATTAGGCGTCACAGGTAGTCGAGCTCATTCAAGTTTGATTTCGCCGTCAAAGTTGACGTGCAGCTTTATTCCGTCGACCTCGAGTGTCACCTTTGCCGGAAAGGACTCTGTACCTGCGATGTCGCCAGACGCAATCGCCGTTGCGACTGCTTGCTCAATTTCTCGCTGCGAATTGACGCCCACTGTCTTTAGTAACTTGCGAATGCTTATGTTGAAAGTTTCCTCGTTCATTGACGTCTCCGGGTCTAGGATGGAGGAAAATTGTACCTCCGTATTCCTTTGGCTCTGGCATTATCTGGCAATTGGCCTTTCACCTACAAAGTAACGCACTATGACCGGCGTACCCGTGGCCACGTATCGCCCCGGTAGCAAGCTAGCGCCCTCACGAGCAGGCACTGCAGACCGTAATGCACTGTAGAGACAGCACAACCGACCTAGGGGCGAATTGAACGCCTACTTCCATCGTCGGCCTGTTTTCGCTTTGGGTCGCCTGTCGGCCCCAAGTACCGTCAGCTGCCGAATGCAGGTCCAAATGTAAGTTGGCGGAGAGCGTCACGGGCAACACTCGGCAAAAAGCCGACCATCGCCGTTACATTTGTTTCCCGCCCAGAAAGATCGTTTACCTCCACGGCAGTAATCAGCCAATTTACGGACTTTGGGGAAACTGGGCATACGGAGCGCCTATGCTGACCGCCAGTTTCCGAGAAATTTAACTGACTGGAACGGGTCGAATTGGATCCATCGTGAGATAGACAGCAGGTGGTGGACGTATGGCGTGTCAAGAATAGAACTACCGGATCATCATGTTTTCAGTAGGTGGAATCGCGGGACGATGCGGTGCATCGGGAGCTTTGCCGGGACTTCGGATCGTACTTCGAGCCCGTGAACTTGACGGGCGCGAGGTTCGGCCGTGTCAGTCGATGATGTGATAGACCGGCGCCTTCTCCATTTCCCACTTGCCGGTATTCCGGTCGTAGCGGGACAGGGTGAAGCAATGCCATTTCTCGTCATCCAGTTTCATGTGATCACCGCGGTAGTAATACCCCGGCCACCGCGTTTCCTCGCGGAACAACGTGTGGTGAGTGACGGACTCCGAGGCAAGAAGCCGGTGGTGCAGCTCCCACGTGCGCTGAAGCTGGTGCAGGTCTTCGGCGCCCATGCGGCTCATGTCTTCCTTCAGCATGGTCAGCAACTCGAGGCCGCGGTTGAGCATCATCCCGTTCGTCATGTAGTTGGTGCTGGTGCCGCCGACGTATTCGTCCATGATCTTCTCAAGACGCTGAAGACCGTGGATCGGCAGGAGAAAACTCGGCGAAACGGTTCCAGCGACGATCTCGTTGCGGCCCACCCGGTAGTTCTCCAATGGCTGGAAGATCAACTTTTCGAGGTCCTGATATTCCTGTTCGCTGACCTGAGGCTGGGCTTTCCCCATGTCGTTCACGTACTTGACAGCCGCCTTGGCGGCGATCCGGCCTTCCGCGAACGACCCTGACGAGAACTTGTGCGCGGTGCCGCCGATAGTATCGCCGGCGCCGAAAAGCCCATCGACCGTCATCATGCGGTTGTATCCCCACTGATAGTCCGCAGGAGCATAGTCTTCCGGTCCGCTCGCCCACGCGCCGGAGCAGGTGGCGTGAGAGCCCATGACATAAGGCTCGGACGTGGTCAGCTCGGGATTGATGTGCTTCGGGTCGATGTTCTGCGACGCCCAGACGACCGCTTGCCCGATCGTCATGCCCAGGAAGTTCTCCCATCCGACGGTCTCCTTGTGGGGATCCTGGAAGGCCTCCTTGGTAACCATTCGGATAGGGCCGCGGCCGGCCTTCACCTCCTCGATAAAGGCGTGGTTCCTGAGGCAGGTCGGTACCGGATGATGGTCAACGTAGTCGCCCACTAGTTCCTTCGTCTGGTTATACCATTTGGACTCGTACTCCTCGCCATAGCCGTTTTGAGTGTACGTCTTCAGATGGAGGAAGTAGGCGCCGACTGGACCATAGCCGTCCTTAAAACGGGTCAGGACGATGCGGTTCTCCATCTGCGTCATCTTGGCGCCGACCTGGATCGGCAAAGCGTAAGCGGATCCGCTGCTCCAGGGCGCATACCAAGTACGCCCCATTCCCTCGCCCACCGAGCGCGGTTTGAAGATGTGGGACGCACCACCGGCGGTGACGATGACGGCTTTCGCGCGGAACACATGGAAATCACCTGTACGGACGTTGAACCCTACGGCGCCGGCGACCCGGTTGGCCTTGCTCTTGTCCATCAACAGGTGGGTGACCATGATTCGGTTGTAGACCTCGGACGCGGCCTTGCGCGCCGCCTCGGCGACGATCGGCTTGTAGCTTTCGCCGTGGATCATGATCTGCCACTTGCCCTCGCGCTGGTAGCGTCCGGTCTTGGGGTCCCGCATGATCGGGAGGCCCCATTCCTCGAACAAGTGCACCGAGGAGTCCACATGCCGCGCAATGTCGTAGCTCAGGTCCTCGCGCACGAGCCCCATCAGGTCGTTACGGGCATAGCGGACATGGTCCTCGGGCTGGTTCTCGCCCCACTGCATGCCCATGTAGCAGTTGATGGCGTAGAGGCCCTGGGCGACGGCGCCGCTGCGCTCGATGTTCGCTTTCTCGACGCAGACGATCTTCAGGTCGCGTCCCCAGTATCGGGACTCGTAAGTCGCCCCGCAGCCGGCCATGCCGCCGCCGATCACGAGGATGTCCGCGTCAACGAATACAGTTTTCCTACCTCCGAACAGTCCCATCAGATGACTCCCTGCTTGAGTTGATCGGGACGCAACGCGGGTAATCCCCCTTTGATGTTGAGCCCTTGCGGTTCGTGTGCGAGTTCCTGATTGGCGAAATCCTCGGGGCGAGGCGCATCGTACTCGGCCGGCCCCTTGATCGATCCCCAGGGCGTCGTCCGGATCGGGGACTCGAAATTCTTCTCGCGGCCGTCCCGGAACTTGAGCCGCCACGAAATGGTCGCCTTGGCCTCTTCCCGAAGCACCCGGACACTGTGCCCCAGCGGAGCAAAGTCGGCATAGCCACGGACATCGATGGCGTTCTGCGGGCAGGCCTTCACGCAGGAGTAGCACTCCCAGCACATGTTCGGCTCGATGTTGTAGGCACGCCGAGTCACCTTGTCGATGTGCATGATGTCGGACGGACAAATATCGACGCAATGTCCGCAACCGTCGCACTTGGTCATATAAACAAATGTAGGCATGGCTCTCGTTATCTCTCTTGATGAAGACCGATATTGGGCTGATCAGTAATGCCGGGGTTGTTCGCGAGCGCTGCCGAAAATTTCGGGTTTGTCAGCGGGCCCGGGCAGGTTGCTCCTGGTTTCGTTCGCGTAGGAAACCCTTTTTTCGAAGGCCGCCGCGGGCTTGAAAAACATATGAGCGAACTTGGACCACGGCACCGATCCGAACAGCACCGTCGTGGCGATGATGTACAAGCCGAAGAACACGCTGGCCCCGGAACCGCCCCTGGTTTGCACAAAGGCCCAGATCAGGCCCAGCGTTACGCTCGCCAGCAGCGAGAGGATGAAAAGATCCGCGCGCATGATACGGAACGGCGAACCGCCCTCAGCGGCGACATCAACCCGGATGAAGAACCAGAACCAGTATCCGCCCAGGCAAACCATCAAGCCGCCTATCCACCACAGTTGCGGCAGCACGGCGGGTGTCGGGGTCGCGGGCGTCGGGTAGTTGAATACCATGATGGCCGTGGTGATAACGTAGATCAGGAACCCGTACATGGTGAGCAGGTGGGCGATGCGGCGACGCGCATTGCAGAATTCCCCAGATGTCAGGACGTCTACAACACCGGTTTTGATGGCGATCGACACCAATTCGCCGCTCTCAACCTGCTTCGCCCCCTTGCGTTTCGATTTGCGCCAATTTTCGAAAAAATACTTGGCGCTCCCCTTGTGAATGATGTCGAACAAGGTTCCAGCGAACACCGCAAGCACCATGAGAATGACATAGATCTGCATGGCGTTCGCGGGTAACACATCGGTTAGAGCGGTAAATGGATTGTTCGTGAACATCGCGACGATCTCCTCCCTTGTATCCTGAGCATTCCCTCTCCGCAGATTGTAAGCTGCTGTGTAGAGAATGGGAAGCAATCTCACTATGCATCCATAGAGGTGGTTAATGAACGACCGGTCTGACTGCCTAACTCCCGCAACTCGACACGCATCGTAGCGAGATCGCCCAGCGCCCAGTCGCCGATGCACGCCATGGCGTAGTCGTAATGGCCTTGGTCATCACGGGATTTCTGCTTAATCAGGCGGGGCTGAAACGTAAGGCAGCCAACACCGGCACCGCCGCCCTCATCCAGCGCTTTCGCTCCACCGCCAATCTGAACATATACCTGCATGACCTGATGCTCGATGGCGTCTATTGCACCAGCGGAAAGGGCGCGCCCGTGTTCCATGAAGCAGCGGCCCCAAGTAACCAACAACTACAAACCGTGCTCGACAAAATCATCTACAGAATCATGAGATGACGGACCCGCCTCGGTCATCTGATCGAGGAAGAGGGCATTACCTACGTGGCGCGCACTGACACTATCGATCCCGATGACGGACGTGTTCGCGCCCTTGCAAGCAGCCTCCTGCACGTACCGCATCGCGCTCGGACCGCGGGCAGGTCGCGCTCAAGCTGAAGACGCTTTATCGCGATGGCACGAGCTACATCGTCAGGGTCGCCGCTCGAATTCATGCAACGACTCGCAGCCCTGGTGCCGCGCCCTCGCCTGCACCTCATACGCTTTCATGGGGTGCTCGCGCCAAATGCCAGACTGGAATCAATGGTAGCGCTGGGTGACCAACGAACGGCCGCTTCAGAGAAGTGCGACCGTCTCCTTAGGGTCGCTATGCAAAGATTTGCATAGCGGCCCCTATGCATAGTTGTCAACTATGCGTAGTTCATGCGGCGGAGGCACGTCCGGCGCGGGTCGTGCCGGCGTGCACTTTGCATAGTTATAGCCGTTCCGGGAACTGCAGGAGTTCGTCGGCAGAGCGATAGCGACGCATTTTGGTCTTTGGTTGGCCGAGTCGGCCCTGGGCTTTCATCTTCATCAGCAAGTTGGTCTCCTTCAGCAAAACCACAACGAACTCGACCACATCGCCAAAAACTATGCAAAGTTCAGATCAACCTCTGCCACCCCAGCCACACAGCGCACCCGG
>JBQMQE010000237.1:0-6952 GCA_052172655.1 Burkholderiales bacterium
GTATTGTTACAGACTCCTTGGAACCCGTTGCAAAAGTCTTTTTGCAACGGGCAGATTTAGGCGAGCACGAGGGGATTTTTCCCCTCGTCTCGTTACACAATCTCAGGCGACGCGCTTGAGCGCGGCAGCCAGCGTCCCGACCATCTGATCGATGTGCTGCTTTTCGACGATCAGCGGCGGCGACAGCGCCAGCGTGTCGCCCGCGGGCCGCACCAGCAGGCCGTTGGCGTAGCAGTCGAGGAAGGCATCGAACGCGCGCGCTCCGACTTTGCCCGGGCGCGCATCCACCTCGATCACGCCGATCAGTCCCAGGTTGCGGATGTCGATGACGCTGGGCAGACCCTTGAGTGTATGCAGCGCCTGTTCGAAATAAGGCGCGATCGCGGCGGCGCGCTCGAACAGGCCTTCCTCGCGGTACACGTCGATGGTGGCACACGCAGCGGCCGCGGCGACCGGGTGGCCGGAGTAGGTGTAGCCGTGGAACAACTCGATCGCGCCCTCCGGCCCCTGCATGAACGCGTCATAAACGCGCTCGTTTGCAATCACGCCGCCCATCGGTATGGTGCCGTTGGTGACGCCTTTGGCGAACGTCATGAGGTCGGGCATGACGCCGAAATAGTCGGCGCCGAAAGCTTTGCCCAAGCGGCCGAAGCCGGTGATCACCTCGTCGAATATGAGCAGGATGCCATGCCGGTCGCAGATCTCACGCAGGCGCTCGAGATAGCCCTTCGGAGGGATCAGCCCTCCGGTGGAGCCGGCCACCGGCTCGACGATCACCGCGGCGATGTTGGAGGCGTCGTGCAGCGGGATGATGCGGCTCTCCAGTTCGTCGGCGAAATGCGCGCCCCATTCGGGCTGGCCGCGCGAGTAGGCTTGCTGCGACAGGTCCCAGGTGTGGCGCAGATGATCCACCCGCGGCAGCAGATTGCCGAAGGTCTTGCGGTTGTTGGTCATGCCGCCGACAGAGATGCCGCCGAAGCCGGTGCCATGGTAGCCGCGCTCGCGGCCGATCAACACCGTGCGCTGGCCCTCGCCGCGGGCACGGTGGTAGGCCAGCGCGATCTTGAGCGCGCTATCCACCGCTTCCGAACCGGAATTGGCGAAAAATACATGGCCGAAGCCGGGCGGCGCGAGCGCGGCGATTTTCTGCGCCGCCTCGAACGCCTTCGGATGCCCCATCTGGAAGGTGGGCGCAAAGTCGAGCTGGTCGAGCTGCGCCTTCACCGCGTTGATGATTTTCTCGCGTCCGTGGCCGGCATTGACGCACCACAGGCCGGCGGTGCCATCGAGCACCGCTCGCCCGTCGTGCGCCGTGAAATGCATGTCCTTCGCGCCCACCAGCAGGCGCGGCGCCTGCTTGAACTGCCTGTTGGCAGAGAACGGCATCCAAAATGCCGAGAGATCGATGCCCAGTTCGGTTTCGATGGTGCCCATGACCGCCTCCGTTCTACCTGCCGGCTTTATCGAGGAAGTCAGCCAGTGCCTGATTGAACGCGCCCGGCTGCTCCAGGTTGGACAGATGCGCAGCGGAAGGAATGATCACCAGCGTCGAGCCCGGCAGGGCCTGGTGTATTTCCTCGGCCATCGCGACCGGCGTGCCGGGATCGTCCTTGCCCACGATGACCACGGCGGGGCAGCGGATTTCCTTCAGCCGCGCGCTCAGATTGATTTTCGGGATGGCGTGGCAGCAGCCGACATAGCCCGGCGCGGGCGTGGTGCGGATCATCGCCGCAACTTTCTGAACTACTTCCGGATGCGTTTTCCTGAACGGCTCGGTGAACCAGCGCTCCAGAGTAGGCGCGACCAGCGGCTCCATGCCCTGGGTCTCGACCGTCTTGATGCGCTCGGCCCACAGGCCGGAGACCCCGGCCGGATAGCGGCTGGTGGTGTCGCACAAAGCCAGGCTCTTGAACATGCCCGGGTACTTCAGCGCATAGGTCTGGCCTATCATCCCGCCCATGGACAATCCGACGAAGTGGGTGGACTGCACGCCCAGCCCCTGCAGCAGGCCGTGCAGGTCGTCGGCCAGCAGCTCCAGCGTATAGGCGCCCGCCGGCGCGCCGCTCGCGCCATGGCCGCGCGTATCGTAGCGCAGCACCTTGTAGCGCCGCGACAGGCGCTTCGCTTCCTCGTCCCACATGTGCAGATTGCAGGCGAGGGAATGGCTCAGGGTGAGCCAGGGGCCTTCGCCCTCGATAGTGTAGTTGATGTCTATGCCGTTCGCGCTGATTTTCATATCGGTTTCCTGTGTCGTGATTTACTGACGCCGCAGCGCTTATTGTGACAGACGCCGGCGTTTTGTGCCGACGCTGCCGTCCACGTTTTGCGGCCGCGGCGCGAAGATCGCGAACGTTCCCAGCGCCTGTGCAACCTGCAGCCGGCCCACGCTGATATGCGATTCGAGCACCGCGATGCGGCCGCCGCGCTGCACCAGCCGCGCGCGGCAGCGCAGCTTGCCTTTGGTCACCGGCTGCAGGAATTGGATCTTGATTTCGATGGTGGCGCAGTACTCCCCCGGCGCAAGCGTCGTATGCGCTGCCGCGCCCATCGCGGTATCGGCCAGGGTGAACAGCACGCCGCCGTGGACCACGCCGTTCGGATTCAACAGTTCGGGCCGCACTTCAAGCGCAGCCGCGCAGGCGCCGCTGCCGCGCCGTCCGATCCGCAGCGTGAAGCCGACGAGCTCGGCGTATGGGTTTTTCATACTGTCTGCTCCGAAACAACGCCAAACCGTATTCGGCTCATTCGCACGCACCGCGTACGGCAATCTTGTCAGGCTGTCGAAAAGCGCTTGCCCGGCGTAACAGTGTTCGCGTAGACAAGACCGTCTCGAGGGAAGCGAATTTCGGCAGCCTCTGAAATAGGGGATAGAGCAAGGGGGCTTGCCCCCTTGTTCCACGCCCCGTCTAATCTCTTTCTCGCGCGATGCGAACGACATCCGGTAGACGGCGCACGCCGCGCTTAATGCGCGCCAGGTGCTGGCGATCGGCGACCTGCAGCGTAAAACGCATTTCGGTGTAGGCGCCGCGCTCCTCGTCCATGATTAAGTTGTCGATATTGGCTCCGGCTGCGGCGATCGCCCCCGCCACCTTGGCCAGCACGCCGCGCTGGTTCATCACCGTCACGCGGATGCCGACATCGAACAGATGCGCGGGCTCCGGCGCCCATTCCACGTCCAGCCACTTGTCCGGATCGGTGCGCGATTTGGCCGCGGTCGGGCAGTCGTGGGTATGGATCACGATGCCCTGGCCCTTTTTGATGGAACCGATGATGGGGTCGCCGGGAATCGGGCGGCAGCACTTGGCGAATTGCACCGCCATGCCTTCGGAGCCGCGGATGACGATCGGCCCGGCGTTGCCCTCTGCCGGCGGCTGCTCGGAGGCGGCCAGCAGCCTCCTTGCCACCACGGCCGCGAAACGCTTGCCCAGGCCGATGTCGGCAAACAACTCCGGACGCGATTTGGCGGTGATGTCGCGCAGGAGCTTTTCCCATTGCTCTTCGCCGATCTCGGCCAGATCCGTATTCAGCGCGCGCAACGCCTGGTTCAGCAGCTTTTCGCCCAGTTCGACCGACTCCTCGTAGTGCATGGTCTTGAGGAAATGGCGGATATGGGAACGCGCCTTGCCGGTCTTGACGTAGTTGAGCCACGTCGGATTCGGGTTGGCATGCGCCGCGGTGATGATCTCGACGCGGTCGCCGTTCTTGAGCTCGGTGCGAAGCGGCACCGGTTCGTGGTTGATTTTTGTGGCGACGCAGCGGTTGCCGATGTGGGTGTGCACGGCGTAGGCGAAGTCCACCGCGGTGGCGCCGCGCGGCAGCGCCATGATCTTGCCCTTGGGCGTGAACACGTAGACTTCGTCCGGGAACAGATCGACCTTGATGTGCTCCAGAAATTCAGCGGCATCGCCGCTCTCGCTCTGGATGTCGAGCAGCGACTGCAGCCAGCTGTGCGTCTGGTGCTGCAGTTCATTGAGGCTGGCATCGGAGGTCTTGTACAGCCAGTGCGAAGCGACGCCGGCCTCCGCCACCCGGTGCATATCGCGCGTGCGGATCTGGATTTCCAGCGGCGTGCCGAACGGGCCGAACAGCGTGGTATGCAGGGCCTGATAACCGTTTGCCTTCGGAATCGCGATATAGTCTTTGAACTTGCCCGGCACCGGCTTGTACAGGCTGTGCAGCGCGCCCAGCGCGAGATAGCACGAAGGCGTGTCCTCGACCACGACGCGAAAGCCATAGATGTCGAGCACCTGCGAGAATGACAGGTTCTTCTCCAGCATCTTCCTGTAGATGCTGTACAGGTGCTTCTCGCGGCCGGTGACCTCGGCTTTGACGCCGGCCTCGGGCAGGCGCTGTTTGATCGCCTTCAGGATCTTGCTCACCACCTGGCGGCGGTTGCCGCGCGCCGAATTGGTCGCCTTGGCCAACACCCGGTAACGCAGCGGGTACAGATGCGAAAATGCGAGCTCCTGCAGTTCCTGGTACAGGCTGTTCAGCCCCAGCCGGTTGGCGATGGGCGCGTAAATTTCCAGCGTCTCGCGCGATACGCGGCGGCGCTTGTCCGGTGGCACCGCACCGAGCGTGCGCATGTTGTGCAGGCGGTCGGCGAGTTTGATCAGGATGACGCGCACGTCGCGCGCCATCGCCAGCAGCATTTTGCGGAAGTTCTCGGCCTGCGCGTCCTGCTGCGACTGGAATTCGATCTTGTCCAGCTTGGACAAGCCATCGACGAGCTCGGCGACCGGCTTGCCGAACTGCCGGCTGATCTCGGCCTTGGAGACCTTGGTGTCCTCCATGACGTCATGCAACAGGGCGGCCATCAGCGCCTGCGGATCAAGGTGCCATTCGGCGAGGATCCCGGCCACCGCGAGCGGGTGCGAGATATAGGGCTCGCCCGAGTCGCGATACTGTCCCTCGTGGGCCTTGCCGCCGAATCGGTACGCTTCCTCTATGCGCTCGATGTCGGGCGGTTTGAGGTAGCGGGCGAGATTGCCGGTGAATTCAGCGAGCGCGTTCATGATTGTGGGAACTCCCGCCGCGGCAAGAAGGCGGGGGAAACCCGCCTTGTGTTTACGTGGCGTTCGACCGGTTGAGTATTTCCTTGCCTACCTTGCCGGCTGCGATCTCGCGCAGCGCGATCACGGTGCATTTGTCCTTGTCCGGCTCGACCAGAGGCGTCGCGCCGTTGGTCAACTGGCGCGCGCGGTAAGTCGCGGCCAGCGTCAGTTCGAACCGGTTGGGAATCAGCTTCATGCAGTCGTCAACGGTGATACGGGCCATGATGTTCCTTGGTTAAGAGGCCGTCGCAATAATTTTGCGACAGCCCCCGGTTTAGTGGGCGCGAGGGGATGTTCCCCCCGAATCGTTCCCCACCTAAAACTTGAATACGCCGGGACAGCGCTCAAGCTGGCGCGAATATACCAGCCTGGACGCACGCACGACCGCGACCAGGTCGCGACGCGCCTCCTCGAAGTCATTGTTAATAATAACATATTCAAACTCGGCTGCGTGACTCATTTCATCGGCGGCAACGGCGAGCCGTCGCCGCAAGACTTCTTCGCTGTCCTGTCCGCGCCGGCGTATGCGCCGCTCCAGCTCCGCGATCGAGGGTGGCAGGATAAATATGCCTATGGTGTCGGCAGCAAGCCGGCGCACTTGCTGCGCTCCCTGCCAGTCGATTTCGAGCAGGATGTCGTACCCGGCCGCGCGTTGCGCCCGAATCCATGCCTCGGAAGTGCCGTAGTGGTTGCCGTGTACCTCTGCGCTTTCCAGGAACTCGCCGCGCTCGAGCATGCCGATGAAACGTGCCTTGTCGACGAAGTGATAGTCGCGGCCGTCGACCTCTCCCGGCCGCGGCGCGCGTGTGGTGTAGGACACCGACAGGCGTATATGTTTGTCCTCCTCCAGCAGCTTGGCGCAGAGGCTCGACTTGCCCGCGCCGGAGGGAGCGCTGACGATGAACAGGCTGCCGCTCATTCGATGTTCTGAATCTGCTCGCGCATCTGCTCGATCAGGAGTTTCAGCTCGACCGAGGCTTCGGAAACCTCCTTGGACACCGACTTCGATCCCAGGGTATTGGCCTCGCGATTGAGTTCCTGCATCAGGAAATCCAGGCGTTTGCCGGCCGCGCCGCCGGCATCGAGCACGCGCCGCACCTCCTGCAGATGCGCCGCCAGCCGGTTGAGCTCCTCGGCGACGTCGACCTTGATGCTGAACAAGGAAATCTCCTGGCGTATGCGCTCCTCGTCGTTGGAAGCCAGCGCTTCGCGCAGCCGCGCCGCGAGCTTTTCCTGGTAGGCGGCAACGGCCAGCGGCAGCAACGGCCCGACCTTGTCCACCAGCGCCTGCATTTTCGCGACGCGCTGCAGAAGCATGTCCCTGAGCTTGCCGCCCTCGCGCGCGCGCGTGGCGCACAGTTCGGCCAGCGCCTGGCTCATCAGGGCGAGGCAGGGCTCGCGCAATTCGTCCGCGGCGATCGCGGCATCGCCCAGCATGCCGGGCCAGCGCAGCACTTCGCCTGCGCCTAGCGGCTGCGCGCCGGGCATGGCCGCGCGCACTTCGCGTTCGAGCTCCGCCAGCCGCTGCAGCAACTCGGAATTGAGCGAAAGCTGCTTGCCGGCCGCAGCCGCCGGGGTGAAGCTAATGCGACAGTCCAGCTTGCCGCGGCCGATTTTCGCGGCGATCAGTTCGCGCAAACCCGGTTCTAGCGAACGCAGTTCCTCGAGCACGCGGAACTGCACGTCGAGAAAGCGGTTGTTGACGCTTTTCAACTCCAGAAAAAGCGAGCCCTGCGCGGTTTCGCGCGCCAGCGCCGCATAGCCGGTCATGCTCTGAATCATGTGAGCCCGTGTTGAGTTTGATGCAACTGCCAGAGTGTGACCCAGTGCGACCTGGAGTCCGTTTCAAAATGAGGGGACACGTCCCCTCATACTCCCCTATATTGGCCGTTGCAAAA
>JBQMQE010000238.1:0-6949 GCA_052172655.1 Burkholderiales bacterium
GCTCTCCTGGCGCTGGGTGATTTGTCGCGAATGATACCCGTGTTCTTGCCGCGGGCTCAAATGTCGGGCTGGCAAGACCCGTCTTTTTTTCCTGTGCGGCTAAGCAAAAAAAGCCGGCCTGGGCCGGCTTCGGCGCTGCAACGGGTTCGCCTAGTACGCGAACGAACGCCTGCCCGAATCGCGGCTGTTTCTGCCGCCGGCCCGAGACGCGGGTTGGCGCGGCGCGTTCTGGCCGCGGTTGCCGGCCGGCTTGCGCGGTGCGTTCGACGGACGCCGTTGCTGCTGCCCGCGCTTGCCTTGGACAATGGGCTCGGCCCTGATGCGCGGGTCAACCTCGAATCCGCGCACGATTTCCTTCTTGATCTCGCGCTTGGTCAGACGCTCGATGTCGCGCAGCAGACCGAGTTCGTCCACGCATACCAGCGACACGGCTTCGCCGCTCGAGCCGGCGCGGCCGGTGCGGCCGATGCGGTGCACGTAGTCGTTGGCCACGTGCGGCAGCTCGAAATTGACCACGTGCGGCAGTTCGTCGATATCGAGGCCGCGCGCGGCGATGTCGGTCGCCACCAGCACCTTGATCTTGCCGGCCTTGAACTCGGCGAGTGCGCGAGTGCGCGCGGGCTGGCTCTTGTTGCCGTGGATCGCGTCGGCGCGGATGCCGGATTTGACCAGCTTCTCTGCGAGGTTGTTGGCGCCGTGCTTGGTGCGCGTGAACACCAGCACCTGCTTCCAGTCGCCGCTGGTGATCAAGTGTGCGAGCAGGTCTTTCTTTTTCTCGCGGTCCACCGGGTGTACGCGTTGCTCGATCAACTCGGCGGTGGCGTTGCGGCGCGCGACTTCGACCAGGAGCGGATCGTGCATGAAGCCGTCGGCGAGTTTCTTGATCTCGTCGGAGAACGTGGCCGAAAACAGCAGGTTCTGGCGCTGCTTCGGCAAGTGCGCAAGAATCTTGCGGATGTCGGGAATGAAGCCCATGTCGAGCATGCGGTCGGCTTCGTCGAGCACCAGCACCTGCACGCGGGACAGATCCACGGTGCGCTGCGACAGGTGGTCGAGCAAGCGGCCGGGCGTCGCCACCAGGATGTCGATGCCGCGCTTCAGCGCCTGCACCTGCGGGTGAAAGCCGACGCCGCCGTACACCGACAGCGACCTGATCTTGGGCAGATGCTTGCCATAGGTGAATACGCTTGCCTGCACCTGGGCCGCGAGCTCGCGCGTCGGCACCAGGATCAGCGCCCGCACCGGCGTGCGGCCGTGCGGACCGGCCGCTTGCTCGGCGAGTCTTTGCAGGATGGGCAGGACGAAGCCTGCAGTCTTGCCGGTGCCGGTCTGGGCGCCGCCCATGAGGTCGCGGCCTTTGATTACGGCGGGAATCGCCTGTGCCTGGATCGGGGTAGGTTCGGTATAGCCTTGCTCGCCGACGGCAAGCAAAAGCTCGGCGCGCAGGCCGAGTGCGGAAAAAGACATGTAGTGCTCCTGGTTTCGGCCTGTCGACGATTGGATACGCGATGCCAGTCCAGGCAGATGATTTTTGGTTGATTCGGGGAACTAAAGCAGAACCGCGAGAGCAGCGGACAGACTGGGATTGAACGATGCGGGGCAGATTATACAGACTGCGCGCCCCGCGCGGGGATTTATTTTTGCGCCGTCTTTTCCTCTGCCGCCCAGCGCGCGAGCGATTTCGCAATGCGCTCCGGCGCAAAATTCATCTGCGCTAGCGCAAGGCCGCGGTCGAACACTTCGCCGTAGCGCGTAATCAGGCCGTCCTTCAGCCGGACTTGGGAGATCCCGGAGAAAAACACCCGCTTGCCCTCGCTGCCTGCAAGCTTGGAGGTGTAGGAAAAGGCGTAGTGCGCATAAGCCAGCTTGCCGTCGCTCAGGGCATCGGACAGCGTCCAGGAGAAGTCGCGCGCATTGGCGTGGAAATGATGTTCCACCATGGTGCGGATCGCTTCGCGGCCGCGGAACTCGCCGTAGAAACCGTCGTGATAAATGCCGTCTGGAACAAAGCAGGCCGCCGCGGCAACGCCGTCGTCGCGGCAGATCGCCTGGGTCATGCGCTCGAGCAGCGCGCGGAATTCGCTCGATGGGTCGGACATGGATGATCGCCTTTTTCGCCTTGCCGCTGCCGCTAGTGTGCCACGCCGCGGGCATGCGCGCGCATCCTTGAAGTATCGGGAGCGCGAATTGGGGCGGCGTGCAAGAGCGCGCCGCCGCGCGGCCCCGCCCGAACAGCGGTATCATGAACCTCCTGCGGCGCAGTTCGCCTGCGCCCGCGCTCCTACAACCCGATCCGGGAGACCACCATGGTCGAAGCCATGATTTTCGATGCAATCCGCACGCCGCGCGGCCGCGGCAAGGCTAGTGGCGCGCTCTACGACATCAAGCCGGTCAATCTGCTTGCGGGCGCGCTGAACGCCCTTGCCGAGCGCCACGATCTGGATACCTCACAGGTGGACGACGTGGTGATCGGCTGCGTTTCGCCCGTAGGCGAGCAGGGCGCCTGCATCGGCAAGACCGCGGCGCTTGCGGCGGGCTGGGACTGGAAGGCCGCGGGCTTTCAGTTGAACCGCTTCTGCGGTTCCGGCCTGGAGGCGGTCAACCTCGCGGCGCAGAAAATCCGCTCCGGCTGGGAGGACTTGGTCGTCGCTGGCGGCGTCGAATCGATGTCGCGCATACCGATAGGCTCCGACGGCGGCCCCTGGGCGCAGGATCCGGAGACCAGTCTCGCCACCCATTTCATCCCGCAGGGCATCAGCGCCGACCTGATCGCGACGCTGGAAGGCTACACGCGCGAGCATGTGGACGAATTTGCCGTGGGCTCGCACCGCAAGGCGGCGGCCGCGCGCGCCGCCGGGTATTTCGACAAGTCCATCGTCCCGGTGATCGACCGGGTCGGGCTGGCGGTGCTGGAGCAGGACGAAACCATACGCCCGGGCACGACACTGGAAACGCTGGGCGCGCTCAAGGTCTCGTTCGAGCAGCCGGGCAAGATAGGGTTCGACGCCGTGGCGCTGCAGAAGTATCCGCAGGTCGAACGCATCCGCCACATCCATACCGCCGGCAATTCCTCCGGCATCGTCGATGGTGCGGCGGCGATCCTGATCGGCAGCGAGCAGAAAGGCCGCGCGCTCGGTCTCACGCCGCGCGCGCGCATTGTCGCCGCCGCGGTCACCGGCGCAGATCCGACCATCATGCTCACCGGGCCGGCGCCGGCGGCGAGGAAGGCGCTGGCGCGCGCGGGGATGACGGTGGACCAGATCGACCTGTTCGAGGTCAACGAGGCGTTTGCCGTGGTGCCGATGAAGTTCATGCAAGAACTCGGCGTGCCCGCGGAAAAAGTCAACGTCAACGGTGGCGCGATTGCCATGGGGCATCCGCTGGGCGCGACCGGCGCGATGATCCTCGGCACCCTGCTCGACGAACTGGAGCGGCGCCGCCTGCGCTACGGTCTGGCGACATTGTGCATCGGCGGCGGCATGGGCATCGCCACCATCATCGAACGGCTGTAAGGCAACGCATCTCGTCATTCCGAGGGCGTCCCACAAGGGGACTTCCTTCGGCGCGAAGCCCGAGGAATCTGTTTCTTGTACTTGTTGGACGCCACCGCAGATTCCTCGCGAAGCTTATCCCCGGAGGGGGGACTCGGAATGACACTCTATTTTTGATACCTGCCAGAAAGAAAAACCTATGAACCAGATACGCTACGAAACCGATGCCGCGGGCATCGTCACCCTGACTTTCGACAGTCCCGACGGCCCGGTCAACACCATGTCCGAGGCCTGGCACGAGGACTTCATCGCTTGCGCCGAGCGCGTGGATGCGGAAAAGGACAAGCTGCGCGGCGTGATCCTGGCCTCGGGCAAGGCGAGCTTTTTCGCCGGCGCCGACCTGAAGGGCATGCTGCGCCTCACGGAAAAGGATGCGCCCGCGGCGTTTCGCAGCATCGAGGCGGTCAAGGCCGCATTTCGCAAACTAGAGCTATGCGGGCGGCCGGTGGTGGCGGCGATCAACGGCGCCGCTCTGGGCGGCGGCTGGGAAATCTGCCTCGCTGCGCACTGGCGCATTTGCATAGCCGACCCGAAAATCCAACTGGGCTGTCCCGAGGTAAGCCTGGGCCTGCTCCCCGGCGGGGGCGGGGTCACCAAGATGGTGCGCCTGCTCGGCCTCGAAGCGGCGCTGCCGTTCCTGGCCGAGGGCAAGCTGATGCGGCCCGACGAGGCGCTGAAGCTCAAGCTCGTTGACGAACTGGTCGCAGACCGCGATGCATTGATCGCGCACGCACGTGCCTGGATCGGCGCCAATCCCGAGCCGAAGCAGCCCTGGGACCGCAAGGAGTACAAAATACCCGGCGGCGGCGCGCGTTCTCCCGCCCTAGGCATGCTGGTCGTCGCGGCCCCTGCGGTGCTGACGCAAAAGACGCGCGGCCTGTACCCGGCGCCCGAAGCGATACTTTCCTGCGCGGTCGAGGGCACGCTTACCGACTTCGACTCCGCCATGCGCAACGAGTCGCGCTATCTGGCCAAGCTGATGACGGGGCAGGTCGCGCGCAACATGATCACCGCGTTCTTTTTCAATCTGAACGCAATCAAGTCCGGCGCCTCGCGGCCGAAAGACGCGCCGAAGTGGAAGGCGTCCAAGGTGGGCATACTCGGCGCCGGCATGATGGGCGCGGGCATCGCCTGGGCCAACGCCTCGCGCCGCATACCCTGCGTGCTGAAGGACGTGAGCCTGGAGCAGGCTGCGATCGGCAAGGCCTATAGCGCCAAGCTGCTGGAGAAGCGCATCAAGCAGGGCCGCAGCGACGAGGCCGGCGCTGTCCAGACGCTGGCGTTGATCAAGACCGCCGACTCGGCCGACGAGCTCGCCGGCTGCGACCTGATCATCGAAGCCGTGTTCGAGAAGCGCGAGCTGAAGGCGCAGGTCACCAAGGAGGCCGAACCAAAACTCGCGCCAGACGGAATTTTCGCTTCCAACACCTCGACTTTGCCGATCACCGGGCTCGCGCAGGCCTCGCAGCATCCCGAGCGCTTCGTCGGCCTGCATTTCTTTTCGCCGGTGGACAAGATGCAACTGGTCGAAATCATCGTCGGCAAACAGACTTCGGACGCAACGCTCGCGCGCGCCTTCGACTATGTGCAGCAGATCGGCAAGACGCCGATCGTGGTCAACGATTCGCGCGGCTTTTTCACCAGCCGCGTGTTCGGCACCTGGGTCAGCGAGGGTCAGGCGATGCTGCAGGAAGGCATCCCGGCGCCGGTGATCGAGAATGCCGCGCGCCAGGCCGGCATGCCGGTGGGGCCGCTCGCGATAGCCGACGAAGTGTCGCTGAAGCTCGCGCAAATGGCGCGCAAGCAGGCCGCGGCCGATCTCGCCGCCGAGGGCAAGGCGTACAAGCAGCACCCGGCGTTCGCGCTGGTCGATCGCATGGTGGACGAATTCAAGCGCCCGGGGCGCGCCGGCGGCGCCGGTTTCTACGAATATCCCGCGGACGGCGGGAAATTCCTCTGGCCCGAACTGAAGCGCCTGTACGAGAAACCCGGCATTGCCTGGGACATGCAGGAACTGAAAGACCGGATACTGTACATACAGGCGATCGAAGCGGCGCGCTGCCTGGAGGAGGGCGTGTTGAGGAACGTCGCCGACGCCAACATCGGTTCCATTTTCGGCATCGGTTTTCCCGCCTGGGCCGGCGGCGCGCTGCAGTTCATCAACGCCGTGGGCGTGGCGAAATTCGCCGCGCGCGCCGATGCGCTCGCGGCCAAGTACGGCGAGCGCTATACCTGCCCGAAGATAGTGCGCGACAAGGCGAAAGCCGGCGAAACGTTTATTTGAGTCAAGGGATGCAGCGATGATCACGCGCACGGTGTACCGCGAAGACCATGAAATGTTCCGCGCCACGGTGCGCCGCTTCATCGAGCGCGAGTGCCTGCCGCGCCAGGCCGCCTGGGATGCGGCCGGCTGCGTCGATCGCGACACCTGGCTCAAGGCCGGCAAGGAGGGGCTGCTGTGCACTTCGCTGCCGGAAGAATATGGCGGCGGCGGCGGCGACTTCGGCCATTGCGCGGTATTGATAGAGGAAATGTCCACGGCCAATATCAGCGGCCCCGGCTTCTATCTGCATTCGGACATCATCGCGCCCTACATCCTGCGCCTGGGCACGGAGGCGCAAAAGCGCCGCTGGCTGCCCCCAGTGCGCGAGCGGCGAATGCATCCTCGCGATCGCCATGAGCGAACCCGGCGCCGGCTCCGACCTCAAGGCGATACGCACCACGGCGGTCAAGGACGGCGACGAATACGTCATCAACGGCAGCAAGACCTTCATCAGCAACGGGCTCAATTGCGATCTGATCGTGGTGGTGGCCAAGACCGATCCGGCGGCCGGCGCCAAGGGCGTGTCGCTGTTCCTGGTCGAGGCCGACCGGGCCGGATTCAAGAAGGGGCGCAAGCTCGCGAAAATCGGCCAGAACGCGGCCGATACCGCGGAGCTGTTTTTCGACGAGGTGCGCATTCCGGCGACAAACCTGCTGGGTGAACTGAACAAGGGCTTCATCCACCTGATGCAGGAACTGGCGCAGGAACGTTTCATCATCGCCATCGGCGCAGCCTCCAAGATGGAGGCGATGCTGGCCGAGACCATACGCTATACACGGGAGCGCAAGGTATTCGGCCAGACCGTGTTCGACTTCCAGAACACGAAATTTAAGCTGGCGGACCTGAAGACCAGGGCGGCGGCGATGCGCATCATGGTCGATTTTTATCTGGCCGAGCACCTGCGGCGCAAACTGACCGTGGAAGAGGCCGCGATCGCGAAACTCTTTACCACCGAGACCCTGTGCGCGGGCCTGGACGACATGCTGCAACTGCACGGCGGCTACGGCTACATGATGGAATACCCGATCGCGCGCGCCTTCGTCGATGCGCGCGTGTCGCGCATCTACGGCGGCAC
>JBQMQE010000239.1:0-6936 GCA_052172655.1 Burkholderiales bacterium
AGCAGGGCTACGTCTGGGGCCGGCTCGCGCTGCAGGCGGCACGGCGCAATCTGCCGGAAGCGCTCGAATGGTACGGGTATGCACAGGCGGCGGGGGCGCAGTTGTCCGAAGAACAGCTCGCCTGGCGCTTGCGCGCCGCGCTGCGCCAGGGCAACTGGAGGGAAGTCCAGGTCTCCGCGGAAATGATGTCGCCGCTGCAACGCAACGAACCGGCCTGGATTTACTGGCAGGGGCGAGCCGCGCAGGCGCTCGGAAATGCCGCCGCGGCGCGCACCCTGTTTGCGCGCATCGCCGGTGAACATCATTTCTACGCCCGGCTCGCCGCCGAGGAACTGGGGCTGGCCTTCACCATTCCGCCCAAGGCTTATACGCCGACGGCGCAAGAAGTGGCTGCGGTCGGACGCGAGTCCGGTTTCCAGCGCGCGCTGGCCCTGTATCAACTGGGTCTGCGGTTCGAGTCGTTGCGCGAATGGGCCTGGTCCATTCGCGGCATGGACGACAAGCAACTCCTGGCGGCGGCCGAATTCGCGCGCCGCAACGAAATGTACGACCGCGCCATCAACACCGCCAGCAAGACGCTGGTGCTGCACGACTTCAGCGTGCGCTATCTCGCGCCTTATCGCGACGCGCTGGGCGAAAGCGCGCGCGCGCAGCAACTCGAGGAAGCCTGGGTGCTGGGGCTGGTGCGCCAGGAAAGCCGCTTCATTTCGGCGATAACGTCCTCGGCCGGAGCGGCCGGCCTGATGCAACTCATGCCGGCCACGGCAAAGTGGGTGGCGCGGCGCATGGGCATGAAGGACTATACTTGGGCGCGGGTGACCGATACGGGCGTCAATGCGGCCCTGGGCACCTATTACCTGCGCCACGTGCTGGACGGCCTCGACGGCAATCCGGTGCTGGCGGCGGCGGCTTATAATGCAGGGCCCGGGCGCGCGCGCAGGTGGCGCGGCACGCATGCGCTGGAAGGCGCGATTTACGCCGAAACCATACCGTTCAACGAAACCCGCGACTACGTCAAGAAAGTGATGAACAACACCATGTATTACGCAGCCCTGCTGGGGAGCCGAGAGCGCTCCCTGAAAGCCCGCCTCGGCATCATCGCCCCGCGCGGCGGCTACGATAGCGCCGCGGCGCAACGCGCGACCGGGCGGGAACAGCCGCAATGAAGCTGGAACGTATAGCCGTACTCGGCGGCAGCGGTTTTGTCGGCCGCCATGTGGTGCGCATGCTCGCCGAACAGGGCAAACAGATCGTCGTGACCACGCGCCGGCGCGAGCGCGCCAAGCACCTGTTCATGCTGCCGACGGTGGAGGTGGTGCAGGCGGACGTGTGCGATCCGCCGCAGCTCGCCGCCGTCCTGCGCGGCTGCGACGCGGTGATCAACCTGGTGGGCGTGTTGCAGAGCCGGCCGGGCGAGCCCTACGGCGTCGATTTCCGCCGCGCGCATGCCGAGCTGCCACGCGAGCTGGCGGCGGTGTGCGAGCATTTGCACATCCCGCGCCTCGTGCACATGAGCGCGCTGAACGCCTCGAGCAAGGGTCCCAGCGCCTACCTGCGTTCCAAGGGCGACGGCGAGAACTGGATGTTCGCCGAAGGCAAGCGTCTGGCGATCACCGTATTCCGCCCGTCGGTGGTGTTCGGGGCGGAAGACAGCTTCCTCAATACATTCGCGCTGCTGCAGCGCTTTCTGCCGCTGGTGCTGCTCGCCTGCCCGGAGGCGAAATTCCAGCCGGTCTATGTCGAAGACGTGGCGCGCGCGGTGGTGCAAGCGCTCACCGAGCCAGAGAGTTTCGGCAAGAGCTACGATCTGTGCGGCCCCAGGGTCTACAGCCTGCGCGAGCTGGTCAGGTTCGCCGGCCGCGCCAGCGGCCATCCGCGTCCCATCATCGGCCTCAGCGCCAAGTACTCCATGCTGCAGGCATGGATCATGGAGTGGCTGCCGGGCAAGCTCATGAGCCGCGACAATGTGCTGTCGATGTCGCTAGCCAGCACCAGCGCCGCGCCCTTCCCGTTCGGCATCCAGCCCACCGCCATCGAGGCGGTGGCGCCGGTCTACCTGCGGGGGACCTACGCGCGTTCGCGCTTCAGCCTGCTGCGCAATTACGCCGGCAGAAAGACGCGCGCAGCGTGAAGCCGCTCAAGCTCGCAATCGCCAACAAGAACTACTCCTCCTGGTCGATGCGGCCGTGGGTCCTGCTTACCCAGGCCGGCATCGCGTTCGAGGAGATCCAGCTCAAGTTCAGCGATGAGGGCAGGGTCCGCGGCATAGAACCCTACTCCCCTACGCGGCAGGTGCCGGTACTGATCGTCGATAGCGAGCCGGTTTGGGATTCGCTCGCCATCGGCGAAGCCGCGGCCGAGTTGTTTCCCGATAAGCGCCTGTGGCCGGCCGAGCAGCGCGCGCGCCAGATCGCGCGCTCCATTTGCGCCGAAATGCATGCGGGTTTTCGCGCTCTGCGCGGCGCCATGCCGATGAACATTCGCGCCTCGCTGCCGGGCAAGGGCATGAGCCCGGCGGTGCAGCAGGACATCGACCGTATCGTCGAAATCTGGGAATCCTGCCGCGCGCACTACGGCAAAGGCGGGGAGCTGCTGTTCGGCCAGTTCACCATCGCCGACGCGTTTTACGCTCCGGTGGCGACGCGCTTCCTCACCTACGGCGTCACGCTGCCGAGCGCGGCGCAGCGCTACGCCGACGCGCTGCTCGCGCTACCCGCGGTGCGGGAATGGATGGCGCAGGCGCGGCGCGAAACCGAATTCGTGCGCGCCGACGAACCGTATGCATAAACCCGGCATGTGCCCGGCCTAGGTCCGCAACGGACTTCCAGTGAAGATTTACGCAGTCGGTGGCGCGGTGCGCGATGAACTTCTGGGGCTCCCGGTCAAGGACCGCGACTACGTTGTGGTCGGCGCCACGCCCGAAGACATGATCCGCCTAGGCTACAAGCCCGTGGGCAAGGATTTCCCGGTGTTCCTGCATCCGAAGACGCGCGAGGAATATGCCCTGGCCCGCACCGAGCGCAAGACCGCGCGTGGCTACAAGGGTTTTCAGGTCCATGCCGCGCCGGACGTGACGCTGGAACAGGATCTGTCGCGGCGCGACCTCACGATCAACGCGATCGCGCGCGACGCCGGGGGCGGCATCATCGATCCCTACGGCGGCGCGGCCGACCTGAAGCGCGGGGTGCTGCGTCATGTGAGCCCCGCCTTCGCCGAAGACCCGGTGCGCATCCTGCGCGTGGCGCGCTTCGCCGCGCGCTTCGGCTTCAAAGTGGCGCCGGCCACATTACGCCTGATGCGCGCGATGGTGGGGGCGGGCGAAGCCGATGCGCTGGTCGCAGAGCGCGTGTGGCAGGAACTGGCGATCGGCCTGATGGAAGCCGCGCCATCGAAAATGTTCGCCTTGCTGCGCAACTGCGGCGCGCTCGCGCGCGTGCTGCCGGAACTGGATGCGGCGTGGGAGCGCCGCGGGCAGTATGCGCGCTCGCAGCGCGCGCTCGATTACGCCGCCGCGCAGGGGCATGCGCTCGAGGTGCGCTACGCCGTGCTCGCTTGCGCGCTCGCCGGCCGGGATACGCCCGAGCGCGAGCTGCACCGCATGAGCACGCGCCTGCGCGCACCCGCGGACGCGCGCGATCTGGCGCTGCTTGCACTGCGCCACAGCAAACAAATCGACCTCAGCGCGAAGCTCGAAGCCGAAGCGATAGTCGCCTTGCTGCAGGCCTGCGACGCCTGGCGCAGGCCGGCGCGTTTCGGTCAGTTGTTGCAGGCGGTCGAGAGCTGCAACGCAGGTCACGCCCGAAGCTTCGCCGTGCAAGCGCGCCTGCGCGCGGCGCTGCGCGCCGCGCGCGCGGTGGACGCGGGCGCGATCGCCCGGCGCGAGTCCGAGGCGAAGCAGATCGCGGCGCGGCTGCGCGGCGCGCGCGTGGCGGCGGTAAGATCCGCGCTCGCCGCGGAATGAATCCTGCGGCCGGATGATGCAGAAATGAAATCTGCTGCGGCCCTGCTGCTGCAAGGCCTTGCGCGCAACCTGCGGGCCGGTTTGCGCCTGGCGGCTTTTGTGCCGGTCGGCCGCTACGATTTTCGCGTCTCGCCCGGCGATTTTGCGCTGTTGTGGTTGTTCAACCTGCTTGCATGGCTGGCCGGCGGCATGTTGCGCGGGGGATTCCCCGGCTATGTCGATCTCAGCGCGCTGCCGCTGGCGCTGGCCGAGATGCCGCTGCTGCTGCTGGCAAGCTTGATCATTGCCTCTTGGTACCGCCAGCGCGAGCTGCTGCTGGCGCTGGCGCTGCTGCTGATCTCGCCCGGCGCTTTGTTCGAGCTGGTAGCGTCGGCTATCGCGATCGCGCTGCGCGTCGCCGGCGCGGATGTCCCGCTTGCTGCGCGGTTGACGGTCTACGTCGCTTATTTGGTGTGGGTGCTCGCGATCTTCCTGCGTGCGCTGTGGGTGGCGGCCGGTTGGCACGCTCGCCAATTCATACAAAGTGGCGTGCTGCTGGTCATGCTGTTCCTGTTCATGGTGAATTTCATGCCACGCGCAGAGCTCTGGGTGCCCTACGATCAGAGCCCAGAGCAGCCCTCGATCGTGCAGGAGGAACTGTTTCACGCCCAGGATGGCTTGCTCGATGCGCGGCTGGCCGCGCTGCAGCCGCAGCGCCCCGGGATTGCGGATTTGTATTTCATCGGCTTTGCGCCCGATGGTACCCAGGACGTGTTCGGCAATGAGTTGCGCACGGTGTCGCGCCTGATGCGGCAGCGCTTCGACGCCGCCGGGCGCACGCTGTTGCTCGGCAACGATCCCTCGACCCTGGGCGAGTTGCCCATCGCCAGTGCCACCAATCTGCGCATCGCGCTGAATCATATCGGCGGAATCATGGATGCGGATGAAGACCTGCTGTTTCTGTATATCACCACTCACGGTTCGGAGGATGGGGAACTGTCGGTCGAATTGCCACCACTTGAGCTGTCGCAGATCAGGCCCGCAGCGCTGGCGCGCATGCTGCACGCAAGCGGCATCAAGTGGAAGGTGCTGGTGATCTCGGCCTGCTATTCAGGCGGCTTCATCGAGCCGCTCAAGGACGACAACACGCTCATCATCACCGCCACCGACGCGCACAACCAGTCGTTCGGCTGCGGCAACGGCGAGAAGCTCACCTGGTTCGGCAAGGCTTATTTCGACGCTGCGCTGCGCCGCACCCGCTCGTTTACCGAGGCGTTCGGGTTGGCGCGCCAGGAGGTGGCGCAGCGCGAGCGCGAGCAGCGCTACACCCCGTCCAACCCGCAGATGTACATAGGCGCGGCGATGCGCACGAAGCTGCGCGCCCTGGAAGCGCGCCTGGCGGCGCCGCTGCGCTGACGGCGGACTGAGGAATTCGACGCCTGACGCCAGGCGTGGCACGACCCGCGCGCAAGGTCTCCGGCCGGCGCACCAGCGTTCTTTGGCAATTCAGCGCGGCTTGCTGTAAATGCGTTCCGCATTTTGCCAGGCGATCATCTCGGCCTGCGCATGCGGAAGTTGCCCCAGGATGTTGCGCCAGCGCGCGACCACGTCGGTATATTTCGCCCACCTGAAGTCCTTGTGCGCGTCGGTCGCGAACAAGAAGCGCGTCGGGTACTTGTCGATGAGCGCACGCCATTGCGGAAGAACAGCTCCGCATTCGTCGACGATCGCGCCGCCCAACTGCACGGTCTTTTCCTCGCTGCTCAAGGCACGCTGGTCCTTTTCCAGCTTCGACAGGGTAATCACGACATTCGCGCTTTGTGACGGGACGGTTGCTGACGCAGCGCACGCAACCAAGCTCCGGAAAGGACGAAGCGCGGGAACGTCACCCACTGCTCCAGGAAAATACGCGAGACCGCATTGAACGGGCTCGTGAATGGCTCTGGCGGTTCAGGCTCCTGACGGTGACCGCGACCCTGAAGCGCGACCGATAGAACCGTCACGACCACCGCGGCGATTCCGACCGGCCAGGAACCCTCGACAAATGCCGCGACGAGAGCAACATTGCCCGCTAAGAACAGAGGCACAAGCACGATGTGCAGCAGGAGATTGATGCGGGAGCGGTGATAGCGCGGATATCCATCCCACTGCCAGCGAAGTAACTCGGACGCGCTCATAGGATTGCCTGTTTTGCTAAACCCTGACGCCGCCGTTCAACCAGAGCGCGATCCGTTCGCGCGTTCGGCTGCAATGGCTTGTTGGGCTTCCATCCAGCGCCTATCGGCAAGGACAAACGAAGTTTCAATTTGTCTTTCGGGGACCGACCAATAGGCGCGCAGCAGGCGATCCCTATGATCGTGCGGCACCAAGGTGTAGCCATTGCGCAGATAGAAGCCAATCGCCCAAGACGCATCCGCCCAGGTACCGATCAATACCGGCTTTTCCGCAAGATTTTCCACATGTCGCAGCAGCGTCGTTCCCACACCCTTTCTCTGCGCAGTTTGCGCGACATACGCATGACGCACGCTAAGCTAACCGGCGCGCGGCGCTTTTCCGCGCGTCCGGGTCGAGCGGCGTGTAATACGCGACGTCTGTTCCGTTAATGCCAAAAGTCCGGCCAATGCCTCGTTTACCGCACGCGACGTTGGAAATGCCTTTGCAATGGCGGGATCGAGAAGGGCGACGGATGTTCCCCTAACCACTTCAGCATGAAACTTCCCTCGTTCGAGCTTCGCAAAGTCTGAACGTTTGTAGCTACGCCTCATTTCGTTGTCTTTAGCCTTCTTCATATATTTTCCTTTCGCTTCGCGTCACGCGACGCGCGTTGATAATTCGGATGACCCCGGGTCGATAAGTGTGACAGACCGCAAGCAAGCGCGCGAGCCGCGAATACCCAAACGTAATATACCTTTCTTCACCAACAGAATGGTCAGGATCGGGACCCAGGGCTGGAGCATCAAATTTCCTGTAGTGGCTGCAACTTGAGCAGGTCCACG
>JBQMQE010000240.1:0-6922 GCA_052172655.1 Burkholderiales bacterium
CAAAAGCTCAGGGATTTCCAGGGACTGAATTGGATGATGGCGGAGAGCGAAATGAAGCTCGAAGCGGCGCGGCTGCTGGTCTACCGCGCGGCGTGCAATGCGCGCCGGCTGGCGAACAACGTCATGCTGCCGCAGATGAAGGAGGCCTCCATCGCCAAGGCCTATACCGGCCATGCGGCGTTCGAAGTGGTGAGCGAGTCGCTGCAGATGTTCGGTGCCGCCGGCTATTCGCGCGACCTGCCGCTGGAGCGGATGCTGCGCGATGTGCGCATGTTCCAGATCGGCGGCGGCACCTCCCAGGCCCAGCTCAACATGATCGCGCGCAGTCTGTTTACCTCACGCTAGCGTCAGCGCGGCCGGGCGCCGTCTTCGAGGAAGTTTGCAATCCGGCGCGAATCTGTTGTATGATTCAAACGGTCGTTTGAAACACCTGTATGGACTCCCATGGCTGAAATCGACACCCGGCTGCGCATTCTCGATGCTGCGGAAGCGCTGTTCACCAAATATGGCTTCGAGGCGACAACGCTGCGCCAGATCACCGGCGCGGCCGAGGTCAATCTCGCCGCCGTCAACTATCACTTCGGCTCGAAAGAAGAGTTGATCCGGGAAGTGTTCCGCCGGCGCTTGACCTGGCTCAACCAACGGCGCCTGCAGGAGCTCGATCGCCTGGAGGCCGAGGCCGCCGGCGCGCCGCTGAAGCCGAGCCGGATACTCGAAGTGTTTTTCGGCGTGGCGCTGAGAATGGCGGCGGACACCGAAGGCGGCGGGCGCAGCTTCATGCGCCTGCTCGGACGCACCTATACCAAGCCCTCGGAATTCGTGCGCGGCTTTCTGGCGGAGGAATACGCTGCGGTACTCGCCCGCTTCAAGGCCGCTTTGATCAAGGCCCTGCCCGGCGTGCCAGGGGAGGAAATCCTGTGGCGCTTCCATTTCATGCTCGGCGCCATGTCCTTCGCCATCTCCGGCACCGACGCGCTGCACATCGTGGCCGAAGATGCGCTCGATGACGGCGATGCCGATGCCCTGTATGCGCGGCTGATGAGTTTCATGATCGGCGGCCTGCGCGCGCCTTTGCCGGCGCTTCCCTCCAAATCCACCAAGTCGCCGCGCGTCAGGAAGGCGGCTTGATGCAATATTGCCGTCCGCAGCAGACATTCGTTTAATCCGAAGGAGAACATCATGGGTCAATACATAGCTCCCTTGCGTGACATGCAGTTCGTGCTGCACGAGCTGCTGCAGGTCGAAAGCGAGTTGAAGCAGTTGCCGAAGCACGCCGAGATGGACCTGGACACGATCAACCAGGTGCTGGAGGAGGGGGCCAAGTTCACTTCGAAGGTGCTGTTCCCGCTGAATCACTCGGGCGATCGCGAGGGCTGCCGTCTGGATGCCGCCACGCATGCGGTGAGCACGCCCAAGGGTTTCAAGGAGGCTTATCAGCAATTCGTGGAAGCAGGCTGGCCGGCGTTGACCTGTGACCCGGAGTACGGCGGGCAAGGCCTGCCGGTGGTCGTCTACAACTCCTTCGCCGAGATGCTGAATGCCGCCAATCAGGCCTGGTACATGTATGCCGGCCTGTCGCACGGCACCTACGCCTGCCTGCATGAGCATGGCACGGCGGAGCAAAAAAATCTGTACCTGCCCAAGCTCGTTTCCGGGGAATGGACCGGCACCATGTGCCTGACCGAGGCGCATTGCGGCACCGACCTGGGCCTGTTGCGCTCCAAGGCCGAGCCGCAGGCCGACGGCTCCTACAAGATCACCGGCAGCAAGATATTCATCTCCGCCGGCGAACACGACATGGCTGCCAATATCGTCCACCTGGTGCTTGCGCGCTTGCCGGATGCGCCTGCCGGCACCAAGGGCATTTCGCTGTTCCTGGTGCCGAAGTTCCTGCCCACGGCAGACGGCGGTGTGGGCGCGCGCAACCCCATCACCTGCGGCGCGATCGAAGAGAAAATGGGCATACACGGCAATTCCACCTGCCAGTTGAACCTGGACGCGGCTACCGGCTGGCTCGTCGGGCAGCCGAACAAGGGCCTGAACGCGATGTTCGTGATGATGAACGCCGCGCGCCTCGGTGTCGGCATGCAGTCGCTCGGGCAGACCGAAGTCGCGTATCAGAACGCGCTGGTCTACGCCAAGGAGCGGCTGCAGATGCGCAGCCTCTCCGGCGTCAAGGCGCCGAACCTGCCGGCCGACCCGATCATCGTGCATCCGGACGTGCGCCGCATGCTGCTGACGGCCAAGGCCTATGCCGAAGGAGGGCGCGCGTTCACCTCGTTCATCGCGCTGCAGATCGACTGCGAACTGAATCATCCGGATGAAGCTGCGCGCAAGGATGCGGCCGATCTGGTGACGCTGCTGACCCCGATCGTCAAGGCGTTCATCACCGACAACGGCTGGATCGCCACCTCGGAGGCGATGCAGGTCTACGGCGGCCACGGCTACATCTCCGAGTGGGGCATGGAGCAATACGTGCGCGATGCGCGCATCAACATGATTTACGAAGGCACCAACACCATCCAGTCGCTCGATCTGCTGGGGCGCAAGGTGCTGATGGACAATGGCGCCAAGCTGAAAAAATTCGGCGCGCTGGTGCAGGCCTTCGTCGAGGAGAACGGCACCGACGAGGCGCTCTCCGAATTCGTCACGCCGCTGGGAGAACTCGGCGGCAAGCTGACCAAACTGACCATGGAAATCGGCATGAAGGCGTTCCGCAACCAGGACGAAGTCGGCGCCGCCGCGGTGCCCTACCTGCGCGTGGTCGGCCACCTCGTCTACGCCTATTTCTTCGCGCGTATGGCGAAGATCGCGCTGGCGAAGCTCGATTCCGGCGACGGCTTCTACAAGGCCAAGCTCGCGACCGCGCGCTTTTACTACGCCCGGCTGCTGCCGGAAACCGCCATGCTGATCCGCCAGGCGCGCTCGGGTGCGGCGAATCTGCTCGAGCTCGAAGCCGAATTGTTCTAACCATTCTCATAGGACGAAAATATCATGAGCAATTTCATCGTCAGGAAAGTCGCTGTCCTCGGCGCGGGCGTGATGGGGGCGCAGATCGCCGCCCATTGCGTCAACGCCCGGGTACCCGTGGTGTTGTTCGATCTGCCGGCCAGGGAAGGCCCGAAGGACGGCATCGTGCTGCGCGCCATCGAAAATCTGAAGAAGCTGAGCCCCGCGCCGTTCGGCAACAAGGACGACGCGGCCTGCATCGAAGTGGGCAACTACGACGAGCACCTCGAACTGCTTAAAGGCTGCGACCTCATTATCGAGGCGATCGCCGAGCGCATGGACTGGAAGCACGATCTGTACAAGAAGATCGCGCCGTTCATCGCCCCCAACGCAATTTTCGCATCCAATACCTCCGGCCTGTCGATCACGGCGCTGTCGGAAGGGTTCGACGCGCAATTGAAGGCGCGCTTTTGCGGCGTGCATTTCTTCAATCCGCCGCGTTACATGCATCTGGTGGAATTGATCCAGACCGCCGCGACGGCGCCTGCGATCCTGGACCAGCTCGAAGGCTTTCTCACCACCACACTCGGCAAGGGGGTGGTGCGGGCGAAGGACACGCCCAACTTCATCGCCAACCGCGTCGGCATTTTCGGCATGCTCGCGACCATGCATGAGGCGGAAAAATTCGGCCTTTCCTGCGACGTGGTGGACGATCTCACCGGCGCCAAGCTGGGCCGCGCCAAGTCCGGCACCTTCCGCACTGCCGACATCGTCGGCCTGGACACCATGGGCCATGTGATCAAGACCATGCAGGACACTCTTGCCGACGATCCATTCTTCGCTGTCTATCGCACGCCGGAGGTACTAACGAAGCTGGTGCAGGCGGGCGCGCTGGGGCAGAAGAGCGGCGCCGGTTTTTACAAGAAGGTCGGCAAGGAGATCCAGCGCCTGGATTTCGCAACCGGCGAGTACGTCGCCGGCGGCGGCAAGGCGGACGACCTGGTCGCGCGCATCCTGAAAGAGAAAGACCCGGCCAAGCGCATGAAGACCCTGCGCGAATCGAAGAATCCGCAGGCGCAGTTCCTGTGGGCGATATTCCGCGATGTGTTCCACTACATTGCGGTCCATCTCGAATCGATCGCCGACAACGCGCGCGATGTCGATTTCGCCATGCGCTGGGGCTTCGGCCAGAGCATCGGCCCGTTCGAGACCTGGCAGACTGCCGGCTGGCAGCAGATTGCGGGCTGGATCAAGGAAGACATCGACGGCGGCAAGGCCATTTGCAGGGTGCCGCTGCCGACCTGGGTGTCGGATGGCCGCAACGGCGTGCACGCGCCCGACGGCTCGTGGTCCCCCGCGCGCAAGACCAATGTGCCGCGCTCGTCGCTGCCGGTGTACCAGCGGCAGGTGTTCCGCGCCCCGGTCCTGGGGGATGCCGTTGCCGATGGCGACACTGCGGGCACCACCGTGTTTGAAGACGACTCGGTGCGCATCTGGCATCAGGGCGACGAAGTGCTGATTCTGTCCACCAGGACGAAGCTGCACGTTATCAGCCCGGAGGTGGGCGCAGGTCTGGCCAAAGCTATCGCCGAAGCCGAAAAAAACTACAAAGGCCTGGTGATCTGGCACGCGGATGCGGCGGCCGGCGGCGCGTTTTCCGCCGGCGCCGACCTGAAATCGCAAATGCCGCTGTTCATGTCAGGCGGCGCGAAGGCGCTCGAGCCCGAGGTGGCGAGGCTGCAGCAGGCGCATCTGGCGGTGAAATACGCCGCCGTGCCGGTGGTGGCGGCCGTCTCGGGATTGGCGCTCGGCGGCGGCTGCGAAATGTTGCTGCATGCGGCGAAGCGGGTGGCCTCGCTCGAATCCTACATCGGCCTGGTCGAAGTCGGCGTCGGCCTGATCCCGGCCGGCGGTGGCCTGAAAGAGGCGGCGCTGCGTGCGGCCGCCGATGCCAAAGGCAACGACCTGCTGCAGTTCCTGAAGAATTACTTCATGAACGCCGCCACCGCGAACGTCTCCAGGTCCGCGCTGGAGGCGAAGAAAATGGGTTATCTCGGCGCCGACGATGTGATCGTGTTCAACCCTTACGAGTTGCTGCACGTCGCCAAGATCGAGGCGCGCGCGCTCTACGATGCCGGCTACCGGCCGCCGCTGAAGGCGAAATTGCCGGTGGCGGGACGCTACGGCATGGCAACCATCATGGCGCAGCTCGTCAACATGCGCGACGGCGGATTCATCTCCGCGCACGACTACAAGCTGGGCGCGATGATCGCCGAGATCGTCTGCGGCGGCGAAGTCGAGAAAGGCAGCCTGGTCGGTGAACAGTGGCTGCTCGACCTGGAGCGCAAAGCGTTCATCGAGCTGCTCGATCATCCCAAGACCCAGGAACGCATCATGGGCATGATGCAGACCGGCAAACCGGTGCGCAACTGACGCGGCCCCCAAGGAGAATTTAAATGACCAAACAATTGCAAGACGCCTACATCGTTGCCGCGACCCGCACTCCGATAGGCAAGGCGCCGCGCGGCATGTTCAAGCACGTGCGGCCGGATGATCTCCTGGTGCGCGCGATCCAGTCGGCTGTTTCCCAGGTTCCGGGGCTGGATGTGAAGCTGATCGAAGATGCGATCGTCGGCTGCGCGTTCCCCGAAGCCGAGCAAGGCCTCAACGTCGCGCGCATGGCGGTGCTCCTCGCCGGTCTGCCGCAGACGGTGGGCGGCGTGACCGTCAACCGCTACTGTGCTTCCGGCATCACGGCGATCGCGATGGCGGCCGACCGCATTCGCGTCGGCCAGGCGGAGGTGATGATCGCCGCCGGGGTGGAGTCGATGTCGATGGTGCCGATGATGGGTTACCACCCGTCGATGAACATGGGCATCTTCCGCGACGAGAACATCGGCATGGCCTACGGCATGGGCCTGACCGCGGAAAAAGTCGCGCAGCAATGGAAGATTTCGCGCGAAGCGCAGGACGAGTTCTCGCTGAAGTCGCATCAAAAGGCGATTGCGGCGCAACTCGCGGGCGAATTCAAGGACGAGACGACAGCGGTCGATGTGGTCGAACGCTTCCCGAACCTCGCGACCGGAAAGATAGACATCAAGACGCGCAGCGTCAGCCAGGACGAAGGCGCGCGCGCCGACACGAATCTGGCTTCGCTCGCCAAGCTGCGGCCGGTGTTCGCGCCCAAGGGCTCGGTCACCGCCGGCAACAGTTCGCAGACGTCGGATGGTTCAGGGGCCTTGATTCTTGTCAGCGAGAAAATCCTGAAGCAGTTCAATCTGACGCCGCTCGCGCGCTTCGTGTCGTTCGCGGTCAGGGGCGTGCCGCCGGAAATCATGGGCATCGGTCCGAAAGAAGCGATTCCCGCGGCCTGCAAGGCAGCCGGCATCAGCCAGGATCAGATCGATTGGTTCGAACTGAACGAAGCCTTTGCCGCGCAGTCGCTCGCGGTGATGCAGGACCTGGGCCTGGATCCGGCCAAGGTGAATCCGATGGGCGGCGCGATCGCGCTGGGGCACCCGCTGGGTGCGACCGGGGCAATTCGCTCCGCCACAGTGATCCATGCGATGCGGCGCAAGAACCTGAAGTACGGCATGGTGACCATGTGTGTTGGTACCGGTATGGGGGCGGCGGGAATTTTCGAGCGCGTTTAGGGTCCGCAATCCGCGGTTCAAGGTTTTCATGGAGCCACCCGGGAATTTCGCGGTCAAGCTCGGCGACTGGACAGTATTAGCTAAACTGCGGCAATGAAGACTTTCGACGCCACGTCGGCAAAAAACCGCTTTGGCCAACTGATCGAGGCATGCTCGCACGCTCCGGTGGCAATCGAGCGGCACGGCCGCGTCGTGGCCTACCTCGTCGCGCCCAAAGAGTTCCCGACGCCGCCCGAGCCGATGGAAGGCAGGCTCGCCAGCCGGCTGCGCGAGGCCGGTGCCGTCTATGCCACGGTGTTCGGATCCGTGGCGCGCGGGGA
>JBQMQE010000241.1:0-294 GCA_052172655.1 Burkholderiales bacterium
ATTTCAACGTCGGCTTATTGGGCGGCGTCGGGAATACGTGCTTCCGGCCAATTGTGGACTGTCGTGCTTCTTCTCCAAAGCAGACTCATTCGTACGGCTGCACTCCGACTACCTAGCGCTTGCAACCTTTTCCCTTAGGCTTAGACCCCTTGGTCGTAGATTGGTTCGTCGGGTTAAATGGTCTTTAGGCGAATCATTAAACCTTAGGCATCTCATGCATACCGAAGCGAAGCGTGATCTCCGGCGGTTCTTGCCATCCGCGCCGTCGCTCAGGGACCATGCAACACGCCCTGC
>JBQMQE010000241.1:304-1726 GCA_052172655.1 Burkholderiales bacterium
ACAGCGAACCCAATCCCGCCAGAACCGCCAGTACGGTGAATCCCGCACGGTAGTTGCCAGTCAGGTCGGCGAGCACGCCGGCCACCATCGGTCCGCCGATCTGGCCGATCACTATAATCATCGCGGACAAACCCAGGATCATGCCGATCGAGCGCCGACCGAAGTAATCCGCGCGTATGGCCTGCATCATCGGCCCGCGCAGCCCCCAGGCGCCGCCGTGCAGCAGCGCGAAGGTGGCGAGCATCACCGGCCCTGCGGCGTAGGTAAGCATGAGCAGTCCGGCCGCGTGCATCAGCATGCAGACGGCGGCAATCAGGCGTTTCTGGAAGCGGTCGCCTATGGCCCATCCGAGGAGCACACCGCCGATCTGCGCGACGACCATCAACATAATCACCAGCGACGCTTCGGCCACGCTATAGCCCAGACCCTCTTTCATATGGGTAATCGCGTGCACATTGACCGCGTAGACGATGAGCAAGGCAAAGCCGTGGCCCAAGGATAACAACCAGAAAGCGCTGGTGCGCAACGCCTCGCGCGCAGTGAATTCGCGCATCGCCGATGTATCCGGGCGCGCCTGCTGCACGGCCGCCGGCGGCAAGCCATCAACGGTCTCGCCCACATCTTCGGGGCGGCGGCGGAACACCCGCGCCAGCGGCCAGCCGATGGCCATGGCGGCCAGGCCCGAAGCAAAAGCGGTTGCGCGCCAGCCGTAGGTCTGCATGCTCCAGGCGATCACCGGTACGAACATGCCGCCAAAGGCAAGTCCCAGCGAAAGAACCGACAGCGCACGGGCGCGGCGCTTTTCGAACCAGTGGATGATTGCCACGTTGACCGGAAAGAAACCGCATAGGCTCGAGCCAAGAGCGATGACGATGAACGCGGTATAGAAACCGGCGAGGGAGTCGATCTGGCTAAGGAGCAGGAAGCCGAAGCCGAAGGTCACGATGCCGGCGCGTATCATGCCCTGCGGCCCGAAGCGATCCACCACCCAGCCGAGTGCCGGGCCGAGCAGCGCCGACTCCATCGGCTGCAACACGGCCGCGCCCGAGAGCGCGGTCTTACTCCAGCCGAACTCCTCGGCAAGGACAGCGAAGTAGACGCCGAACGCCTGATGCAGCAAGGTCGCCTGTATGAACTGGATGCCGCTGCCAGCGGCGACCATACGCCAGCCGTAGAATATTTTCATGAGAGAGGCGGAGGATAGCAAACAATCGGACAATAGCGCAGGCGAATCCCGTAGCCGAGCGGCTTGATTGAATACGTCGCGAAGCCGGCGCGGTGTGGCTACGGTTCATGCTTGACGTCTATCCACGAGCGGCGTTGTTGAAGCCGAAGCAACTCCGGGGCCAGCGTCGCTCTGTCCCGCTTCCTCGGCCACTGATTCAAATCGTTGAATGCCTGCTTTCGGAAAGACTGACCGGC
>JBQMQE010000241.1:1736-3260 GCA_052172655.1 Burkholderiales bacterium
GCTGGTTAGGATCGATAGTGCCGACTTGCGTTCTTGAAATGCTGACGCCGGCTGAAATTTCGGTGGACCGAAGACTTCAAGGTGAACAACCGGGCCAGAAGCGGTCTCCAACCACTTTCCATAAACCGGTTTGCCTAAATCAAGACGGCATTCACGGTACGCTTACTGATCGACAGCTCGGTGGTCAAAAACACGGACTCTTCAATCCTGACTGGGGACTGTGTTTCATAACGGCTTCGAAAAATTGCAAAGAGATTGTGCAATCCCGGCCACCTTCGTACAAAAGGCCACGGGCCCATCTCTCGTAAACAATGCTTTATATGAAATTATCGGAAAATCTTCCTCGCATTGCACAACACGAAGGCGACCTGTTTCCACAAGATCCGAAAAGTATTGCGACGGCAAAAAGCTTATGCCAAAGCCGGATATCGTCAGCGCGCTCAACGCGCTCAAACTGTTGCCAGCATAAACGCGCCGTACGCTTAAATCACGTTCGCGAAACCATCGCTCCAGTCCTATGTCTACCCCGGACTTCTCCATTTGCATTAGGATCGGAAGCTCTGAGATTTGCTTCAACGAGAGCGGCTCCGGGGAGGCATACAGCTTGGGGCTGCACATCCAAGATAGCTTCAGGTTGCACAAAGGCACTGAGACCATCGAATTTTCGTTGAATACCCCGGGAACGGCGATGAAGTCTAGAGCACCACGAGTGAGTTTCTCGCACAGGCTAGCGCTCATATCGATTTCTGGCTGCAGTTCCAGATTGGGATACTCAATTTTCAGTATCTCAACTAGGCGCGGCAGCCAGGTCAACGCGATCAGCTCTGTCACGCCAATGCGAAAGCGGCGAATGCTGACCGCACTCTTGTCCGCTGCAGAAAGTAGCTTTTCACGCATGCTCAGCAGCTCTTCGCATAGACCTAGGATTTCCCGACCCTTCTGCGTCAAACGGGCGGTGCGACGGGAGCGATCAAATAGCACCAAACCAAGGAATTCTTCGAGCTCCTTGATCCGCTTGGAAATAGCTGACTGTGTTGTGTGAAGTCGTTCCGCTGCGCCTGCGAAAGACCCGCTTTTGGTCACCCAATGAACGGCCTCCAATTGCTTAAACGTCAGCATGAGTAGGCGACGAAGAGAAAAACATACAGTCGGGACGAACGCATATCCGCTCAAAACACGACGCGGGAATACACGCCTGCGATTTGTTTTTTGTCATGGTGAATGATGTTGCCTCTGTTCCAGTGCGTTGGCGAGAAGCAGTCTATTTCTTGCTTTGTTGTCTGAGCGGATTTGATTGATCAGGCCACGCGAGTTCGCTGAATTTTCGAGCAAGCGGGGGAGCTTAACTTATGCGTTCATTCCGCGTTCTGATGCGCTGAAAGCCAACAAGTCTGCGCCCTAGGTCCGTTAATCGGGCGGCAGGCATCAATCCCGTACATACTAATATGAAAAGAATTCATCTTATATCATAGAATATAATCGCTTTTTATATTTTACTTGCCCGCAGATACTTCCTTTTCTTCG
>JBQMQE010000241.1:3270-6920 GCA_052172655.1 Burkholderiales bacterium
CCAAGAGATGGGCGGGCAAAATGTCACACGGATTCGAAGTTCATTCTCGTCCCCGCCAAGTAGGGCAGGACGTGGTGGAAAAATTCCGGGATGTGGCAGTCGCCCATGCCAGTGACAATATGAGCCGTTTGTCGCATGGCGGCGCCACGTTGAGGCCATTTCATGGTGGCGGTGGTCTAGCAGGGGCCGCCCTCACCGTGAAAACCCGCCCTGGCGATAACCTCATGGTACATAAGGCCCTTAATTTGGCCGAGCCTGGTGACGTGATAGTTGTTGATGCTGGCGGCGATTTGACCAATTCCATCATCGGCGAACTCATGCTGGCCTATGCTGTGCATAAAAAGGTGGCGGGCATTGTTATTTATGGTGCAGTTCGCGATATCGCGGCGATCCGCGCAAGCGCTTTGCCGGTTTACGCAAGCGGCGTAACCCATCGGGGCCCTTACAAGGATGGCCCTGGAGAAGTCAATTGCCCCATCTCCATCGAGGGCATGGTGGTTATGCCAGGCGACCTGATTATCGGTGATTGCGACGGCTTACTATGCATCCCGCTCGATGCTGTTGATACCGTTTATACAGGTGTGCTCGCCTCACGGCAACGAGAAGCTAAGGTCCTCGCTGAAACACGTAACGGAACCACCGATCGCAACTGGGTGGACGCCGCATTACGCGCGCGTGGCTGCCTCGGACTGTGACGGAACGCCGCATGTCTTTCATTGCAAACATCCTTAGCTTGACGCAAGGCCAGCCCGACTTTGAAACACTAGAAAAAATCAAGCGCGCAGCGATGGCCGCTATCGAATGCGGTGAGACGCGCTATCTACCCATTAATAGCATTGGTGCATTGCGTGAAGCCATGGTCGAGAAATTCAAACGAAGTCGCAGGCGTAGGTGTTGTACATGGCTCGTCATTCTGACTGGGCGGCCACTTCCGCCTCTCTTATGCGATAAGGACTGACCAGTTCAAGGAAACGGGACAGCGGATCTTGCTATTCTGCGCGAGTCTGCGCTAGCCAGACTCCTCCGGTAAAACAGGGAACATATGTTTTGAACCAGACCATCGCCGAGAAGATACTGTCTGCCAAGTCCGGTGCCTTAAGGCAGGCGGGTGACATTACTGTGTGCCGAATCGATGCGTTAATGGGGACCGATGGTTCGATTCCGATGGCGATAGACTACTTCGAACAGATCGGCGTTAGCAATGTCCTGGCGCCAGACAACATCGTCTTCGCGCTAGACCACTACGCACCTGCACAGTCGGTCAAGGCAGGTTCCCTACATCAGAAAATTCGCGCTTTTGCTAGAACGCACGGAATCCGCGTCTACGAAATCGGCGAAGGCATTGGCCATCAACTCATGGTTGAAGAAGGCCATGTCACTCCCGGTTCACTGGTGCTCGGAGCCGACAGCCATTGCGTCACTTACGGTGCCCTGAACGCGTTCGGCTCTGGCATTGGATCATCTGACTTGGCTGTTGCTTTTGCCTCGGGAAAAGCGTGGCTCAAGGTACCCGCCAGTGTTCGCGTCACGCTGACCGGAGAGCTGAAGCCTCCAGCCGCGGCAAAGGATGTAGCGCTTGAGCTGCTTAGGCAACTGGGGGGCGACGGCGCCAATTACCTGGCACTCGAATTTTTCGGTGAAGGCATTGGTACATTGGACATGTCGGATCGGCTTGTCATCAGCAACATGGTGGTCGAGATGGGTGCGAAAGTCGGCATATTTCCCTGCGATAGAGTGACGCTGGCCTACCTGGCCCAATCGCATAACGCACGCCCGCACGAACCCGTAGTCGCAGACCTCGGCGCACGTTATGTCCGCGACGTATTTATCGACCTCTCGGCCATAACGCCATTGGTTGCCCGGCCGCACAAGCCGGACAACGTCTCACCGATTCACGAGGTGGTGGGTGAAAAGGTGCACATGGTTTATCTTGGCACCTGCACGGGCGGGCGCACTAAGGATTTCAGGGATGCGCTCCATGTACTTCGGCAGGCGGGTGGAGTCGCCCCCACAGTACAGCTCATCGTGACGCCCGCTTCACGCCGCGTGTTACAGGAACTGGCTGATGGCGGCGAACTGGCCGAATATATCGCCTTGGGTGCCACGATTGGGACGCCCGGATGTGGTTCGTGCTGCGGCACCTGCGGCGCAATCCCTGCAAATGGCCAGACAGTCATGTCCACGGCCAACCGCAATTTCATCGGCCGCATGGGAAACCCAAAATCCAGCACCTATTTGGCCTCGCCGGTCACCTGCGCTACAGCTGCAGCCAGCGGTTTCATTTCGTCGCCGGAAAAGGATCATCCATGATCAACCTGCGCGACTGCCGCGCCCGTGTGCTCGGCGCCGATATCAACACCGACTACATCATTTCCTCGCGCCGCAAGCGGGAAAGCCTCGACCCAACGGTACTGGGCAAGTATCTGCTGGAAGACCTCGATCCCTCTTTCGCTGCCTCAATCCAGTCAGGCGACATTCTGGTGGCTGGCGACAACTTCGGTTGCGGCTCTGCGATGGAAGTAGCTGCGACGGTAGTGCTGGGAGCAGGCATTCAGGCTGTATTGGCGCGCAGTTTTTCCCGTACTTATTACCGCAATGCAGTCAACAACGGGCTATTTCCCATTGCCACAGACACCAGCGGCTTCAAGGAAGGCGACCTCGTCTCGGTAGTCAGCCGAGACGATTGCCTCACCGTGATGCATCACCGCACTGGCCGAACGCTTCGGGCCGATCCGTTACCATCTATCATGGCCGCCATCCTTCAGGCGGGCGGCATTGTTCCGTACTTCGCGAAGTACAAAGATTTTGCTGTGTAACCATGGCATCTAAATTTAAGGAAGGTAGACAAGGCTTATGAGAAATATCGCCATCGGTGTTGACATTGGAGGAACGTTCACGGACATCGTTGCGATCGACTACCGAGACGGCAGCGTCCAAGCGCGCAAGGTGCTGACCACGCACCGCGATCCGACGCAAGGCGTCATCAGTGGGCTGGAATTTCTGTTCCACGAGACCCATATTGTTGCAGGCGACATCATGCGACTGGTACACGCCACCACGCTGTTCGCCAATGCGCTCATTGAGAACAAAGGTGTGCTCACGGGTCTGCTGACCACCCAGGGTTTCCGGGATGTGATCGAGATCGGTCGCGAGCGCCGCTATGACCTCTACGACGTGAACATCGAGGCTGCGGTGCCGCTAGTACCACGCCACCTGCGCGTGGAAATTGCCGGACGAATGGACGCCGCCGGAACCCAGATTGAGCCCCTGGACAGACAGGACGTGAGGCAAGCTGTCCAAAGGCTGACAACGGCAGGCATCCGGTCTCTTGCCGTTTGCTTGCTCCACTCATATGCAAATGACCTTCAAGAAAGGCAGGTCAAGGCATGGATAAGGGAAGATTTTCCGCAACTGAGCGTCAGCCTATCATGCGAAATTTCCCCGGAAATTCGCGAATTCGACAGACTGTGCACGACAGTGGCCAATGCCTGCATCCAGCCGATCGCGCGCCAGTACCTTGATGTTCTGGAGAACCGCGTTACTTCCTTAGGCCTGGATTGCGGCGTTCTGATGATGCTGTCTAACGGCGGCCTATGCGACGTCGCTGTTGCCAAGAGAAAACCCATCGAGCTTCTCGAATCGGGCCCTGC
>JBQMQE010000242.1:0-6920 GCA_052172655.1 Burkholderiales bacterium
GGACGAGCGTAGCGGGCGTCGACCGGGACGCTGCCGCGGCGAGCGGGCGCATAAGAACGTGCCGGCAGCCGCGGTGCAAGCCCCCGAGGATGGACAGGCGCTTGGGCCGCGTCCCTCACTCTTGGCGGTCGGATTGATTCGCCTATTGCTGGTCAACTCCCCGTCCGGAATTACGGGACGTATTCCACGGTCAGCAAAGGCGCCCGGCCCGCTCCCGCATCAGCGATCTCGACCAATCCCGCCGTGGCCGACGGATCGAGCAGTATCCTGAGCTGAAAATTTCTGAGGCCTTGCCTTTGAGCCTCTCGCATCAAAGTAGTCACATCGATGCGGACGAAGTTGTCCTGATCGGTGGAAAAGAAATTTACGTTGCGGAATGACGTCGGCGTCAATGGCGGAGAATCGAAATCCGCTGCCACGAAGGGAATTGCGAATGGGACTAGATCGACCAATACGGGCACCGTCGCGGCAAAACTCACCCGTTTGACGAATACCTCAATATCCGCGGAGGAGATGAGCACGCCGAGCGGGAGCGCATCCCCGCCGTTGGAGCTATCGAGGGGGAAGTCGAGGAACGCGCGGAATTCCGGAAGAGTCGGACTGGCGCCGTCGATGCCGACGAGGACGCTTCCCGCCACGCTCGCCTGGGAGAACGAGAACGTGCCGCCGACGGGGGGAGGCGCGCTGAATCCGATGTCTCCGTCCGCCCGAACGTCGCTCAACGTTTGGGTGATCACCGTGTTGGTTCCGCCGCCCCCTCCGCCCCCGCCGCAGCCGGCCAGCGCGAGGACGAACGAGAGAACCACAACCCCGCTGCCGATAGACGATCGCTTCATGGCCGCACTCCGCTTTTTCATTCGACGGTGTTAGTTCCCAGATGTTCAGAACTCGACGCAGGTTTCGCCGAAAAACTAGTAGTGATCATGTGCCCAAACCGGACCTGACGCGATCAACAGCGAAACGACAATGCCTGTTACTGACAAGGCGCGAAGTTTATTGGCTCTCATGGTCGCTACTCCGTTCGTTGGTTGACGTGGGCAACAACGGCCACATCCTATCGTCAGTTGATCGAAGTTGCTGTAACGATGTGTATCGGTTTGTAACAAATGCAACGGCAGTTGCGCGCGGGAAAGGAGGGCGACCACCCTCCCGCCCACCTGCGTGCGAGCGACTACCCCCGGTGGGGGGCATGGGCATGCTGAATTGATTTTGGGTCCCATCTCCCCCTGGTATAGGACCCGTTCCCACACCAAGCGCTCGCCAAGGGGCCGGTCTTTTTTCGGCGGGTCGCCCACCTACGCCGCCACGTCACCAATAGACGCGGGAAAGCTCGGGGCTTTAGTTAGGCTGATTGCTGGCGCGCTTGATGGCGTCAGACCGGGGCCATGCCGTAGATTAATCATTTTGCCGCTAAACTCGCTCCCATCGCCCCCGCCGGGGGCGCCTAGCGCAGCGAAATTAACATAATGTGCATTGTCCGCGGTTCGGGCCGGGTTCAAGCACGCAATTGCGGCGCGCCGGCAAGCCTTTCCAACTTGGCGGCCGGAGTCGGGGAGCCGACTCGGTACAGGTCTAGGCACCACAACGGCGGATATCGCAGTGGCTTGGCTTGTGCGCGACACTCGGGCGCAAGTTCCGGCCTGAACTTGGACCATAACCTTCGGTCTATAGACAAGGCTGGCGCCCTAGCCTAGGCTACGTATCCGTAGGCCCCCGTGTTACTCAAGAGGGGGCCTATTCGAAAGGAGATCCGCAATGGACGCGAGTGAAGGTGGAATTAGGGTGTTTTTTACCGACTTGATTTGGGACGTGCTTGCTGAACATAGCCCGAATATTTCAGGCCAACATGAGCCAGGCGCTGGAGTCACTATCACAGGCTCATGGCTATTGAAGACCGACCAGCTAGCATCGAAGAACCGTGCCAGAGAGATCACGCTGCGCGTCAGCCAGTCAGCTTTAGAAGATTTTGTTTCAGCCGATGGCGAAAAACTGGATGATATGCGCGGTCGTGTCATCAGGAGGATGAAGTCCCGCCTGAAAGCCTACACGCCCGACTATGAAGACAGTACTGCGGAACCTTTCGTGATCGAAATTAATCGCGTTCGCCATTAAGTCCCGCCGTACATGGGACTTTTTGACAGGATGTTTGGTGGTCGCGACAAACTTGTCGTAGACCTGACCAAACCATACCGTGATCTACTTGCTGAACAAACCACTCCAGTCGTTCGAGGCGTCATTCTCCAGGCGATAGCGTCAATGGACGAACTACAACATCCCGACGCCGCAGCTCGCGGCCTGTTGGGCAAAAAAGTCACCAATGAAATGAGAAAAAGACTGCCTGCGATCCAACAGCAGCATTCGGAATACACTTTGAGTGATACTGCGCTCGCGGCGATCACTGGAGCCGTGAATTTCATAATGATCGAATCGGCGGGTAAGGTTTTCGCTGGTGAAAATATGGTAATTCGAGATTGCTCTAGTTCGGATGAGCTGAAGAAGGCAGCTATGTGCTATGCGTTTGGCCTTCTTATTTTCACGACATTGCTCGCTGCTTTTTTGCAAGCAGGAGTCGTTTCGACCAATGATAAAGTGATGATCTCTGGGAGATGGAGGAATGATTTGCTTGCGGGCTTTATGCTCGCTTCACCAGAGCAGAAGACTGAAATTCTCCGCCTTGGTTCGAAAATGTTTCAAGATCTGAAGGTGCGGCGGGAATCAAATGTTACAGAATTCCTCGAAACTCTTGAGCAATTGACCTTGTTGACTGCCATGAACTGGGAGACCAAGAAGACCTCAGAGGAAGTGATGCTTGGGATGTTCAAGCAGAAAGCCGATGTGCTGCTCGGCGCGCTCAGTTGACAGCAATCCTCAAGTTCCATTGGTGCCCAGATTTGCCCTAGTAGACAGTCAATGTGAAATTGATGGGTAAGGTTAGCTGAGCTTTGTAGGCGCAATTGTGTATCACATTAACCTGGACTACCTACTAGTCGGGGAGCCGACTCGGTACAGGTCTGGGCACCACAACGGCGGAAATCGCAGTGGCGTGGCTTGTGCACGACACTCTGGCGTGAGTTCCGGTCCGAACTTGGACCATGCCTTCGGTCTATAGACAAGGCTGGCGCCCTGGCCTAGTCTACGTATCCGTAGGCCCCCGTGTTACTCCAATGGGGGCTAATTGACGATACGAATTCCAGTTGACTGGCTTCGGAGATTTCGGAAGTCATTTGAGGTCGTTGAGTGACGAGCACTTGTCGTCCCGCTATAAAGTTTGCGTTGTTCCTTCTGATGCTTATTTCAGCGTCTGTTCTTTTGCCATCCAGGGCTCTCGCCGAGATGACGGTTCAGGAATATGAACGCCTGAAGTCGAGCAAGCGGCCTGACGACATCGCCTCAGTACGCCTATATGTGCAGGGTTTTTTTAACGGTATTACATGGGCAAGTACCAAGTCAAAAACAGAATTCGGCCTAGAGCTAGTCTGCAATACCGATGCCATAGGGACGCCTGAACAGGCTTTCGCGGTCATTGATCAAGAGATTCGGCGAAAGAAGCTGGCCGAGGACGTAAAGGCAATACTGCCACTATCGTTGATATTCACCGAAGCCTTGTTTCGGCAATACCCCTGCATGGCGCCCAGCCCTACCCATGGGACGCTGATGCCGGGGCCAAAATTTGTACAGCTCTGTAATTCGACCGAACCCGGGCTAATGGGCTTGTGCGCCGGGTTTATTAACGCGATTGTTGAAATATGGAATACGGTACCTTTGTACGGAAGGCGGGCCTGCTTTCCCGCAACTTTCACGGTTCAAAATGGAATGACCGTAGTACAACGGTGGATGCAGAAAAACCCGAATGACGTGAAATACGACGCCCGAGAGATTACGGTGGTCGCGCTGGCGGAGGCATACCCATGCATCGCGCGTCGAGGGAATTAATCATGCGAAACTCTGCTACGTCGCAATTCAGGCCGCGCGGATAAATAAGGTGTGGAATAGACTGACCCTAGGTATTTGCTTATCGTTCCTTTCCAGCGGAAATGCGTTGGCATTTCTGGATTTCCTTAAGAGTCCGGCGACATTGATTCTGAACCAGAAGGATTGCACCTTCATGGGACAGACTAAAGGTGAGGTAGTAAATGGCAAATTCATAATGGGCGGTACTGGCGTGATATTTATGACGTTAGAGCAGGTGGACGATAACCGGGTAGCTACCAGGATGCAAAATAGTGACGCTGCCATGTTCGTGTTGGAGGTGAAGAAAAACAAAGTAGCAATATCTGCGATTCGAAATGTAATGGGGTCAAGCGTAACTTTCTTGGAATGCTCACTTTGATCCCGACCCAAAAACTGGATAGGGGTCTCAATTGACGGAATTGCAGGGCCCTCCGCCGGAAATTTTGGACCGCAACAAGCTCGCGATAGAACTACGGGCACTGCTTGTTGGGGCGGATGGGCGGGCGCGTTGGTCGGTTAGTTTGCTTATCCAGGCTAATTACTAAACGCAGTTGGTGGACTGTGATGCTGCCATCAAGACGCACCGTCCGCATTGCGGCAATTGGAGCGGTACTCTCAATTGCCAAGAGTGCCCACTTTTGACCGCATCGGGGAGCCGGCAAGGACTCGAACCTACCGTCGAACGACCGTGGCATACAAGGCATTGTCGGAGTAAACGCGATGAATCGGTCAAGGTCGGGTCCCGACCCTGGCGTTTTCCGGGACCGGACACTCGCCAGGCGGTGCTGATCATCCTGATCTGCAAGAACGAACGCCAACAATGGCCGATGAGCGGCCTTCATGACAACGTGCCTGGCACCCGGCAGCGGGTCGAACTTCGGCGGTCTGCATTCGTCAGACAATGACACCGCTCCCACCGGCCTTGTGCGATGCGACACTCCAACTGGATGGTAGGCATGAAAATCGGATGCCCGATTGATGCTGCAACGCGCGCCAAGTAATGCGCGCCTAATCGCCCTTCGCCACGCCCTCGCGCCTCGGATCGGCGCCGCCGCGCCAGCCATCGGGCGTGCGCTGGATCGCGTGCACGCCGCTGGTCATGTCGATCATGCGAACTTCGTGGCCCAGCGCACGCAGCGGCCCCGCCCAGTCTGCCGCAGCCGTGCCCCGTTCAAGCTCGGTCGGGCCGTTGCGGTTGCCGAAATTGGGCAGGTCGATGGCGCGCTGGATGTCCAGCTTTCGGTCGAGCACGCCGACCAGGGTCTTGACCACGTGGTTGATGATGGCGCTGCCGCCGGCCGAACCCAGGGCCAATATTAATTTTCCGTCGCGGTCGAACACCATGGTCGGTGCCATGGAACTGCGCGGCCGCTTGCGCGGCTCGATGCGGTTGGCCACCGGCTTCCCGTCCTGTTCGGCGACGAAGGAAAAATCGGTGAGCTGGTTGTTCAGCAGGAAGCCGCGCACCATTTGCTGGCTGCCGAAGGCATACTCGATCGAGCTGGTCATGGCCACGGCGTTGCCTGCGGCATCGACGATGGAGATATGGCTGGTGGAAGGCAGCTCCGGCGACGCGTCGTCTGCGAGTTGCGCCAGCGGCGCGCCCGGCGGCGTGCCGGGCAGTGCGTGTTCCAGCGCGTGATCCGGCCGGATCAGGGCGGCGCGCGCGGCCAGGTACCCGGGCGCCAACAGCCCTGTCACAGGCACCGGCACGAAATCGGCGTCGGCGAGGTAACGCCCGCGGTCGGCGTAAGCGAGCCGCTCGGCCTCGGCGACGAGGTGCGCGGCGCGGATCGGATCCGATGGCAGGCTCTCAGGCGCCAGCCGTTGCAGCATGCCCAGCACCTGCAGCACGGTGACACCGCCTGAACTCGGCGGCGGCATGCCGCAGACTTTCCATTGCCGGTAGGGCGCGCACACCGGTTCGCGCTCGCGCGCGCGGTAGTGCGCCAGATCGTCTGTATCGAGATCGCCCGGATTGCGCGCGTGTTTTACCGTGCTTGCGATGTCGCGCGCGATCTCCCCCTCGTAGAAAGCATCCGCGCCCTGCGCCGCGATGTTTCGCAGCGTGTCGGCGAGCGCCGGATTCTTCAACAGGGTGCCTACCGGCTTCGGCGTGTCGTCGTCACGGTAGTACATGCGCCGCATCGCCTGATCGCGCCCCGGCAGGCGCACCGCGGCGAGCAGGCGGTGCAGGCGCGGCGACAGCGGAAAACCTTCGGTCGCGAGCCGGATCGCGGGCCGGAACAATTCCGCCCAGGGCAGCTTGCCGTATTTCGCATGCGCGAGTTCGAGCGCGCGCAGCACCCCCGGCGTGCCCACCGATTTTCCGCCGACCACCGCATCCAGAAATTTGAGCGGCCGGCCGTCGGCGCCGATGAAGCGATCCGCGCGCGCCGCTGCGGGCGCGGTCTCGCGCCCGTCGTAGGCGGCAAGTTTCGCCTCGGCGGCGGAGTAATGCAGGATGAACGCGCCGCCGCCCAGGCCCGAGGACTGCGGTTCGACCAGGTTGAGCACCATCTGCACCGCCACGGCGGCGTCGATCGCCGTGCCGCCGCGTTGCAATATCTCATAGCCCGCCTCGACTGCGAGCGGATGCGCGGCCGCGAGCAGGAAGTGCTTCGCGACGACCGCATGCTTATTGCTGTAGCCGGAAGCCGGTTCGGGCGCGGGTCGCGCGCCGGCGTCGGCGAAGGCCGAACCGGCGAGCACGCAGCCGAGGGTGCATGCGCACCAAAGAAAAAAGGGCAGCCGAGCGGCTGCCCTTTTGGCGACCATCATATCGATCGTTACAGCAGCGGCACCACCAGCAGGGCCACGATGTTGATGATCTTGATCAGCGGGTTCACCGCCGGACCCGCGGTGTCCTTGTACGGATCGCCGACGGTGTCGCCGGTCACGGCCGCCTTGTGCGCCTCCGACCCTTTGCCGCCGTAGTGGCCGTCCTCGATGTATTTCTTGGCGTTGTC
>JBQMQE010000243.1:0-6905 GCA_052172655.1 Burkholderiales bacterium
GAGGTGTTCCTTGCGGTTGCCCGCACGCTCAGCTTCAGCAAGGCCGGCCAGCTGATCCACCTGTCCCAACCGGGGCTCAGCAGCGCGGTGCGCAAGCTCGAGGACACGATCGGTGCCCGGCTGTTCGACCGCGATACGCGAAATGTGATTCTGACGCCCGCAGGCGCCGAGTTGCTCGCGGTTGCGGATGAACTGTTGAACGACTTCGACTTCGGCCTGGCCAGGGTTCGCGATTATCTGGGCGGCAAACGCGGGCGCGTTGCGATCGCCGCGTCCCCTTCGCTGGCCGCCGGCTTTGTTCCTGATATCATCGCAATATTCCAGCGGACATACCCCGGCATCGCGCTACAACTGCACGACGCCCTTTCGGAACGCTGCGTCGATATGGTCCGCAACGGCAAAGTGGATATCGCACTGACGCCCGAGAAGCGCACCGACCCCAGCCTGGCGCATCGCGAGCTGTTCCGCGACCGCTTTGTCCTGTTTTGCAGATCCGACCATCCGTTGGCGAAACGACGCTCGGTGACATGGCGTCAACTCGTCTCTTTCAGCCACATCGCGGTCAACCGTTCCAGTAGCGTGCGCGAACTCGTCGACGCGGCATACGCTAGGGCGAACGCGACGCTGCGCCCGGCTTTCGAAGTTGAGCACGCGAGCACCGTGATCGGTCTTATCACCAGTGGGCTCGGTGTCGCGGTGTTGCCGCATTCGGTGATCAAGCAAGCCAATCTGGGGTCGGTGGTCTACCGGCGCATCACGCAGCCAGAAATACACCGCAACATTTGCATTATTTCGCTCAAATCCCGTACGCTCGCGCCGGCTGCCGAGGCGTTTATCCGTACCTGCATCGAACACCAAGCGGCACTGCGCACAATGGCCATTGGGCAAGGTCATAAATAAGCGGACGAGCCATCGAGTTAATGAACTCCCATCTGATTTGCCTTGACACGGGGGTAAAATTCCGCCCTGTTGGAGGCAACATGGTGGTGGCCATCTGAGTAGTTACCATCTAGTAATACTCCATAACACTCAACAAATCGCGGAAGGAGCGTCATGTCGGCATTTCGGGAAAAGGTAGTGTGGATTACAGGCGCTGGTTCGGGAATCGGGCGCGCAGTGGCGGGCATGTTCGCGGCAGAGGGAGCGTCGCTGGTATTGATCGGGCGGCGCGCGGACAAACTGAAGCGCGTCTATGACGAAGTCTGCGCCAGCGGGGGGCGCGGGGAAATCCTTGCGCTCGATGTGTGCAAGCGCGAAAAGGTGAATGCTGCCGCTGCCGAATTGATCGAACGCCACCAGCGGGTGGATGTGTTGGTCAACAACGCGGGCCTGAACGTTCGCGACCGCAAGCTGGGTGCGCTGAAGGGCGAGGACTGGGACCAGGTAATCCATACAAATCTCACTGGCGCCTTCAACATGATCAATGCCGCGCTGCCCGCCATGCGCCGCCAACAGGATGGGCTAATCGTCAATGTCACTTCCATGGCAGCCAAGCGGGTTTACGGCGGCGCTGGCGTCGCTTATACCGCCTCCAAGCACGGGATGAACGGGCTAAGCTTGTCAGTAGCGGCCGAGGAGGGAGACCACGGTATCCGCTGCACTTCTTTGATGCCGGGCCTTGTCAATACCGATCTCCTGGAAAAGCAGGCCGTCACCTACAGTTCCGAGCAACGGGCACTAATGATTCAGCCTGAGGACATTGCGCAAATCATTCGCTTCCTGGCGCTGTTGCCAAGCCGATGCAAAGTGCCGGAAATGCAGGTGGTGCCCACGATGCAGCGCGTGCCGTCGCCTTGAGTGCCATAGGCTTCTCACCACAGAGCGATCAGCATCTTGGTCGCCATCACGAACAGCAGACCCGCGAAAAAGCGCTTGAGCGTCCTGTTCTTGAGACGGTGCGCGAGAGCGGCGCCGGCCGGCGCAAATAGCATGCTTGTAACGGCGATGCCTGTCACCGCGGGCAAATACACGTAACCGACGCTCCACTCCGGCAAGCCACCGTGTGCAATGCCGCTGGCGATGAAACCCGTAGTGTTGGCAAGCGCAATCGGAAAACCGATCGCGGCGGCGCAGGCTATCGCCTGCAAAAGCGGCACATTGCAATACAGCATGAAGGGTATCGTCATGAACGCGCCACCCAGCGCGGCAAAGGCTGAAGTGGCGCTAATCAAGAAGCCAGCGAGGAACATGCCCACTGGGCCTGGCGCAGCGCGGGACGGCGCGGGTTTGCGATCGAGCAGCATGTTGGCCGAAGCGATGTACACCACGACGCAGAACAATACCGCGAACAATCGCGTCGGGATCGCACCCGCCACCGCGGAGCCGACCAGTCCGCCGATCAGGATGCCCGGCGTCATCGCCTTGATTAGGTCCCAGCGCAATGCGCCGCGCGCGGCGTGCGCGCGCACGCTGGAGACCGAGGTGAGCAGGATTGTCGCCATCCCCGAGCCCACCGCAAGGTGCAGGATTTGCTCCCTCGGGAGCCCCTGCGCCTCGAACAGCATCACCAGCAGCGGCACTATGATAGTACCCCCGCCTATGCCGAACAAGCCGGCGAAAAACCCTACCGCCGCGCCGATCGCGGCATAGCCCAGCCACCATTCCATGGCCTATTCCGGTGCGCCGAGCAGCAGTTCGGCGGCTTCGACAAAACCCGCGCCGCCGCGCCGGCTGCAGACATAAGCCGGCGGATCTTTCAGCCGTGGGCCGAAATCGGCTACATTGGCCACACCTACCGAATTGGAAAAAAACTTGAACATAGGTGCGTCATTGGGCGAGTCGCCGATGAACAGGTACTGCGCCTCGTCGCGCGCGAGATCGACGCCGTAGCGCTCCCGCATCAGCGTGCGCGTCATGCCCAGCTTGTCGTAATCGCCGAACCAGCCGTTGACATGGATGGAGCTGATTTTCGCCGTCATGCCGGCCGCGCGCATCAACGCCACGATGCGGTCCACTTCAGCTTCGGCCAAGCGCGGCACGTCCTCGCAATAGTCGATCGCGAGATCGGCTTCGCGGTAAAGCTGGTCCGAGGCGAGCGCGCAGCCGGGCACCTCGCGCAGGATGCGCTCGCGCATGGCGATCATCCTTTCCCGGTTGGCGGCGCGCGTCGCCGCGTCGAACAAGAAGCGCTGCACCAACCTTTTGCCTGCGGCGTCGTAATAGAAATAGAAGGCGCCGTTCTCGCCCACCACCGCGTCCACCGGCCACATGCGCGCGATATGGTCGCACCAGCCGGCCGGCCGCCCCGTGATCGGGACCGCCAGTTTGCCACTCGCGTGCAGCCGCTCCAGTGCGGCATAGGCATCCGCGCTGAGCCTGCCCTCGCTGGTGAGCGTGTCGTCGATGTCGCAGAACACGCCGCGGATGGCCTTCAGGACCGCGGCCGGCAGCGCGGAAAGCGGCTTCATCGGGCGCCCGCCATGCGTTCGGCCACGCGCCGGCGCTGCGGCTCGTCCATATGCAGGCCGCACTTGGTGCGCCGCCATAGCACGTCTTCGGCTGCGCGCGCCCATTCGTGCTCAATGAGATAGGCGAGCTCGCGCTCGTACAGCCCGCCGCCGAAATTCTCGCCCAGGTCGGCCGCGCATTTCGCGTCGTCAAGAATCTTCTCGCTTAGCGTGCCATGGCGGCGCAGCAAGCGCGCCAGCCAGTGCGGATCGAGCCCTGAATGACGCGAGCGGAACTCGCCCAGCACCGTCGGATAATCCCGGCCGCCGAATTCGCCGCCCGGCAGCGCCTCGGCATGGGTCCAGCGCCGGTGCGCCGGGATCCAGCGCGCGAGTTTGTCCATCACCTGCTCGGCTAGCTTGCGGTAGGTGGTGATCTTGCCGCCGAAAACAGACAGCAGCGGCGGACCCCGCTCGTCGAGCAGCAGCTCGTAGTCGCGGGTGATGGCCGAGGGGTCTTGCCTGCCGTCATCGTACAGCGGGCGCACACCGCTGTAGCGCCAGACCACCTGGTCGGTGGTGACCGCGCGCGCGCTGTAGCGGCTCGCCGCCGCGCACAGGTAGGCGACCTCCTCGGGCGAAATCGCGGCGGGAAGATCCTGCTCCGTGACCTGCACGTCTGTAGTGCCGATCAGGGTGAAGTCGCGCTCGTAGGGAATCATGAAAACCACGCGCCGGTCCGGATTCTGCAGGATATAGGCGTAGCGCTTGTCGTGGATGCGCGGCACCACGATATGGCTGCCCTTCACCAGGCGCACGCGACCCGGCGATTTGATGTTCAGCTCGCGCTCGAGCAGGCTCTTCACCCAGGGGCCGGCGGCATTCACCAGGATGCGCGCGCGCACTTCGCTCTCCTTGCCGCTCGCCTGGTCGCGCAGCGTCACGCGCCAGGCATCGCCCTCGCGCCGCGCGCCGCTGCAGCGCGTGCGCGCGAGCACGGTCGCGCCGTGCGCGCGCGCAGAGGACAGCGTCAGAACCACCAAGCGCGCGTCGTCCACCCAAGCGTCGTAATAGGCGAATCCCCGGGTGAATTCCGATTTCAGGCCGGCGCCATACTCCTGCGGCGCGAGCCTGACAGCGCGCGACTTGGGCAGGCTGCTGCGGCCGCCGATATGGTCGTAGAGAAACAAGCCGGCGCGGATCATCCACGCCGGGCGCAAATGCTTCTCGTGCGGCAATACGAATTCCAGCGGCCAGATAATGTGCGGCGCGATGCGCAGCATCACTTCGCGCTCGGCCAGCGACTCGGACACCAAGCGGAATTCGTAATATTCGAGGTAGCGCAGCCCGCCATGAATCAGCTTGGTGCTGGCCGACGAAGTCGCCGAAGCGAAGTCGTTCTGCTCGGCGAGCAGCACCTTGAGTCCGCGACCGGCGGCATCGCGCGCGACGCCCGCGCCGTTGATGCCGCCGCCGATGACGGCGATGTCGTAGAGTTCCATTGAGCCAGGTGTTCAGGCGCCATCCAAGCCTTGAGAGCGGGAATGGCCGCAGGGTGCCGGATTATAGCAGTGCCATGCATGCGGCCCCGTGCCCGGGCGAGCGACAAACAGGACAGCCAAGATGCCAGACACTACAATGGCGGTTCCTATTCAGATCGAGGCCGCCATGCCGACTACACAGACCCCCAGCGGTTTGACCATTGAAGACCTGGTCCTCGGCGAAGGTGCGGCCGCGGCCGCCGGCCACAGCGTTACCGTGCACTACACTGGCTGGCTCGCCAGCGGCAGCAAATTCGACTCGAGCAAGGACCGCAACGATCCGTTCGTGTTCCACTTGGCCGCGGGGCAGGTCATTCGCGGCTGGGACGAGGGCGTGCAAGGCATGTTGGTGGGAGGCAAGAGGAAACTGACTATCCCGCCGGAACTCGGCTATGGCGCGCGCGGGGCGGGCGGCGTGATTCCGCCCGATGCGACTCTGGTGTTCGAGGTGGAATTGCTCGCAATCGGCTGATCCGGCGCTGGCGCGCCGCCCCCAAGGGGACTCGTTCCAGTCGTCACTGGGACTCCCTTCGGTCGTAATGCACTGCCAGCCAAAGGGTGAGCGCGGCGGTCGATTCGACCCGATGCCGGCGATGCGGCGCGATATCGACGAAATCGCCCGCCTTCAATAGCCGCGGCGCCGGTTCGTCCTCGAAGGCGAGCCTCGCTTCGCCCTGCAGCAGCAACACCCACTCCGCCTGCGGCTGGTCGTACCAGAAACCAGGCGGGCTCGCCTGTCCGGTGGAAACGATGCGCTCTATCCTCAGGCCCGGGCGCGACAGCAATTCGATTAATTGCTCCGCCTGCGCGCCAGAGGGAAAGTCGGCGAACAGATTAGGCATCTTTCGCGCGCGACTTTTCCGCCTCCAGCATCGATGGCGTGACGCGTGCGCGTGCCAGATACTCGCGCAGGATCTTCACCCCCGAACGGTCCAGCGTATTGCCGTGGTGCGGGCGGTGCAGGACGTCCTCGTGGCCGTTGAGTTTCACTCGCAGGCGCGCGCCCGAGAGCGATTCGACCTCGGCCCCGAGATGATGCAGCAGCGACTCCACCTCGCGCCAGTGAATGTTGCTGCTGATCGGGTCGCGGAAGATGGACTGAATCAGATGCTCATGCTTGTGGCTCATCGCAGGCGACCCTGTGCAGGAATAGTCCTGCATTCATGATAGCCGAGCCGGCGAAAGCGTGTTGCGGGCGCAACGGCCGCCGCCCCGGCCGAGGCGGCAGCGCGGAGACGCCGTAATGCCGTGCTGCCTACTTCTTCATGCTGTCCTTGGCCATCGAATCCTTCTTCATGCTGTCCTTGGCCATCGAATCCTTCTTCATGTCGTCCTTGGCCATCGAGTCTTTTTTCATGTCGTCCTTGGCCATGGCGTCTTTCTTCATGCTGTCTTTGACCATTGTGTCTTTCTTCATGGTCTCTTTTTTCATGCTGTCCTTGGACATCGAGTCTTTCTTCATATCGTCCGCGAGAGCGTTGCCGCCGGCGAGCAGAAGACCGATGGATAGCAGGGCTGAGGTGATCTTGATCATGGTGAACTCCTAGTTAAGTGAATGGAAAAGCAAGCGGCAGTGATGCCGGTGTTTCAGGGCGACTGATTTGTACTCAGCTGCCGCCGAACCAGTTGTACCCCTGGTCTTCCCAGTAGCCCCCGGGGTAGGTATTGGTGACGAAAATCGCCTGGATATGCTTCGGATTCTTGTAGCCGAGCTTGGTCGGCATGCGCAGCTTCATCGGAAAGCCGTAGCGCGGCGGCAGCGGCTGGCCGTCGTAGCTCAGGGTCAGCAGCGTTTGCGGGTGCAGCGCGGTGGGCATGTCGATGCTGGTGTAGTAGTCATCGGCGCATTTGAAGCCGACGTACTTGGCGCTGGTGTCCGCGCCGACGCGCGACAGAAAATTCGCGAAGGTCACGCCGCCCCATTTGCCGATGGCGCTCCATCCTTCGACGCAGATGTGGCGCGTGACCTGGTCGGTCT
>JBQMQE010000244.1:0-6859 GCA_052172655.1 Burkholderiales bacterium
GGTCACCAGCTTCTCGCCGCGGGCGAGAAAATCCTGCAGGATCTGCTCGCGCTCGGCATCCCGGATCTTCTGCAGAATCACCTGCTTGGCCGCCTGCGCACCGATACGGCCGAATTCGATCGGCTCCAGCGGCTCCTCGATAAACTCCTCGAGCTGGATGTCGGCGTGCTGTTTGAGCGCCTCCGACAGCGGCAACTGCTGCGCCGCGTTCTCCACCGCCTCATCGGCCACTACCTGCCAGCGGCGGAACGACTCGAAATCCCCGGTCTGGGGGTCGACGGCCACGCGCACATCCGCGTCGTCGCTGAAGCGCTTCTTCGTCGCCGAGGCGAGCGCCATCTCCAGCGCGACGAAGACCACGTCCTTGTTGACGTTTTTCTCGCGCGCCAAGGCGTCGACCAGCAACAAAATCTCACGGCTCATTTACAGCACCTCCAACTTCAAAATTCAATCTTGGGCACCAGGCGCGCCTTGTCGATATTGGCGAGATCGATGCTTACCATACCGCCCTCGACTTCCAGTTGCAGCGTGCCGCCTGCCACCGCGTGCATTACCCCGGTAAAATTACGCCGGCCTTCGACCGGGACCCGCAGCGTCAGCCGCGCCTGCTCTCCGGCAAAGCGCGCAAAATCCGCCTCTTTCTTCAACGGCCGGTCCAGCCCGGGCGAGGATACCTCCAGGCGGTCGTAATCGATGTCCTCGACCTCGAGCACGCGCGCCAACTGGTTGCTGACCCGGGCGCAGTCATCCACCGTGATTCCGCCCGCGCGAGCATCCTGCGGGCCCGCTGCCACCGGCTTATCTATGAAGATCCGCAACATCCTGCCGCGATTGGACAACTCGACGCTAACGAGCTCGTAACCGAGTCCGCCCACCGTTCTTTCCAGCAAGCCTTGCAGTTCCATAGCCACAAATAAAAAATGGGCTGACCGCCCATCCCGCTGACCACATTCAACAGGGTGCAAATTGTAGCAGAAAATTGCTCCAGGAACAATCCGTTTTGTCCTTGGCGATGCGATGCTTAGACGGGGAACTTTAGATATGTTCTACCGTTGCGCCGCTGAATCAGCGGCCCCGGCGCTGGCGTCCGGTCTTGGGCGGCGCCGGCCGCACCGGACGCGAGGCGGCGGATTTGGGCGCCGCAGCCTGGGGCTGGAACTCCAGCACGGCGAGCAGGCGGCCGATTTCGGCTTCGTCCAGCTCGCGCATCTGTCCTCGCTTCAAGTGCGAGGGCAAGGCAATCGGACCGAAGCGCACCCGCATCAGCCGGCTCACCGTCAGATTCAGGGCTTCGAACAGGCGCCGCACCTCGCGATTACGCCCTTCGGAGAGCACCACGTTATACCAATGGTTGCTGCCCTGTCCGCCCACGTCTTCAATGCTGTCCAGGTGCGCCGAGCCATCCTCCAACTGCACCCCGGTGCGCAAGATTTGCATCTGCTCCTCGCTCAACTCCCCCAGCACGCGCACCGCGTATTCGCGCTCGATTCTGTGGCGCGGATGCATCAAGCGGTTGGCGAGCTCGCCCGAGGTAGTGAAAATCAACAGACCGCTGGTGTTGAAATCCAGCCGCCCCACGGCGATCCATTTGGCGCCGCGCAGGCGCGGCAATTTATCGAATACCTCGGGACGACCTTCCGGGTCGTCGCGGCTGACGATTTCGCCCGTGGGTTTGTGGTAGAGCAGCACGCGCGCCGCCGCGTCGCGCTGCAGACGCACCGACCGGCCGTCAACTTGCACCCGGTCACCCGCGCTGACGCGCGTACCGACCCCGGCCGGCTCGCCATTGACGCTGACCCTGCCGGCGGCTATCCACTGCTCCATTTCACGGCGCGAGCCGAGTCCGGCGCCTGCGAGCACCTTATGCAACTTGTCCGAAGTCGCAGGCGTGCTAGTCGGCGGCGCTTGCCGCGGCGGCAGTCTCTGCGGCTGCGCTCGGCTGTTCGCTGGGCGGTGTTTGCGGGGCAAGATCGAGTGTGCTGCTTATCTGTTCTAGCGGTGGCAATTCCTGCAAGGAGCGCAGGCCCAGGTCATCGAGGAAAGTCTTGGTCGTTGCATACAGCGCGGGCCGCCCCGGCACATCGCGATGGCCTACCGTATCGATCCAGCCGCGCGCCTCCAGGCTCTTGATCACGTTGGTGGACACGGTCACGCCGCGGATGTCCTCGATGTCGCCGCGCGTCACCGGCTGGCGGTAGGCGATGATGGCGAGCGTCTCCATCACTGCGCGCGAATAGCGCGGCGGCTTGTCGTGCGACAGCCGCTCCAGATACTGCTGGAACTCGGGACGCGTCTGAAAACGCCAGCCGCTCGCCAGGTTGACGAGTTCCACGCCGCGCCCCTGCCACGCCTCGCGCAGTTCGTCGAGCAGGCGCCGCAGCGTGTCCGCGCCGATGTCGTCCTCGAACAAGCGCCGCAGTTCGGCGAGCGTGAGCGGCTCCTGCGCCGCGAGCAGCGCAGCCTCCAGGACGGTCTTGGCTTCATTCGGATTCAGCATGGGCAAGCTTCACGTAGATGGGAGCATAGGGCTCCGACTGGGTTACTTCGATCAAACTCTCACGCACCAGTTCGAGCAGCGCGAGAAAACTCACCACTACCACCGCCACCCCTTTCCCAACCTCGAACAGCGAGGTGAAATCGGCAAACTGGCCGCCGTGCAGGCGGCGCAGGATGGCGGACATGAATTCGCGCACCGACAATTCCTCGCGCATCACCTTGTGGTGTTGGGTCATGCGCGCATGCATCAGCAGCGACTGCCATGCCGCGATCAGGTCCTGGGTGCGCACCTGCGGCAGGCGTTGCACCGCAGCCTGTTCGATCCATACCTCTACCGTGAGAAAATCGCGTCCCAGCAGCGGCAGCGCATCGAGCTTGTGCGCGGCCAGCTTCATATTCTCGTATTCCATCAGGCGGCGTACCAATTCGGCGCGCGGATCGGCTTCGTCCTCGCGCAGCGCGCGCGGACGCGGCAGCAGCATTCTCGACTTGATTTCCATCAACAGCGCCGCCATCAGCAGATATTCTGCGGCAAGCTCCAGGTTGCGCCGGCGCATCAGCTCGACATACTCCAGATACTGCTCGGTGAGCCGCGCCATCGGAATATCGAGGATATCGATGTTGGCCTTGCGGATGAGATAGAGCAACAGGTCGAGCGGGCCTTCGAAGGTGTCGAGGAACACCTCGAGCGCGTCCGGCGGAATGTACAGGTCCGGCGGCATTTCGAGCAAGGCTTCGCCGCGCACCGTTGCAACACGCGCGCCAGCCGCAGCAGCTGCCGGCAACAGCGGGCTCGATGCGGCCACGGCCGGAACTAGCGGTGCGTCGTTGGCGGCGGCAACTTCGATCACGAGTAATCCAATCCCATCGCTTCGCGCACTTCACGCATGGTCTCGCCTGCAAGCGCGCGCGCTTTTTCGCAGCCGTCGGCGATGATGCTTCTTACCAGCGTCGGATCGTCCAGGTAACGCTGGGCGCGCTCGCGCATCGGCGCCTGTTCGGCCAGTATCGATTGAATCAGCGGCTGCTTGCACTCGAGACAGCCGATTCCGGCGCTCCTGCAGCCCTGCTGCACCCAAGCGCGGGTATTTTCGTCGGAATAGACCAAATGCAGTTGCCACACCGGGCACTTCTCCGGATCGCCAGGGTCGCCGCGCTTTACCCGCGCCGGATCGGTGGGCATGGTGCGCAACTTCTTCGTCACCGCGGCGGCATCCTCGCGCAGGGTGATGGTGTTGTTGTAGGACTTGGACATTTTCTGGCCATCCAGGCCCGGCAGCTTGGAGGAATCGGTCAGCAGCGCCCGCGGTTCGACCAGGATCATGCGCCCGCCTCCCTCCAGATAGCCGAACAGCCTCTCCCTGTCGCCCATCGACAGATTCTGCTGCTCGTTCAGCAGCGCCCGCGCCGCCTGCAACGCCCCTTCGTCGCCCTGCTCCTGGTAGCGGGTGCGCAACTCGTTGTACAGCCTGCCCTTTTTGCTGCCGAGTTTCTTCACCGCCGTCTTGGCCTTGTCCTCGAAGCCCGGCTCACGTCCGAACAGATGGTTGAAGCGGCGCGCCACCTCGCGCGTCAGTTCGACGTGCGGCACCTGGTCCTCGCCCACCGGCACCCAGGCGGCGCGGTACATCAGGATGTCGGCGCTCTGCAGCAAGGGGTAGCCAAGAAAGCCGTAGGTGTCGAGGTCGCGTTCGGCAAGCTTCTCCTGCTGGTCCTTGTAGCTCGGAACCCGCTCCAGCCAGCCCAGGGGCGTAATCATCGACAGCAGCGTATGCAGCTCCGCATGCTCCGGCACGCGCGACTGTATGAACAGCGTCGCCCGCGCCGGATCGATGCCGGCGGCGAGCCAGTCGATCACCATGTCCCATACCGTCTGCTCGATCACTTCGGGCGTTTCGTAGTGCGTCGTCAGTGCGTGCCAATCGGCGACGAAGAAAAAGCACGGGTATTCGCTCTGCAGCTTGACCCAGTTCTTGAGGGCGCCGTGAAAATGACCCAGGTGCAGGCTCCCGGTGGGGCGCATGCCCGAGACGACGCGTTGCTCGTACATGTGGTTGCGTTCCTAGAGTTGGAAGATGGTTGCGATCACCTGGATCGATGCACTCACCATGGGGTTGAGGATCGCGCCGAGCACATTGGTGAACAGCAGCAGCAGCAGGATCGGAAATCCGTACGGCTCCAAGCGCGAAAAGCCGTACGCCAGGCGGTTGGGCAGCAGGCTCACCGCGATGCGGCCGCCGTCGAGCGGCAGAATCGGAAGCAAGTTGAGCAGCATCAACACCAGGTTTATCGTGATACCCGCCTTGGCCATCAGGGCTAGCGGCAGGGTAAACGCGTTATGCGGCGCGAGCAGCGCGAATTTCAACGCAAACGCCCACAGCAGAGCCATCAACAGATTGGCGCACGGGCCTGCCGCCGCCACCCACAGCATGTCGCGCTTGGGGTGGCGCAGCCCGGAGAAATCCACCGGCACCGGCTTGGCCCAACCGAACAGAATGCCGCCCGAGCCGAACATGCTGCTCGTGGTCAGGATCAACAGCGGCACCAGCACCGTTCCGACCGGATCGATGTGGCGCAGCGGATTGAGGCTCACGCGCCCGAGCACGTAGGCGGTGTTGTCGCCAAAATGCCTCGCCACGTAGCCATGCGCCGCTTCATGCAAGGTAATCGCGAAGATCACCGGCAGCGCGTAGATGGCGATTGTCTGGACGAGATTGAATTCCATTGACCCGGCGATGTAAAAACGAGGATTTTATCAGACTCAGGGTTCGAAACCGAATGGTTCCAAACTTCCCTTGCCTTGCCGCAGAAATTCCGGGGCAGCACCGGTCAGATCCACCATCGTGGTCGGCTCGATGCCGCAGGAGCCCGCGTCCAGCACCAGGTCGAGCGCATGCTCCAGGCGCGCACGGATCTCCTCTGCGTCGTTGAGCGGCTGCGCGTCCCCCGGCAAACTCAGCGTTGCCGACAACAGCGGCTCGCCCAGCGCCGCCAATAGCGCCTGCGCGACGGCATGCTCGGGCACGCGCATGCCGATGGTCTTGCGCCGCGGGTGCAGCAGGCGCCGCGGCACCTCCCGGCTCGCGCGCAGAATAAACGTGTAGCTGCCAGGCGTGAGTTTTCTCAGCAGCCGGTATTGCACGTTGTCCACCTGCGCGTAGGTCGCAATCTGCGACAGGTCGCGGCACATCAGCGTCAGGTGGTGCTTGTCGTCGATTTTGCGGATGTTGCGCAGCCGCTGCATCGCTTCCTTGTCGCCTATTTGGCAGCCGATGGCGTAACAGGAATCGGTCGGATAGGCGATCACTCCGCCCGCGCGAATGATGGCGGCGGCCTGGGCGATCAGGCGCGGCTGCGGATGGGTCGGATGGACGGCAAAATACTGCGACATTTGAAACCAGGGTGGAAAGAATGGCGGAGAAGCAGGCCCGACTCGGTCCGCTACTCACCAATCGTGCCAGACCGGCTTGAGATCGGCAGCCAAGTTGGGCAGCCTGCCCAGGTCCACGCGGGATTCTCCCGGCCCGTGAAAATCCGAACCGCGCGAAGCGAGCAAGCCGAATTCATTGGCCAGAATCGCGTACTCCAGGTGTTGCTCGGTGCTGTGGCTGCTGGTGATCACCTCGATGCCGGCACCGCCGCCATCCCTGAATTCTCCGAGGAACCTGCGCATCTCGGCGCGCGTGAGCTTGTAGCGCCCCGGGTGCGCGACCACCGCGACGCCCCCGCCCGCCTTGATGTAGGCGAGGCCTTCCTCCAGCGTGGCCCACTGGTGCGGCACGTAGCCGGGTTTACCGCCCACCAGATAATGCTGGAATGCGCTTTTCACGTCGCTGACGTAGCGCTTTTCCACCAGAAAACGCGCGAAATGCGTGCGCCCGATGAGATTGGGATTGTCGACGTAGGCGTAAGCGCCTTCCAGGCTCCCCGGAATACCGGCACGCGCGAGATCCTGCGCCATCTTCTTCGCGCGCTCGCTGCGGCCCTGGCGTATCGCATGCAGGCCCTGCTGCAATTGCGCATTGCCCGGATCGATGTTCAGGCCGACGATGTGTATGGTGATCCCGCCCCAACTGATCGATACTTCTACGCCGTTGACAAAACGCAGGCCCAATTCGGCCGCCCGCGCACGCGCTTCGGCCAGGCCGGAGATATCGTCGTGGTCGGTGAGTGCGAGCATGTCGACGCCATTGCCGGCCGCACGCCGCACCAGCTCGGCCGGTGCGAGCAAGCCGTCGGAAGCAGTGGAGTGGCAATGCAGATCGTAATTGAGCGTGGCGTGCATCTTGTACTCATTCTAACATGCCACCCTTGGCGTCCCTCCCCGTGCCCCGCAGATCTCCGCTAGCTTTCGCGCAGAAAG
>JBQMQE010000245.1:0-6710 GCA_052172655.1 Burkholderiales bacterium
CTATCGCAGACGATCTTCGCCGGCCGTCCGTATCTCAGACGTGCAGCAACGCGCTCAGATGGTCCACGTTGCGGGCATCAGGCAGGGCGCAGATCGCCTGCAGCAGTTCGCCCGCGCGCGCCGGCCCGAGCAGCGCTTGCGCATTGTCGCGGAACTTCGCTTCGAGCTCGCCCGCGGTGAGCGGGTCCTGCGGGTCACCCTTGGGAAACAGCACGGTTTCCTGGAACGACGCGCCGTTTTTGAGGGTGATGGTCACGCGCGCCGGAAACTTGTCCGGGTAAAGCTTGTTGAGCTCGGCATCGGCGATCACCTCGGTGTTGGCCAGAACCTGCCGCAGCAGTGGATCGTCGATGCGCGCCGGGGAAAACTGCGCTTGTGTCAGCTTGCCGTCGACGGCGGCAATCGCGATACAGTAGGGTACCGACACGCGCGCCGCCATGACCGTGGACACGTCCTTGTTGGAAAAGTGGCTCTTCACCGTGTTGTAGGTTTCATTGGTGATGCGCGCGATCTGCTTCGGATCGATCGCGTGCCTGTGCACCAGCGCGAGCGTCGCCTGGATCGGCGCGTGGCTGGCGAGTATCGAGGGGAAATACTTGAAGCCGTTTTGCAGGATCTCCCAGGTCGTGCCCAGGCCCTCGGTGAGCTTTTGCGATTTCGGCTCGGTGGAATAGGCGTTGAGATAGCCCTTCGGGTGCTCGAGTATGCTCGGTGGGCTGGTCGCGCCGAGCTGCGCAAGCTGTGCCGACAGGATGCCGTTGAGCGCCGCCTTGCCCGGATGGATGCTCTTGCTCATGTCCCCGGATTCGAAGAAGGTGTTCAGCCCGGCCGCCTGCGTGCCGGCGAGACCCAACGCGCGCTGCACCGCGTCGGCATCGAGCGCTAGCGCCTTCGCCGCGCAGGCCGCCGCGCCGAAGGTGCCGTTGGTCGCGGTGGAGTGCCAGAAACGATAATGCGTGGGCATCACCGCCATGCCTACGCGCACCGCCACTTCGTAGCCGGCAACCAGCGCCAGGATCAGATTGCGCCCGGACAATCCCTGCGTCTGGGCCAGCGCCAGCGCCGGCGGCAGCACCACCGAACCAGTGTGCAGCAGCGCGCGCTTGTGCGTGTCGTCGTTGTCGGCGGCGTTGGCGAGAATGCCGTTCGCCAGCGCCGCGAACGCGGGCTGCGACTTCACGCCGGCGATGCCGATGACCGAGGCGCCATTTTCGCTCGCGTAAAGCCTGGCAATTTCGAGCGCGATGCGCGACTTTTCCGGATCTTCGCTCCAGGCGCTAAGGGCGCAGCCTACGGTGTCGAGGACGATGCGGCAGGCCTGATCGACGACCGCCTGGGGTAAATCTTCGTAGCGCAGGCGGGCGACGAATTCGGCCAGGGTGCGGGTTTCATTCACGCTGCACCTCCATCACCAATGAGTTCGTTGTCTGCGCCCAACGCCGGATAACCCAGTGCGGTGGCCGCGCCGCGAAATGCCGGGTCGACCGGCACCGGCAGCGCGGCGATGGCGCGTCCTTCCGCGGCGAGTTGCTGCGCGAACAGCCCGCGCGCCCGAAAATGCGCGTCGGCCAGCGCTTCTTCGACGCTGGCGACGATGGCGCAACACACGTCCTTGCCGGCCAGCGCCTCGCGCCACGCCGCCGCGGTGCGGGATGCGACGCATCGCGCGATTGCTTCCCGCGTGCCGCGCGGGTCGCGCGCATCGTCGCGCCATTGCGCATTGAGGCCGATGGCATCGCAGAAATTCTCCCAGAACTTCTGCTCCAGCGGCGCCGCAGCGAGGAACCTGCCGTCGCCCGTGCGGTAGATCTGATAGCGCGGCGAGCCACCGGTGACCAGTTCGCCGCCGGGGCTTGGCCAATCGCCTGCGGCCAGCCCGTTGCCCAGCGCCCAATACATGAAGGTAAACAGATTGTCCGCCATGGCCACATCGAGCCTGCGGCCGCGTCCTGTGGCCTCGCGCTCGCGCAGCGCCAGCAGTATGTTGATCATCGCCGGATAGGCGCCGCCGGCGATGTCGGCGATCAGCGCGGGCGGCACGATGGGCGCGCCATCGGCGCCCGCGGCAAGCCCGAGCAGGCCGGATTCGGCGAGATAGTTCAGATCGTGCGCCGCCACCTGCGCCTTGGGCCCGGTCTGCCCGTAGCCGGTGATGGCGCAATACACGATGCGCGGACTGATTGCGGCCAGCGCCTCGTAACCCAAGCCCAGCCGATCCATCACCCCCGGCCGGAATTGCTCGACCACCACATCCGCGCGCGCGATCAGCGGGCGCAGCCGCGCCAGCGCGTCCGGCGCCTTGAGGTCGAGCGCGACCGAGCGCTTGCCGCGGTTGAGCAGCGCGAAATTCACGCTCGCGTGCCCGAACCTGGGTTGGTAGGAGCGCATTTCGTCGCCCTTGCCCGGGCGCTCGATTTTGATGACCTCGGCGCCCGCTTCCGCCAGCAGCAGCGTCGCCAGCGGGCCCGGCAGCAGCGTGCTGAAGTCGAGCACGCACACGCCAGCGAGCGGCTGGCTCATATCTTCCTCATGAAGCTGCGGCCGATCAGCTGGCGGTGGATCTGGTTGGTACCCTCCCAGATCTGGGTGATCTTGGCGTCGCGCAGCAGCCGCTCGACGCGATAGTCCTTGCAGTAGCCGTAGCCGCCGAACAATTGCACCGCCTCGGTGGCCATGCGCATCGCCAGATCAGTCGCGCGCAGCTTCAGCATCGACGCTTCGATGCCCATGTCATCCTCCCCCGCGTCGACCAGGGCGCCCACATGCCAGAGCCAGCGCTCGCACAAGGCGAGTTCGGAGGCGAGATCGGCGAGCATGAACTGTATGCCCTGAAATTCGATAATGCGCCGCCCCGACTGGCGCCGCTCGTTGATATAGGCGGTGGCGTCCTCGAACGCGGCGCGCGCGATGCCCAGGGCGTGCGCGGCGACGCTGGGACGCGATTTGTTGAGCGAGGCGAGCAGGATCTTGAGTCCGTCGCCTGGGGCGCCGAGCAGGTTCGCGCGCGGCACGCGGCAGTTGTCGAAGGACAGCGCGGCCGTGCTCGATGCGCGCAGTCCGAGCTTGTCCTCGACGCGCAGCACCGACAGGCCGGGCGTGCCTTTTTCCACCACCAGCGCGGAAATCGAACTTTTCGCGTCGGCGATTTCGCTCCACTTGCCGAACACCAGCAGCAGATCGGCGACGTCGCCGCTGGTGATGAAGATCTTGCCGCCACTCACCACGATCTCGTCGCCCTGCGGCTCGAACCGGGTCTTCACGCCGGTCGCGTCGCTGCCGGCCGAGGCCTCGGTGATCGCGAGCGAGACCAGGCCTCCTTCGGCCACGCGCGGCAGCAGGCGCTGCTTCTGCTCTTCGCTGCCATAGGTGATCACCGGCTTGATGCCGTGGAAGTTGGTGGCCCAAATGATGCCGGTGGAGGCGCAGGCCTTGCTGATCTCGCGCACGCAGGCGAGATAGGCGCTGTAGGACATGGGCGCGCCGCCGTAGGCCTCGGGAACGAACATCGCGTTCAGGCCCAGCGCGTTGATCGCCTTGACGTTGTCCCAGGGAAACTCGGCCGTGCGATCGAAATGTTCCGCGCGCGGCGCGATTTGCGTGCGCGCCAGGTTCTGCACGCTCGCGAGCAGCATGCGCTCCGCTTCCGGCAGGGAAAGCCAGGCGTCCAGACGTTCAAGCGTGTTCATCTGATCTCTTTTTTCAATGCGCAATGCCCTGCGCGCCGTCGATGTAGATCGTCTCCCCGGATAGAAAGCCCAAGTCTTCGCGGTAGAGGGCCGCCACCAGCCGCGCCACCTCGTCCGCGCTTCCCGGCTCGCCGCGCGCAATGCGCTTGTCCAGATACGCGCGCAGCGGCCCCGCGGCCATCATCTCGCGGTTCAGGTCGGTGACGATATAACCTGGAGCGACGTCGACGACGCGGATGTTTTCGGCCGCCCACTCGACCGCGAGACAGCGCGTGATCGCGCCGACCGCCGCCTTCGAAGCGCAGTAGGCGAGGTTGCGCTTGACTCCGAGCTTGTCGAAGAAGGAGCCGATGTTGACGATCAGCCCGCCGCCCGCGCGCACGAGATGCGGGTAGGCTGCGCGCGCCGTCGTGAACACGGCGGTTGCGTTCAGCGCCATCACGCGCTCGTAATCCGCGGTTGCGAGTTCCGCGCTTTTCGCGGTGGTATGCAGGCCGGCGTTGTTGACCAGGCCGACAAGGCCCCCTGTTCCCTCGGCCGCTTGCGCCAGCGCCGCGCTGACCGCCTCTTCATCGAGCACGTCGCAGCGTATCGGCACTAGGCGCGCGCGCAGGGTGCCGTCCGCACCGGCCTCCGGCACGCCGCCGCTGCGCGTGAGGCAGGCGACGCTGTAGCCCGCGCGCGCCAGCGCCAGCGCGATCGCTGCGCCGATGCCGCGGTTCGCGCCGGTGACCGCCACCGTACCTTTGTCGGCTGGCATGGGCCTGTCAGCGATCCTGAAACCGCGGCTTGCGTTTTTCCATGAAAGCTTCCATGCCTTCCGCCGCGTCCTGCGTCTGAAATGCGAGCGTGTTCAGGTCCGCCTCGATCTTCAGCCCTTCGTGCAACGGCACATCTAGCGCGCGCTTGACCGCGTCGCGTGCCAGGCGCAGCGCCGGCAGGCCGTAGCCGCTGAATTGGCGCGCGTAGGCGAACGCAGCCTGGAGCGCATCGCCCTCGGCGATGCGGTGCACCAGCCCGATGCGCAGCGCCTCCTCGGCGTCCAGCGTGCGTCCGCTCAGGATCATCTCCAGAGCGCGCGCTTCTCCGACCACGCGCGGCAGGCGCTGCGTGCCGCCGTAGCCAGGTATCAGCCCGAGCTTGATCTCGGGCAGACCCATTTTCGCGGTGGGCGCGGCGATGCGGAAAGTGCAGGCCAGTGCAAGTTCCATACCGCCGCCGAAGGCGTAGCCGTTGATCGCCGCGACCGAAGGCATCGGCAATTCATCGAGGCGGGCGAGCACTGCCTGCCCGAACGCCGCGTCGCGCCTCTGCTCGCTCAAGCTGCGGCCGCTGAGTTCCTTGATGTCGGCGCCCGCGCAAAACGCCTTCGCCCCGGCGCCGGTCACGATCAGCGCGCGCGCATGGCTTCCCGCAACCTCATCGAACGCCTGCGCCAGTTCGCGCAGCACGGCAGCGGACAGCGCGTTGAGCGCCTCCTGCCGGTCCAGGGTAATCAGCGCGAATTCGTCTTGCCGCGTCAGCTTTACGCTCATCATTGCACCTGTCGTTTCTACGCTGGTTTGTCGGCGCCGCGGTAGCGGCAAGGGGTGGGTAGTATGCGGCTCTCCCGCGCCCAGGCGACGAGCTCGCGCTTCAAGGTCTTGCCCGAGGCGGTCATCGGAAATTCCGTCATCACCAAATAATACTCGGGCATGTCGTATCGCGACAGGCCGGCGGCATCCAGGTGCGCCAGCATTTCCTGCGCATCCGGGGCGGGCTGCGTCCTCGGGATGATGGCGAGACAGACGCGTTCGCCCAGGCGTTCATCCGCAACCGGGAAGGCGACCGCCTTGGACACGCCCGGATGGCGATGCGCCAGGTCCTCGATGCGCGCCGGATAGATGTTGTGGCCGCCGCGGATGATCAGATCCTTCATGCGCCCGACCACCTGCAGGTTGCCGTTCTCGTCGAAGCGGCCGAGGTCCCCGCTCATGAACCAGCCGTGCGCATTGAACGAAGTTTCGGTCGCGTGCTGATTGCCGAAATACCCCAGCGTGAGCAGCGCGCCGCGCCCGCCGATCTCCCCGATCTCGCCCGCAGCGACCTCCACATCCGGATCGTCCTGGCGCCACAGCCGGATCTCGTAGCCGCTGCAGGCGCGCCCGCAGGTCGCGACTATGGTTTGTGCATCGTCGCCGGGCAGGGTGTACTGGTGCGAGCCGTTCTCGGTCATGCCGTACACGTTCTGCGGCGTCACCCCGATTTTGAGAAAGCTCGCGGCCAGATCGCTGGGTATGGTCGAGCCGGCCATGTAGAACACCTTGACGCGCGCGAGCGCGTTCAAGCCGCGCCGGCGCATCTGCGCCAGGGCGTCGATCGCATGGGTGGGGACGCCCATGACGTAGGTCGCGCCGGATTCGATCAGGCGGTCGATGACATCCGTGCCCGGGGGCAGATCGTTCAACACCATTTCGAAGCCGGCCGAAAGCGCCTGCGCCAGGCCCACGGTGGCGATATGGTGGGAGGTCGGGGAGAGGCTGAGCAGCACCGTGGCGGCGTCGTGCTTCCAGTCGCGCACCATGGCGCGTCCGTTGGCGAGCAGGGTGTTGTCCGAATGCATCACGCCCTTGGGCGTGCCGGTGGTGCCCGAGGTGAATGCGAGGTAGGTGATCTTGTCCGGATTCAGGTCGGGCGGCAGGCTCGCCGGCTGCGCCGTCCTCTGCGGCGGGAATGCATGGCCGCCGGACGCAGGCGCCGGCTCCCCGCGCGCTGCGAAGCGGTAGACGCGGCGCATGGCAGGAAGCGCGGCCGCCTCGGCGAATATGTCGCGCCGCGCGGCATCGGCGCCGTAGCCGGACTGCGCCACCAGTGCCGCGGACTCGATGCGCGCGAGCAGCTCCGACACTTCGCCGGTGGTGTAGTTCTGGTGCATGGACGGATTGCAGACATAGCCGTTGCGCGAGCACGCGAGCAGCGCGACCACCGACTCCACCCTGCTCGGGATCCACAGCGAAACCCGCTCGCCGCGCCTCACCCCGGCCA
>JBQMQE010000246.1:0-6681 GCA_052172655.1 Burkholderiales bacterium
CCTTCATTGCGCTCGTAGTCCAGAGCCTTTATTCAAGATTCAAACGGCGCCGTGTCATGTTGGGCGCCAAATCCACAAGGAGCAAGCCAATTGATAGTTAAGAAAATTACCTGCCATGTGCTTACCACACCCATTGAGCGCCCATTTACCTCCTCGCGTGGCTGGCTGTACAAGACGCGCGGGACCTGCCTGGTAGAAATCGAAACCGACGACGGCATCGTCGGCTGGGGTGAATGCTACGGACCGTCCGCCGTGGCGAAAGCATTCATTGATACGCAGTTCGCTCCTCGTGTCATTGGTCGGGACCCGTTTGACGTGGAGGTCATTTGGGAAGAGTTGTACAACAGAATCAAGGATTATGGCTCCAAAGGCATGTCTGTTGCTGCAATCAGCGGGATCGACATTGCGCTGTGGGACATCATCGGCAAGGAATGCGGCAAGCCGGTACACAAGCTCATCGGCGGCGCTTTCCGTCAAGAGGTCCAATCCTATGCGACTGGTCTATATTTTATCGACATGGCGAATCTGGTCGGTGAAGCCGTCGAGGAAGCCGAGGGCTACGTAAAAGACGGGTTCAGAGCGATAAAGATGAAGATCGGAATGGGGTCGATCGATAAGGACTTTGAGCGGGTTGCAGCGGTGCGCAAGGCGATCGGCCCCGATATTCGATTGATGGTTGACGCAAACCACTGCTTCTCTGTGCCAGTGGCAATTCGACTCGGTCGCCGACTCGAGGAATTGAATATTGAATGGTTCGAAGAGCCCATTTCACCCGAAGACATCGACGGATATGTAGAGGTGTCTCGATCCCTTGATATGGCCGTGGCAGGGGGCGAGAACGAATTCACCCGCTGGGGATTCCGCGATGCGATTGTCAGAAAGGCGATGGATATCGTTCAACCGGACGTATGTGCAGCTGGTGGCCTGACCGAATGCAAGAAGATCGCAGCCATCGCATCGGCACACGGAGTGGAATGCGTGCCGCATGCGTGGGGGTCGATCATCGGACTTGCGGCAACACTGCATTTCCTTGCTTCAATTCCCGATCAGCCGCCCAGCCTGTTTCCATTTCCGCCTCTGCTCGAATTTGAGCAATGCGAGAACCCGTTTCGCGACGAATTGAGTCTGGAACCGATCAGCCAGGTCAACGGTATCGTCAAGATACCGACGGCACCGGGGCTTGGCGTCGAGGTTGAGCGCAAGATAATCGATAAATATCACGTGGGCTGAGGCTCAGGGTATGCGCTTCGTAACCTTTAGGCATGCAGGCGCACAGCGCGCAGGCGTTCTGCTGGGTGATGCTTCGAGTGGCACTGATTCCGTGTTCGATCTCTCGGCTAATTGCATGTCCGCTGCACTTGGGGGCGTCGGCCCGCAGGTAGCGGAACTTGTCGGAGCTGGCTTGGACCAGATCGCCGCGGCAATAGCTCGGCATGGTCTAAGGGAAGAGGCCCGATTCGCCCGTGGCGATGTTTCCTTGATGGCACCAATATCTCATCCGCGGCGAATCATCGGGATCGCCCACAACTACCTCGATGCAATTCGCGAGCGTGGCATTGAGACGCCTGTGGAGCCGGTAGTTTTCATCAAGAATCCTGATACTGTAATTGGCCCGGACGCGCCGGTAGTGCTTCCGGAGGGAATCGGTGGAGTGACTTACGAAGCTGAGCTGGCGGTGGTGATCGGGAAGGCGGGGCGAGATATTGGTGTCGCCGATGCACTTTCTTACGTAGTGGCAGGTGGCGTATTCAATGACATAAGCGCGAGTGAACTAATTCGCAGAGACGGCAGCTTTGTTCGTGGTAAAAACCTGCCGACGTTCGGCCCGTTCGGACCGTTTATTGCAACTGTCGACGAAATTGGCAATTTGCAGCAGCTAGCAGTCCAATTTGAAATGAACGGATCATTGTTGCAAGACTCAAACACCGCCGAGATGCTTTTCGGGGTTGCCGAGCTTGTGGCAATCCTGTCGCGCAAATACCGCCTCGAGGTGGGTGACGTAATCGCGACTGGAACACCTGCCGGCGTCGCGCCGGCACGCACGCCGCGTCGATACGACCGCGGTTGCGCTGTTCCCCGGCTACCTTTTCGGGCGAGGTCTTCCATGACGCCTTCCACGACCACGGCGAACGCGCCGGCACGCACGCCGCCCACGTGGATTCACCCCGGGGCGCTTATGTGTGCGTCGGTCGAAGGTTTGGGCAGGCTGTGCAATCCAGTTATAAAAGGAGCGGCATTCAATGGCTGAGTCAAAAATCGTACTAGCAACGAACCCCCTGCATCCAGATGGAAAGGCGATGCTGGAAAATAGCGTACGCCTGGTGATTGCACCGGACGCCCGTTACGAGACCCTGAATGCAATGGCTGCCGACGTTGATGGCATCATCGTCCGAGCCCAGTTGCCGGACGATATATGTGATCACGCGCCGAAACTCAAGGGTATTGTGCGCCATGGCGTCGGGCTGGATTTCATCCCAGTAGATGCGGCAACGCACAAGGGTATTGCGGTGGCCAATCTACCGGGCTGTAACACGCAAACTGTCGCCGAGTACTGCTTTGCGCAAATGCTAAATCTTCGTCGTCCGTTGACAAAGGCAGACGCCGCGCTGCGCGCAAAGGGCTGGGACAAGGCACGGTCGATGGCTAGCGACTTCTCCGAACTGAATGGAACAACACTGGGCATCCTGGGTGTCGGTACCATAGGATCGCGTGTCGCTTCGATCGCGACCGCGTTTGGGATGAAAGTCATCGGCAATTCGCAATTGACGGACAATATGCCAGCGGGTGTCGAAAGGGTATCTGTCGATGAACTGTTTTCACGTGCTGATACCATTGTTCTCCACTGCGCGCTGACCTCTGAAACGCGTGGTATCGTGAACGCGAAGCGGATAGGCGCGATGAAAGCGCACGCGGTCCTGATCAATGCCTCCCGTGGCCCGGTTGTTGACACTGGTGCTTTAGTTGAAGCGCTTAAGGCGGGAAAAATCGCAGGCGCTGCCCTCGATGTTTATGAAACACATCCGCTTGAGGCTGGGGATGCGTTATTGAGCTGTCCTAACCTGCTCCTGACACCGCATATCGCCGCAATTACGGCGACCAGCTTTCGCATCATGAGTGTCGGCGCGGCGCAGGAGATGCTCCGAATACTCGCGGGCGAGAAGCCACTCAATTTAGTCAATCCTGAATTTCAACGCTACAAGGGTCAAGCATGAAGATCATTTCCCTGAAGGCTGTACCGATCTCGTTTCGAGTTCCTGATGGACAAAACGTTACTCTTGGCATCGGCCGCGCGGTTAAGCGCGACGCGGTGTTGGTGAAAATCGAGACAGACGAGGGCATTACCGGCTGGGGCGAGGCACATCACGGACGCTGCCCGGGTGCGATCGCAAAACTGATAGACACCACAATCCGGGAACTCGTGCTTGGAATGGATGCGCTGGATGTCGTCGGCGTATGGGCAAAGGTCTATCGAATGCAGCTTGCCAGTCACGGCATGGGTGCGGCTGCCGCAATGGCGTTGTCTGGCGTCGATCTGGCGCTCTGGGATATTCGAGGTAAGGCGGTTGGCTGGCCGCTATACAAAATGCTTGGCGGTGCAGCCAAGTCCATCAAAGCCTACGCAGGCGGGATTTCACTTGGCTGGCAGGAGCCTAAATCGCTTGCCGATGAAGCGATGTCTTATGTGAAAGTTGGATACGGCGCGTTGAAGTTGCGGGTAGGAGACACGCCCAAGCGCGATATCGCCCGCGTTCAGGCGGTGCGTAACGCGGTTGGGGAGGATATTGAAATACTGGTCGACGGAAATACTGGCTACACGCTTGATGACGTTCGTCGCGTTATGCCGGCCTATGAAGAATGCAATGTGGCTTGGCTTGAAGAGCCATTTCCTCCCCATGACTATAGGGCGTACATTGACGCGGCTAATCTGGGCGGCGTACCGCTGGCAGCTGGAGAAAATCACTTTTCCCGGTTTGAGTTTACACGCTTGATCGAGGACGGCGCCGTTCGCTTTGCTCAGCCAGATCTTTCTAAAGCCGGTGGCGTCACGGAGACCATGCGTATCGCCGCCATGGCGTCGGCTTGGAAGATCACCCTCAATCCACACACTTCGGCGACCGGCATAAACATGGCGACATCGATCCACGTACTGGCGTCCGTGGACAATCCGGGTTACTTTGAGGGAGATGTCACGAAATACAATCCATTTCGGGATCAGATCGGGGTCAAACCCTATGAGGTAGACAGCTCGGGTTGTGTCCGCCCGCTGGAGGCGCCGGGTCATGGAATCCAGGTCGACGAGGCGTTTCTCGCAGCGCATCCACTGATCGACGGGCCCTGCTACGTTTGACGGCGGTGTAATCTGCGCGCTTGCATCGAGGTTGAATCTGCGCCTGCGGGAAGGTACACCCGTTGGACTCCACGATTTGCAACCGACCTCACAAATCCATCTTCACAGGACCTCGGTCGAGTCCCGCCGCTGGCAGTTTTAGTAAGCGGCCTTTGGCTGTAAATTCAGTGGAAAGACGGTGTCCCGGTTTCATTCCGAGTCCCACATCGACAACGGAATTTAGACTCCCCTTCAAATTCAAGCCTTCACCGCGGTTGTACGTCCGCCGTGCGCCAACCTGCCCAATACGTGCCAACGTCGTTCTGATAGTCGTGCAAATTGGCCGGGGTGAAAGTCGTGCATTTTCTTCGTGGAATACGCGCTGAGGATGGAAAAGGCGCGCAAGGCCCATTTCATCATTTAAATTTCCTCAAAGAACTTGTGGACCGAGTCGAACGAGGTGGTGCGGCTCAATTCGCTCACGTGCTATTGCGACTCGGGAATGGGAACGCTCAACTAGATTGCCTTGACGCTCTTGATTTTCACTTTCTTGCCTTCGCTTAGGCTCGGATCCCAGCGCGGCGCTTCTGCGCGGCGGGCCAGACCTCGGGGTTGAAAAAATTGACCGGCTTCTCGCCCGCGAGGATGCGCAGCGCGTCCTCTGCAGCAATTACGCTCATGCACCGCGCGCTCTCGACCGACAACCCGGCCAGGTGCGGCGTCAGCACGACGTTGCCAAACTCGAACAGCGGATCGCCAGGCGCAAGCGGCTGCTGTTCGAACACGTCCAACCCAGCGCCGCCGATGCGCCGCTCGCGCAAGGCAGCCACCAACGCTGCTTGATCTACCACAGGACCGCGCGCGACATTGACCAGGACGGCCGTCGGTTTCATCAGTCCGATGCGCCTGGTATCGGCGAGGTGCCGGGTCTCGGGCGTCAACGGGCAGCACAGCGCGATGAAGTCGCTGTCGGTGAAGATGCGGTCCAGCGCGGCGGCCTCGACGATGGCGGGCAACTGCTCCAGCCGGCGCTGGTATCCCAGCACGCGCATGCCAAGACCGTGATGGCAGATTGTGGCGACCCGCGCGCCTATATGGCCTACGCCGACGATGCCCACGGTCTTGCCGTGAAGCTCGCACACATCGTCTGCCAGCGCCCGTGCGGTGGCCCAGCCCTCGCGCCGCAGCATCCTGTCTATGCGGCCGATGCGCCTCCCCTGCAGGAGAAACTGCGCTGCGCAATACTCGGCCACGGCCTGGGCGTTGATGCCGGGCACGTTGGACACGATCACGCCATGGGTGGTGGCAGCCTCGACCGGAATCAGATCGACACCGGCGCCTTGGCGCACGCAGGCCAGCAGCCGCGGCGCATAATCGAATATGTCCGCCGGAAGAAAGGCACGTACGATCATCACATCGGCAGGTGCAGCTTCGCGGCGCAGCGTAGCGTGATCGACCGCCGGGGCCAGGCGCACCTCGGCGTGAGGCTGCAAAAGCGCTACCCCGGCGGCGTCCATATGATTGGTCAGCAGAACGATTGGCTTCATTTCGTGGCCCACTTTAGAATTGTAACTGTCTTTGCCTTAAATAGATCCATATCGATGACCGACCCAAGGTCAGGTTCGGTCGGCGCCTAAACCCAGCCGTCGACGTCCGCTTCAATGTCCTGCGCCAGTCCATATTTCTGGGTACCCTCGGGCAGAAGAACCTCGAAGAATCCCGTATTCTAGATCGCCATGAGCAGGTGGAGTCCGGCGACGTTGTTGAGCGAGTTGCCGCCGTTGTCCTGACCCCGTCCCCATTTTAGGGCCGATACAGATCGAGGGAAAAAGATCGTGAAAGCGCCTCGCGACATCTTCAGTGACTGGTAACCATCGAGTGGCTTCTGTTTCGAGATCAGTAGAACACACGATCGGTCGTGCGGGACTAGAATGACTGATTGCGATCGTGCGAGGCCTACGGGCTTAAGAAGGTAGACGCGGAATTCCGTAAAGCCCCTCCCGTCATTAAAGTGCCGGGCCACCGCGAGAAACACTACACCACCGATAGGCTACCAATGAGGGACCAATGAAAATAACAGACGTCACACTTACCCTATTTGGCTGGGACCATATCCCTCCCACCAGCTACGCCGTCCACACGGGGAAATTCGTCGGTTCGAGCACGCTCGGCCTGCTGGCTATTACGACGGATCACGGTATCACGGGGAACGCCTTCCTGGGTTCCGCTTATTACGGAGCCGATCTAGATGGTCAAGGCCTCTTAAAGTACCTGAAACCCATCCTAATGGATCAGAACCCTCTGGATCGCGAGCGGCTCTACCAAGCTCTTTGGAGTCGCACACGGACGACCAC
>JBQMQE010000247.1:0-6623 GCA_052172655.1 Burkholderiales bacterium
CGAGATCACGGCGGCCTCACAGGAGCAGAGCTCGGGCATCGAGCAGGTGAACCAGTCGATCACGCAGATGGACCAGGTGACGCAGCAGAACGCCGCACTGGTGCAGCAAGCGTCGGCGGCGGCGGAGTCGATGCAGGAGCAGGCGGGCAATCTGGCGCAGGCGGTGGCCGTGTTCAACCTGGGCCAGGCGGCGGGTGCCGCAGCCGGGCGCAGCGTCGAGCTGTTCGAAAAGCGGGAAAGGCCGGCGCAGCCGGCGGCCGAACGGCGCGGGCCGGATCGCGCGCCCAACGTGGCGCGCCTTCCAGGGAGGCCGGCGCAGACCCAGCCGGTGGCTAAGAAGGCGGCGGCCGCAGGTGGCGCAGAGGATCAGTGGGAAGAATTCTAGGCAAGGCCAATCCGCGCCTGCAGGGGCAGGGCGGCGAGCGGCGATGCCCGGTCAGGTTTGGACGATTCAATTCTTATAAGGAGTGAAGAACGTGAGCCAAGTAACTGAAGTTGCCGCCGGCGCGCTACAGCCGGCGATGGGCGCGGCGGCCGCGGGCCGCTGGAGTTTCAGCAGCCTGCCGCTGTGGGCCCGCCTGGTGACCGCGATCGGCGCGCTGCTGGCCGTGGCCTGGACGGTAATGATCGTCCTGACCTATGCGGAGCGGCGCGACGCCGCCATCGCGCAGGCGCGCGATTTTGCCGAGAGCACGAACCAGATGGTCAATGCGACCCTGACCGGCATGATGATCACCGGCGTGTCCAAACAGCGCGCCGTGTACCTGGACCAGGTGCGCGAGTCGAACAACATCAAGAACCTGAGAGTCGTGCGGACCGGCAGCGTCCTTACCCAGTACGGCGCCGGGGACGCAGCGGAGGGCAACCCCACCGCCGCAGAAGCGGCTGCGATGACCAGCGGCAAGCCCAGCTTCAGTGTCAACGAGAAGGACGGCTACCTCGCCGCGATTTTCCCGATCCTGAACTGGCGCAGTTATCTCGGCAAGGAGTGCATGGGCTGCCATCAGGGCGCCGAAAACGACGTCTTGGGCGCAATCAGCATGCAGGTCAGCCTGAAGAAGGCGCAAGCAGAACTGAACGGATTCGTCTGGTACCAAGCGTTGCTTGCGTTCGGTCTGAGCCTGCCTTTGCTGGGCGCGATCTTCTTCTTCATCCGCCGCTTCGTGAGCCGACCGCTGGGCGGCGAGCCGGCCGCGGCGGCGGCGGTGGCCAATCGGATAGCAGCAGGTGACCTGGCGCACGCAGTGGCAGTCCGGGAAGGCGACAGCAGCAGCATCATGGCGGCGATGGCCAAGATGCAGCGAAACCTGGCCGACATCATCGGACACATCAACGAGACCGCAGGCACGATCTCGATTGCGTCGGCCGAGATCGCCTCGGGCAACGCCGATCTGTCGCAGCGCACCGAGGAGCAGGCCTCCAGCCTGGAGGAAACCGCCTCGAGCATGGAACAGCTGAGTTCGACGGTGAAGCAGAACGCGGAGAACGCGAGGCAGGCGAATCAGCTTGCCATCGGCGCGAGCGCGGTCGCGGTCAAGGGCGGCCAGGTGGTGAGCGAGGTGGTGGGCACGATGTCCTCGATCAACGAATCGTCGAAGAAAATCGTGGACATCATCGGCGTGATCGACGGGATTGCGTTCCAAACCAACATCCTGGCCTTGAATGCCGCGGTGGAAGCGGCGCGGGCCGGGGAGCAGGGCCGCGGCTTCGCGGTGGTGGCGAGCGAGGTGAGGAACCTGGCGCAGCGCAGCGCGGCGGCGGCGAAGGAAATCAAGGCGCTGATCGGGGACTCGGTGGACAAGGTGGGTGCCGGCACCGAGCTGGTGGATGAGGCCGGGAAGACGATGCAGGAGATCGTGACTTCGGTGAAGCGGGTGACCGACATCATGAGCGAGATCACGGCGGCCTCACAGGAGCAGAGCTCGGGCATCGAGCAGGTGAACCAGGCGATCACGCAGATGGACCAAGTGACGCAGCAGAACGCGGCGCTGGTGGAGGAGGCTGCGGCAGCCGCGGAGTCGATGCAGGAGCAGACGCAGGACCTGACGCAGGCGGTGGCCGCATTCAATGTGGGCAGGGCTGCGGCGGGTGCCGCCGCCGGCCGCGGCGCGGCAGCGGCGCCGAAAAGGGAAGGTCCGGCGCGGCCGACAACGGAGCGGCGCGGGCCGAATCGCGCGCCCAACGTCGCGCGCCTGGCGGGCAGAGCGGCGAAGGCCAAGCCTGCGCCCGCCACGGCCAAATCCGCGGCGGGCGGCGACGATCAGTGGGAAGAGTTTTGATTTGCGCATAGCTCGCGCGCACGCGCGCTCATGCAACAGCGCGACCACGCAACCTTGCACAAGCCGGCAAGCCGCCGGACTGGAGAAATCGGAAATGCAGACACGCGAGACGATGGATAGAGGCGCGGACAACGGGCGTGAGTTCGCGTTCACCACGGACGATTTCGAGCGCGTGCGCAAGCTGATCTACGGCCGGGCCGGAATTTCGCTCAGCCCGGGCAAGCGCGAGATGGTCTACAGCCGCCTCGGCCGGCGTCTGCGCGCGCTCGGCTTGTCCGGTTTCAGTGACTATCTGCATGTGCTGGAGAATGGCGACGCCGCCGAGTGGGAGGCGTTTACCAACTCGCTCACCACCAACCTCACCGCGTTCTTTCGCGAGGAGCACCATTTTCCGCTGCTGGCCGAATTGTTGCAGCGCCACCGGGAGAACGGGCAAATCGCGCTTTGGTGTGCGGCCGCATCCACCGGCGAGGAGCCGTATTCGATGGCGATGGCGGCGGCCGAGGCGTTCGGCACGCTCAGCCCGCCGGTGCGGATTCTCGCCACCGACATCGACACCAGCGTGCTGGCGCAAGCGCAGCAGGGCGTCTACGCGATGGAGCGGCTGGAGAAAATGTCGCAGGAGCGCATTCAGCGCTTTTTCCTTTGCGGCAAGGGAAAGCATGCGGGCAAGGCGCGGGTGCGCGACGAGCTGCGCGCGCTGATCAGCTACCGTCCGCTCAATCTGCTCGATGCGCTCTGGCCGGTGCGCGGACCGTTCCACGCCATCTTCTGCCGCAATGTGATGATCTATTTCGACAAGCCGACGCAGTACGGGATTCTGCAGAAATTCCTGCCCTTGCTGCGCCCCGATGGCCTGCTGTTCGCCGGGCATTCGGAGAGCTTTCATCTTGCCGCGGATCTGTTTCGGCCGCGCGGAAAGACCGTGTATGAACCTGCCGGCGACGGTCAGGTCCATGGCCGCGGCCACGGCCACGGCCGCGCGAGCGGCGGCTGAGCGGAACTCCGGCGTGCGTGCCCAGAATGTCTATTTCGACAAGCCTTACCGCCTCGAGGCGGCAAAGGTGCTGCCGGGAGAGTATTACGTCACCCAGCGCGACATGGTGCTGGTCACGGTGCTCGGCTCCTGCGTTACCACCTGCATCCGCGACAAGGTTTCCGGGATAGGCGGAATGAATCACTTCATGCTGCCCGACGCCCGCCCCGACCAGGACAACCCGGTGAGCCTGTCTACGCGCTACGGCGCCTTCGCCATGGAGGTGCTGATCAACAGCCTGATTTCCCTCGGCGCGCAGCGCACGCTGCTGGAAGCCAAGGTGTTCGGCGGCGGCAATGTGCTGCCGGGCATGACCACGATGAACATCGGACAGCGCAACGCCGATTTCGCGCTGCGCTTTCTCGGCGCGGAAAAGATCCGCGTCGTCGCGCGCGATCTGATCGATGTCTATCCGCGCAAAGTCTATTATTTTCCCAAGAGCGGCAAGGCCCTGGTGAAGAAGCTGCGCAATATCCACAACGAAACGATATACGCGCGCGAAATCGAGTACGGCGCGCGCCTGGTCAAAGAGGAGGTCGCGGGCGATGTCGAACTGTTCGGTTGAACGCCGCCGCCCGTGCCTGCCGCATCGATGATTAAGCTGCCGCAGTTGTCCATCCGCGCCCGGCTCGACTTCCGGCGCCGGCTCGGCTGCGATGAAATGCAGCGCGATTGCTTCAGCCGGCCCCTCGCCGAAGCTGCGTTTTCGAAGCCGGTGCGAACTCGGGATAACAAGGCCGCGCTCGCCGCATGAGCGGCAGGCGGCCCGCTAAAGGAAAAGGCATGAAAAAAATCACTGTCGTTGTAATCGATGATTCCGCGTTGATCCGCAAGCTGCTCAGCGAGATCATCAACAGCCAGCCGGACATGCAGGCGGTCGGGGCGGCGCCGGACCCGCTGGTGGCGCGCGAGATGATCCGCGCGCTCAATCCGGACGTGCTGACGCTGGACGTGGAAATGCCGAAAATGGACGGCCTCGATTTTCTCGAACGCCTGATGCGGCTGCGGCCGATGCCGGTGGTCATGGTTTCCTCGCTTACCGAAAAGGGCTCGGACGTAACGCTGCGCGCCCTCGAGCTGGGAGCGATCGATTACGTTTCCAAGCCGAAGATCGACATCGCCCACGGCATAGAGGCGTATGCCGACGAAATCGCCGAAAAGATCCGCACTGCCGCGGCCGCGCGCCTGCGGCCGCGGCCGTTGCCCGGAGTGCCGCGGGCAGAGCGTGCGCTGCCGGCACTTGCCAACGGCAGCATCTCGACCGAAAAGCTGATCATCGTCGGCGCCTCCACCGGGGGTACCGAAGCGATCAAGGAATTCCTGCTCGACATGCCGCCGGACTGCCCCGGCATCCTCATTACCCAGCACATGCCGGAGGCGTTTACCAAATCGTTCGCGGCGCGCCTGGACAGCCTGTGCCGCATCAGCGTGAAGGAAGCCGAGAACGCGGAACGCGTGCTGCCCGGCCATGCCTATGTTGCGCCGGGGCACTCGCATTTGCTGCTGCGGCGCAGCGGTGCCAATTACATGACGCAGTTGAGCGGCGCCGCGCCGGTCAACCGTCACCGGCCTTCGGTGGATGTGCTGTTTAGCTCCGCCGCCGAGCATGCCGGCAGGAACGCGGTGGGGGTGATCCTCACCGGCATGGGCAAGGACGGCGCCCAGGGCATGCTGGCGATGAAGCAGGTCGGGGCTTACAACTTCGCCCAGGACGAAGCCAGTTGCGTCGTCTTCGGCATGCCGAAGGAGGCGATCGCCGCGGGCGCGACCGACGAGGTGCTGCCGCTGCGCGAGATAGCGCCGGGCGTGATGCGCTTTCTGCACTTGCTCGGCGCGCGCGCGATGCGCGTGTGAAGCGTGTTCATGGACCATATAGCATCTCAACCTACCGATCGAGCTCGCCCGCCGCAGCCTGCGCCGAATTCATCCGCAACAGGCGGCTGATCACGCCGCAACCCGTTGTTCAGGCGGCTGCAATCGGCTAGAGCAGAAAATGAGCGCAGATAACGAAGTCCCCGATCGCAATGCCGACCAGATCGTCAAGGAGATCGGGATTCCCCCTTGTCCCGCGATTCTGACCAAATTGCTGCGCGAGTCGCGCTCCGATGAACCCGACTTTCGCCGCGTCGGCCGACTCGTTGGCGGCGACGTTGCGCTCGCCTCGGCGGTATTGAAGGTCGCGAATTCGCCGCTCTACGGCCTGCGCACCAAGGCGGCCTCGGTGCAGCAGGCGCTGGCGCTGCTCGGCCTGAACACGGTGACGCAACTGGTGACCGGGCTGCTGCTGCGCCAGGCGTTCGCCGGATCGGCCGGCCCCGGCATGGAGCACTATTGGAAGACGTCGATGGCGACCTCGCTGATCTGCGCCCTGCTGTGCCGCGAAACCGGGCGCGGCGACAGCGGCGTCGCCGGCACCTACGGCCTGTTCCGTGATTGCGGCATGCCGGTGATGATGCAGAAATTCACCATTTACGCGGACATTTTCGACGGCTCGGCGCTCACCCCGGGCGAGCCGGCGCTGGAAATCGAGAACGAGCGCTACGCGACCAATCACGCCCAGGTCGGCGCCCAACTGGCGCATAGCTGGCAGTTGTCCGAGTCCTTGTGCTACGCCATCGCCCACCATCACGATGTGCTGTCCCCGGATGAAAATCTGACGCAGGCCGACGCGGGCGCGCGCAAGCTGGTCGCCACCGGCCTCGCTGCCGAGCAGCTCTACTGTGCCGCCACCGGCGCGCTATGCCATGAGTGGGCGCTCGCCGGCGACTGGGCTCTGGTTGAACTCGGTCTGTCGCGGGAAAAGTTCGATGCGATAGCGGGGCGCGTCCGGACGTCGATCAATCATCTCTGAACCCGGGCCGCTCGCGCTCGGACGCCGCCCGCCATCTCGGGCCGCAAGCGGAGAAAGCGCGGAAAACGCCGCTTATTCCGCGATTCGACTTGGGCTTCACGGTGAATAATGTGCACAGGGCGGCCAGGCCGCTTTGTGTGCAGGCGTGTGCCTGCCGCGCACTCAGCAACGGACGGTGCAGATGAAATCCAGTACAGACGCATCCCGACTCGTTTTGGCGTTCGATGCCGGCAGTGGCGAGCCATCCGAGCGCGACCCGAAAGAGCGGGAACAGGCCGAACTCGGCGCGATCAAGCAGGCGGTCGCGCGCATCGAGGCCGACGCCAAGGCGACCGCTGCGGCGTACGTGCGTGCCCGCGCGGAAGAGCGGGCGCGCGAAACAGCCGACGCCAAGTCGATCGCCGAAACCGAGGCCATGAGCGCCGCCGAGGCACGCATCAGGGCCGAGGAGGAGGCC
>JBQMQE010000248.1:0-6622 GCA_052172655.1 Burkholderiales bacterium
GATCACCAGTACGCCGCCGGCGAGCTGCGTCGGCGTGAGCCCCTGCCCCAGCAGCAGCCAACTGCCGCCGATGGCGACGACGGGCTCGAGGTTCATGGCGAGGCCGGTGCGCAGCGGACCGATGCGGGTGGCCGAGGTGAACAGCGCGACCAGCCCGATTGCATAGAGCACGCAAACAGCGGCGATAGCCGCCAATCCCAGCGCGCTGCGCGGCCATATCAGCGCGTCGCCCGCGAGCGTTCCGGCGGCAACCGTGGCAGCGGTGCTGGTCATCATCCAGAAGGTGCGGTTTTTTGCGTTCACATGGCTCAGCCGGTGCGTGGACACCACCAGAACGGCGGCGGTCAGCGCCGCGGCGAGCAGGGCAAAGCCTATGCCCGCCGCATCCACGGCTTCCGGCGACGCGCCGGTGGCGAGCGCAAGGCCGGCCAGCGACAGGAGCGCGAACACCAGCGTGCGACCCGACAGGCGCTCGAACCCGACCAGTGCGCCGAGCACGCCGATGATCAGCGGATTCACGTAGAACGTCAGGATCGCAAGCGGCACGCGCAGGATCTCGATCGCCTTGTAGAACGAGAACACGCCCAGCGCGAAGGCTAGGCCAAGGCCGAGCAGCAGCGCACGCTCGCGGCCGGTGGTGCGCCTCTGCTCGCCGCCGACGCGCAGAGCGATGCCGATCGCGAGCGCCGCGAAGGTGCAGCGCACACTGACGACGGTCGCAGCGTTGCTGCCGTCCTCGAAGGCGAAACGCGCCAGCACCACGGCCAGGCCGTAGACCAGCGCGCAGGTGAGTACGTGGCGGTAATCGGAAAGGCGCAAACCGGTCAGCGCTTGAACAGATGTTGCGCGTTGCGGAAAGCGATTTTCTCGGCAACGTCCTGTGGCAACTGCGCCAGCCAGCTTCGGTACTGGACCATGGCTTTGCTCCATGAGGGTAGTTGAGCCGCGAGCTTACGCCGCTTTTATGCCGGGCGGAGACTGGAACAGGGCGGCTGGCCAGGAATCCGGCGCAGACCTAGCGTTGCCGCGATTTTTGAGGCAAAATCTCGCGTAAGCGCTTGATGGCCGCGGCTTTTTGGGTCTTATTCCGCAGCGCATCAAGTCCGGTTTCATGCATCTAGGAGATTTGAGGCAAGCGCATGGCGGAGATTCCGCTCATTCTGACGCTCGACTTCCACGGCGTCCCGCACCGCTGGATAACCTGGCAGCAGTCCTGCTATTACTACGCCAAGAACCTGGTGGCATGGACGCTGGGCGAACGCGCGTTCACGTTCTACGGCGGCACCTCGCGCAAGACGGGCGAGCGCTCCAGTATTACGACAAACTCGATCATCGCGATCAAGGGCAAGGCGATGGCTGCCCGGGGCTTCTCCCAAGTGCCGCCGCTAAGCAATCGCGAACTGTTCCGCCGCGACCGCCATATCTGCGCCTACTGCGGTGCCGAGTTCGGCTACCTGCGTCTCACGCGTGACCACATCACGCCGCTGTCGCGCGGCGGTCGCGACCACTGGATGAACGTGGTCTCGGCCTGCCGCCACTGCAACGGCATCAAGCGCAATCGCAAGCCCGAGGAAGCCGGCATGGAATTGATGTACACGCCTTACGTGCCAAACAAGGCCGAGTACCTGATCCTCACCAACCGCAAGATTCTTTCCGACCAGATGGGTTTCCTGGTCCGGCATGTCGCCGCGCACAGCCGCGTCATGCCGCACGCCGTCGTGCGCGCCTAGGCCGCCCTTGCCACAGGATTTCTGGCGTCACTCCGGTTTTCACTTGCTGCAGCGCGACGCGAGCGGGCGGCTGGTCGTGAGCGACGACTTCCTGCGCGCCTACCTGTTGCGGCCCGAGCTGCGTCCGGTTGAAGAATCCTGCAGCAACGAGATCACGCTGCACCAGGCGCTGCTGCAAGCGCCGCGCATGCAAGTGGCGGCGGCGCAGATCGACGCCATTGCCGATGCCGATGCACGTTCCAATTACCGCATATTGCTGGATTTCCGCACGCGGCTGCTCGCTGCGCCCACGCTGGAGGCCTGCTACCTGGGATTGTTCGCTGGCGGCAATGTCAACATTCCGCCCTTGTTCATCGATCAGCTTACGCAGATTATCCTGAGGAATATTCTCGAAGATGCGGACGATGCGCTCGAACTGCGCGCGGCGGAGTTGTTTTATCGCGAGCAGAAGGCAAGCTTGCAGCAAGGCGCCGTCATGTTGGCCGATCTGGAGAAGGTCGAGATGCATGCATCGGGCAGCGCCGAGGGAGCGACGGGCAGCGGTCTGGGCCAGTTGATTGCCGAGGCGCAGGCGCCGCTGCAGGCGGTGAACCTCGACGTGCTCGACAGCGGCAACGCGCAGCTTTACTGGTCGCGCGACGAGCGCCATGATTTCGTCATCGGCATGAACCACGGGCGCGCTGCGCTCGCCGCCTTCTGCCGCGTGCTGGAGCGCTGGATCCTGCACCTTTGCGGCGTGAACGTGAGCGTAAAATCAGAGCCGCGCATCGAGGAAGCGCGCTGGGCCTGGCACATCGGCTTGGATGCGCAATCGACCGCGCTCTTGAACGATCTTTGGCGCGGCGAGGACGCGGAGCCGGACCGGCTCGGGCGCCTGCTCGCGCTGTTTCGCCTGGATTTTGCCGACGCTGGCGAAATGCGCGCCGACATCGCCGGCAGGCCGGTGTACCTCGCCTTGTCCATGGGCGAGGATGGCGTGGTGCGCATGAAGCCGCAGAACCTGATTACCAATCTGCCGCTGGCGCGGGCCTCATGACGCCCGACTACTGGCTGCGCGCAAAGCGTGCGCTGGCGCGACGCGATGCGGTGCTCGCCGGCATCATCCGCGCCTATCCGCGCATCGCGCTCGCGCGCCGCGGCGAGCCGTTCAAGACGCTTGCGCGTTCCATCGTCGGCCAGCAGATCTCGGTGAAGGCGGCGGAGTCCGTGTGGAACCGGGTACTCGCCATCGCGCCGGAGGCTACACCCGCGCAACTGCTCAAGGCACGACGCCGGCTTGCCGCCTGCGGCTTGTCGCAGCGCAAGGCGGAGTACATCGCGGATCTGGCGCGCCACTTCGCCAGCGGCAGCATCCATGCGCGCGACTGGCCGGACATGGAGGACGAGGCGGTGATCGCCGAACTGATCCAGGTGCGCGGCATCGGCCGCTGGACGGCGGAAATGTTTCTGATGTTCAACCTGTTGCGGCCCGACGTGCTGCCGCTGGACGACCTGGGCCTGCAGCGGGCGATCGGCCTGCACTATTTTGACGGCGAGCGCGTCACGCGCGAGCGCATGCGCGAGCTGGGCGCAAACTGGGCGCCGTGGCGCTCGGTCGCCACCTGGTATCTGTGGCGCAGCCTGGATCCGGTGCCGGTAGAATATTGATGGCCGCGACGGCGGCCGCATACGCCGACCGGACAGTGCGCTAGAATGCAAGCCTTTCCGCAATCGCCGCAGCGCCTGCCATTGAAGACAACTTTCCTCGAATTCGAACAATCCATTTCCGATCTCGAAGCCAAGATCGAGGAATTGCGCTTTGTGCAGGACGACTCCGCGGTGGACATCTCGGAGGAAATCGCGCGGCTGCAGAAGAAAAGTAATGCGCTGACCAAGGACCTTTACGCCAAGCTCACGCCTTGGCAGATGGCGCAGGTGGCACGCCATCCGCAGCGCCCGTTTACCCTGGACTACATCGGCGCGCTGTTTACCGATTTCGAGGAGCTGCATGGCGACCGCTCCTACGCCGACGATCTTTCTGTCGTCGGCGGCCTGGCGCGCTTCAACGGTCAGTCGATAATGGTGATCGGACAGCAGAAAGGGCGCGACACCAAGGAAAAGATCCTGCGCAACTTCGGCATGCCGCGTCCGGAGGGCTACCGCAAGGCGATGCGCCTGATGCGCCTGGCGGAAAAATTCAACATTCCGGTGCTGACTTTCGTGGATACGCCCGGCGCCTATCCCGGCATCGGTGCCGAGGAGCGCGGCCAGTCGGAGGCGATCGGGCGCAGCCTCTATGTAATGGCCGAACTCAGAGTGCCCGTCATCTGCACCGTCATCGGCGAGGGCGGCTCGGGCGGTGCGCTCGCACTTGCGGTCGGCGATATCGTGATGATGCTGCAATACGCGATTTATTCCGTAATCTCGCCCGAGGGCTGCGCTTCCATCTTGTGGAAAAACGCCGACAAGGCGCCCGAGGCAGCGGAAACGATGGGGATCACGGCCAGCCGGCTGAAAACTCTGGGCCTGATCGACAAGATCATCAGCGAGCCGCTGGGCGGCGCTCACCGCGACCACGCGGCCATGGCGCAGAATCTGAAAAAGGCGTTGCAGGACGCGCTGCGCTCATTTGCGAGCAAGGGCGTGGACGAGCTGATCGAGGCGCGCTTCGACCGCCTGATGGCCTATGGCAAGTTCAAGGAAGTCGAAACCGAATAGCTTCGACGGCGTCGAAGCCGCGGTAGGCGCAGCGCTTGGGCCTTTGCTCTTTCCCCGGGCGCGGCTGGTGCTGGGCTTGTCCGGCGGCCTGGACTCGATGGTGCTGCTGGAAGTGCTGCGTCGGCTCGCCGGCGCGCTGGATTTTCGACTTTCCTGCGTGCACGTCAACCACAACATCAGCCCGAACGCGCATCGCTGGGCCGCGTTTTGCGCGCGCCAGTGCAAGCGCCGCAATATTGCGCTGGCGTTGCATGAAGTCGATGTAGCGCCGTATCGCGCCGAGGGCGTGGAGGCTGCCGCGCGCCGCGCGCGCTACGCGATCTACGCCCAACAAACCGACGCGGATTTCATAGTGCTCGCCCAGCACCTCGACGATCAGGCCGAAACCTTATTGTTGCAACTGCTGCGCGGCGCCGGAGTGAAAGGCGGGGCGGCGATGCCATTGATAAGGGAGCAGGGATCGGGCAAGAAAGGCAGGAGCGCGCGGGCACCCGCTATTTTGCGGCCCATGCTCGCGGTCTCGCGCAAGGAAATCGAAGCTTACGCCAAGGCGAACAAGCTCAAGTGGGTCGAGGACGAGAGCAACGCCGACACGCGCTACGACCGCAATTTCCTGCGCCACCGGGTACTGCCTGTGATCGCGCAGGCGTTTCCCGGATATCGCGCGACGCTGGCGCGCGCTGCCGGACATCTGGCGGAGGCGAGCCTTGTTCTCGATGAGCTGGCCCATGCGGACGCGAAACTTGCCGTGCGCGAAAACGAGCTGGCGGTTGCGGAGTTGCGACGCATCGGCGTCGCGCGTGCAAAAAATCTGCTGCGCTGGGTGCTGCTACAACAGGGCCAGGCAGCGCCAGAGGCGGAGCGTCTGCAGGAGGGATTGCGTCAGCTGTTCGAGGCCGGTGACGACGCGGCCGTGCGTGTCGTGCTGGGTGGAAGCGAACTGCGCCGTTACGCCGGTCATGCGTATCTGCTGCCCTCGCTGCTGCCGGCGCTGGCGCAGTTTCGGCGCGGTTGGGACGGCAAACGCGAGTGGCCGCTGCCGGAGTTGGGCGGCACCTTGCGTTTCGCGCGCCGGCAAGGCGCGGGCCTCGCTTGCGCGCAGGTTCGGGACCAGGGTTTGAGCGTTCGGCTGCGGCAAGGCGGGGAGAAGATACGCCTGCAACCCGGCGGATCGACGCGCAGCCTGAAGAACCTGCTGCAAGAAGCACGCATGCCGCCGTGGGAGCGCGAGCGACTGCCGCTGATCTATTGCGGTGATACGCTGGTAGCGGTCCCCGGCCTGGGCGTGGCCAGCGGGTGGCAGGCCGGAGCCGGCAATTTCGGTTGGTCGATCACTTGGTGGCGGCAGGAATAGACCACTTCCGCGGTTGTCGTCGCCATGCGGATTCGTCCCGAATTGCCTGACGGGCGATCGTTCCGCATTTTTCGTTCGCCCGCTTTCATCCCTCCAGGCGTGTTCGCGCTCTGGCGCCGAATACCAAGTCTTCTTCGAAGTCCGTGCCACGCGCCTTGCTGTGCCCGATGCAGAATTTTGCTCACGGCTGGCAGCGACATAAAGCAAAATCCCTGATAAAATATGACGTTAAGCTTTTCCGACGAAAAACTTTTGGAGAGATTTGAATGGTATTGGAACGCACCCTATCCATCGTCAAGCCCGACGCGGTGGCGAAGAATGTGATCGGCAAGATTTATTCCCGCTTTGAAACCAACGGCTTGAAGATCATTGCTGCGCGCATGCTGCACCTGTCACGTGCCGAAGCCGAGGGCTTTTATGCGGTGCACAAGGGTCGGCCTTTTTTCGAGGACCTGGTCCAATTCATGATTTCCGGCCCGGTGATGGTGCAGGTGCTCGAGGGCGAGGGCGCGATTGCCAAGAACCGGGAACTGATGGGCGCTACCGACCCGAAAAAGGCGGACAAAGGCACCATACGCGCCGATTTCGCCGACAGCATCGACGCCAACGCCGTGCACGGATCGGACGCCGTTGACACGGCCAAAGTGGAAATCGCCTACTTTTTCCCCACCCTCAACATCTACCCACGCTGAATCCGCGGCAATCGTGATTCCCAACCTCCTCAACCATGACGCCGCGCGGCTGACTGATTTCTTCGCCGAAATCGGCGAGAAGCCGTTTCGCGCAAAGCAGTTGCTGCGCTGGATGCACCAGCGCGGGGAGGCGGATTTTTCGAACATGA
>JBQMQE010000249.1:0-6612 GCA_052172655.1 Burkholderiales bacterium
CTGGCCGCGCAGGAATTCGCGTATGCACGCGCCGAGATAGCGCGCACCGGCCGCCTCGACCTGCTCGCGCGCGCCGAACTGGTGCGCTGCGCCGCGCGCGTAGCCAGCCTGGATTTCGGCGATTGCACCGGCTTCGAGGCGCTCGCCGCGGACGCGGGTGCCGCGGAGCGCGCCTATGCGGACTTTCTCGCCGGACGCTGGCAGGGGCTGGACGCATCGCTCTTGCCGGCGCAGCATCGCGCGCTGCTCGCCGGCGCTGCCGATGCCGGCGCGCTGGCCAGAATCGCGGATCCGATGTCGCGACTGGTCGCCGCAGGTGTGTTGTTCCGCATGGGCAGCCTCTCGCCGGCGGGCATTGCCGCCGCCGCCGAAACCGCATCGGCGAACGGCTGGCGCCGGCCGCTGCTCGCCTGGCTGGGGGTGCAGGCCAAGCGCGCACAGGCAGCCGGCGATCAGGCCGAAGCCGCGCGCATCCACCGCCGCATCGAACTCGTCCTGAGCGCAGGAGCCGCGTCGTCGCGGGCGTCCATGGCAGGAATGAAACGGGCAAGTCCACAGGAGCACGACGATGACGGCCGACAGCAATAGTCTGCGGGACCACGTAGCGCGGCTGCGTGCGCTCGCCTTCGGCATAGGCACGTACCGGCCGCCGAGCGAGGGCGGCAGCGCCTCGCTGCTGCTGCGCGTGAGCGAAAATTGTCCATGGAACAATTGCACCTTCTGCGAAATGTACAAGGGACAACGTTTCGTCTATCGGCCGGTGCAGCAGATCAAGGCCGACATCGACCGGGCCGCGGCGATCCGCGATGAAATCACCGCGGTTTCACACGAGCTGGGCTTGAGCGGAGAAATCACCCGCGAACTCGCAGCCGCCCTCCTGGCCGAGGGCCGCGACCTCATCGGGAATTCCAGCTTCGTCACGGTTTTCAACTGGCTCTCCTGCGGCGGGAGAACGGCCTTCCTGCAGGATGCCGACAGCATGAGCATGCGGCCGCGCGAGTACATGGCTGTGCTGAAGCACCTGCGTGAAAGCCTCCCCTCCCTGACCCGCGTGACCACCTATACCCGCTCGAAAACGCTGTCCAAGAGAAAACCGGAGGAACTGCGCATGATCCGCGAGGCCGGCCTGGACCGCCTGCATATCGGTCTGGAGACGGGGGATGACGAATTGCTGACCCTGGTGCGCAAAGGAGTGACGCAAACCGAGCAGATCGAAGGCGGCCGCAAGGCCATCGCCGCGGGATTCCAGGTGTCGGAGTACTGGATGCCGGATCTGGGCGGCAGAGAGCGCTGGCGGCAGCATGCCGAGAACACGGCCAGCGCGCTTTCGGCGATCAATCCCCACTACATCCGCTCGCGGCCCCTGGTTCCGCGGCCGGGAACGCCGATCTTCGACCACGTCGCGCAGGGGCGCATGCACCTCTCCTCGCCGCACGAGCGGCTGGAGGAACTGGCCTGGATGATAGGCGGCCTCGAGGTGACATCGCGGGTCTGTTTCGACCATGCGATGAACGCCTGGGTGGACCGCCGCGGCGGCCTGCTCTTCCGCCAGGATTACGAGGGTTATCAGTTTCCCGAGGAGAAGCCGCTGGTGCTGGAGCGCATCCGCGAGGGCCTGGCCGTTGAAGAATCGCGGCACGTCCATGTGCGCAAGCTGATGGCCGTGCACGCCCTCTGAACTTCGCTTGCGCGAGCCGGCCCGCGGATGAACGGCGCAGCACGGCTGCGCCTGCCCGCGCTCTGCGCCCTCCACGCCCGTCAGCGCAAGAATTGAACCATCGTGTCCAGGGAAACCCTCTCGCTGCGGGCCTTGTTCGCGGGCGCATCCGCGTCGGCGTAACCGAACGACATGCCGAACAGAATGCCTACGTCCTCCGGCAGGCCGAACATCCTGCGCGCCGGATCCGGAAACATTCCGAGCGCGCCCTGCATGCAACTCGAAATGCCGCGCTCGGTCATCAGCAGCGCCAGCGTCTGCGCATAAATGCCCAGATCGACGGCGCCGGTCAGCTTGAGGTATTTGGCCATGGTGAAAAACGCGGCGTGCGGAGCGTCGAAAAAACGCCAGTTGCGCAGCATCGCGGTTTGCCGGCGCTCCTTGTCCGTCCGCTCTATGCCCATCGCGCCGTAGAGCGCGTTGGCCGAACCGAATTGGCGCTCGCGGTGCGTCCCTTGGTACCTGACGTCCCACTCGAAATCCGGGTTGGCGCCCCTGCCGCTCAGGACGGCGCGCACCAGTTCGTCCTTCAGTTGGTCCTTGCTGGCGCCGGATACGACGTAAACCCGGCAGGGCTGAACGTTGCAGTTGGAAGGCGCTTGCCGCGCCAGGGTGAAGATTTCTTCGAGTACCGCCTGCGGCACCGGCTCATTCCTGAACGCGCGCACGGAAAAGCGGATTTTCAGAACATCGGATACGGACATTGCAGCCAAGGACATGGGCGCTTTTCCTTTTGTCTGATGGGAATGAAAAACGGGGTTGGATTGGCGGGACAATCCAATCATAGACGACGCGGCGCTTGAGCGCCTGCTTGTGATGGACGCGCCGCAGATGGCCTTTTTTTGGCATTGGGATTGATCGGCGTGGAACGCGTTGTTGCAGCCAGTGTGATTTGTCGCGATCGCGAATATTTCTCCAAGTAAAATCACCGGAGTATTATTGTGGAGATTCGTTACCCCCAGTTTTCTCCCCTGACCAGCAACTCTATTAACCAATAATGACCTTTCGCAATCCCGGCCGATTGATTCTCCCATCGCCTTTTTCGGAGTACTTGGATGATGGCAAATTTGCGGTTGGCTAGTCTAGGTGCGGTTTTTGTTTGCGCATTTTCCGCATCCGCTCACGCCGAACCTGCGCGCACTGAATGGCTTGCGGATTCGCTCGGTTGCAAGGTCGCGAATCCCCGGCCACAGCCCATCGAGACGATTACCTGGTCAGGACGCTGCAAAGATGGATTTGTCGATGGCCCAGGTACGGTTGCGTGGTTTTCCGAGGGCAAAATCAATGGCATTACTTCAGGGACATTCAAACGGGGCAAACTGACCGGGAAAGGCTACGTGACCCTTCCGCATGCGGTCTATACGAGGGTGAATGTCGGGAAGCGTAGCGTCGAGGTTCGACGTACTTGGCCTTTCGGGTCTCGCCTCGATGGCGAATTTCTTGAAAACCGGCTGATTGGCGATGGGATCGTTACGACGCCGAACGGACAAAAGGTGGTCGTAATCCAGATTGACGGGAAGCTCGTGCGGAAAAGCGCTGTCGCTCATGCGCCAACGACGCCCAAGCGAGCGCCTCCTCAATGAATCGGCGCCGGCGCAACGCAGACCGGCGCCGTAGAGATCATATGGCGGACTTATTCGTCGAAGTCATGCTCGTCGAGGCTGATGACGAAGGGCCCTGTATCGGACTCGGTCTCCCTATAACCTTGGAGGAGCCGATTTTGGACGATATCCGACAGCCTCGAGTCGAGGTGCATTAGCCGCTCCTCGTCCGCCTCAAGGAATCGCTTTGTCGCAACTCCGCTAAGCTGCAGTGCTATCTCCCTGGTGACCTTGCCGCCGCCGAGCTCGGTCTGCGCCGGTGGCTTCCACCTGCAGTGGACCACCGTCTGCCAGCCGTCGATGTCACGCAGCACGATGTCCGCGTCTTGCGGGATGGCGCCGCAGCGCGCAAAGACCTTGTAGATGTGTTCTTGAATTTCTCTCAAGTCTTCGGTCATGGGTTTCCTTTCTGAGTTCCGCTCCCGGTCAAGCGCTCACCCCTTCGTCTTCAATTTCCCCTCGTTCGCGGCAATGAACGTCCGGATGTCATCGGACATCCCCAGGAGCTTGAGCCACTGCTCCTTGTACAAGGTCACTGGGAAACGCCCCATCCCGTAGATTGAGACTGCACCCTTCTCGCTGACTTTCATGGTGATGCCAGTGGCAGCCCCTTTCTTGAGCGCAGCGTTCTCGCTGCGCAGCCGCTCCAGCTCGGCTTTCAGATCTTCGTCCGACATCGTCGCTCCTTGCCAATTGAGAATGACGTATTTGCGTGAAGAGTTTATCCGGGGCGTATGCCGGGTTCAAGCTGTTCTTGAAAACATCTCCTGACCACCTCTCCCCTCGCCCCGGACGGCGGCGGCGGAGTTCCTCGCCCTGGGCGCCGGCCCGCCCAAGCCGGCGCTAGTTGTCCTGCGCTTTCGGCATATCGGCGAGCCGCACCACCTTGTCCGCCGCGTGCTTCTCCTCCAATCGCACCGATTCGATCTGCTCGAAGCGCTGGGTGATCTTGCGGCTGGAGACGTGGATCTCCTCCACGTCCTTGCCGGCGAGGCGGATGTGGTCGGCGAGCTTTTTCATGCGATCGTCGAACAGGTTGAAGTCCTTGGACAGCTTGGCGAGCGCATCCTTGATAACGTGTATCTGCTTGCGCGTCTCGACGTCCTTCAACACGGCGCGCGCCGTATTGAGCACAGCCATCAGCGTGGTCGGCGAAACGATCCACACGCGCTTGGACATGGCATAGTCCACCACCTCGGAATGATAGGCGTGAATTTCGGCGAACACCGCCTCGGCCGGGATGAACATCACCGCGCCCTCGGAGGTTTCGCCGGGAATGATGTACTTGCCGCTGATGTCATCGACATGTTTTCTTATGTCCAGGCGAAACTGCTTCTGCGCCTGCGCGCGCTCCAGTTCGCTCAGGTCTGCATCGAGCATGATGCGGTAGTTGCTCAGCGGAAACTTCGAGTCCACCGCCACCATGCCGGTCGGCGCGGGCAGCTTCAATACGCAGTCGGCGCGCGCCTTGTTCGAAAGCGTGAACTGAAACTCGTAGGCGTCGGGCGGCAGCATATTGCGCACCAGCGCTTCCAGTTGCACTTCGCCGAAGGCGCCGCGCGAGCGCTTGTCGCCGTCCAGCAGCTCCTGCAGGCTGACGACGTTCACCGCCAGGCTGTCGATCTTCTTTTGCGCCTCGTCGATCACGGCGAGCCGCGACATGACATTGGTAAAGGTCTCGTTGGTCTTCTTGAATCCTTCGTCCAGGCGCTCGTTGACCTTGCCCGAGATCTGGTCGAGCCGCTCGTCCACCTTGGCGGTGAGCGCCTGCGTGGTCTCGGCGAGCTTGGCGAGCATCGCCTCGCGGCTCTCGCCGAGGTTGTTCGCGAGCGAGAGCTGCAGTGCGTGCAGCGTGTCGCGCGTTTGCTTGAGTTCGTCCGAAAGCGTGCCGCGCAGGCGCTCCGAGGATATGCTGAAATTGTCTCCCAGACGGTCACCCTGCTGCGTCAGCCCGCCATGCAGGTCGGTGAGCATGGCGCGGTGCTTTTCTTCCAGGCCTAGCGCCATGCCCGCAGGCAACTCCGCCACCTTGCGGCTCACCGCGGCCATGCGCCAGGCGAGCCAGCCCACGAGCAGCAGCAGGACGACGGATAGCGCGATCAGGATTTCCAGCATGGGCCAAAGTATAGCCCAAGCCGCTGGCGTCAAAGTGCACGGTAGAATGATCCATGCCCTGCCATCGAATAGTCCATGAACTGGCCGCCTGAGCGCTGGCCGCGCCTGCGCCGCGAGACGCATTTCGGCCGCGTGTTCAAATGCTTCGCCGAGCGCCCGGCAAACCTGAACGCGCTGTTCGCGCAGACGCTGTCGCGCCACGCAGGCGACGAAGCGCTGGTATGCGCGAACCGGCGTATCAGCTATGCCGAGCTGGACGACACCGTCGCCGCCGTGGCCGCCGGCCTCGCGCGCGACGGCCTGCGCGCCGGCGATCGCATCGCCATCCTGTGCGCCAACGAGCCCGAATTCGTTTATGCCCTGCTCGCCGCGTTCCGCCTCGGCGCGATTGCGGTGCCGATCAACGTGCGCGAGCAAAAGCCCGAGCTCGCCTACGTTCTCAACCAGTGCAAAGCGCGCTCGCTGGTGTTCGACGCCGAACTCGCCGGGCGGATTCCGCCGCCGGACGCGCTGCCCCAGCTCGTGCTGCGCTACGCGGTAGGCAGCGCCGCCGCGGCTAGCGCCGCGCCATTCAAGTCGTTCTCGCAGTTGCTCGAACCCGGCGCGGATCTGCCCGCCCCCGCCGCGCCCGGCGAAGAGGACACCGCAGTCATCCTCTACACCTCCGGCACCACCGGGCAGCCCAAGGGGGCGATGCTGACCCACCTGAACCTGATCCACTCGGTGATGCATTTCGAGCATTGCATGGAATTCGGCGCCGGCGAACGCGCCCTGCTCGCCGTGCCGGCGAGCCATGTCACCGGCCTAGTGGCGATAACCCTCGCCATGCTGCGGGTGGGCGGCTGCGTGCTCATGCTGCGCGAGTTCAAGACCAGGCCGTTTCTCGAACTCGCGAGCCGCGAGCGCATGACTTACACCCTGGTGGTCCCGGCCATCTACAATCTGTGCCTGCGCGAACCCGACTTCGAGCGCTACGATCTGAGTCATTGGCGCATCGGCGGATTCGGCGGCGCACCCATGCCGGAGGGCAGCATCAGGGCCCTGGCGCAAAAGCTGCCGCAACTCGTGCCGGTCAATGCCTATGGCGCGACCGAGACCACGTCCCCGACCACCTGCATGCCGCTGGGCCGGCAGCCTGCCCACCTGGACAGCGTCGGCGCGGTCCTGCCCTGCGCCGAG
>JBQMQE010000250.1:0-6605 GCA_052172655.1 Burkholderiales bacterium
GGACTGGCGACAACGACGTGAACTATCATAAATCTCGAACTTCGAGACTCGGGTCTGGGCCGCGGCCACAATCTGTTCCTACTCGCTGCAGCATGGGTTGGAGAATCTTTCGAGATTGTGCAGGCCCTGGAGCCCCGGCGGCTACATTTCGCGCAATTTTCGCCTGACGCATAGACGCAAACCTTCACCTTGTATCCCAACTCTTCAGAAGTTGCTTTATCTTTTCAGTAGAGAATGCAGAGAACAGATCAATTCGAGTTTCTGGATAGTGCCGACCGAACGACCACTCGTCGGCCTGTCCCGGCTTGAAGTGCCTTTGTCTTACATGCTCTGGAAACAGGATGTAGTTCGGCACCCTGTTGTGCCAAGCTGCCAGATTCATGGAAGAGTGGCCGCCGATGAATAGTGCTGAGCGCTTCACAAGTTCGATTGTGCCGGGCACGCTCAACTTGTCTATGAGGTTTAGCGCAGAATTGGGACTTGTGAACTCCTCTTTGGTGATCTTGCCTTTCTTCTCGTAATTCCTGCCGATCACTATGAGCGGGACCCCGATCTGTGCCGCGTGGTCGTCGATGGCCTTCACGATTGATGGCGGGACATCGCGATCGCTGCTTCCACTGAACGGCTGGATAGAGATGAATTTTGGAGGCAGCGTCTCAAGAAAGGACCGGTCGGACTGGGCCGGGTAAAAGATTACGTCCCTGAATTGGGGCGCAGGAGAGCTTGCAATCGGCCGATATCCTGCTTTGGCTAGATTCTGTCGTATTCTGCTTGCATCTGGAATTGAGGGGTACCCCTCGTATCTGATCTCGAGCAGCTCATGCTTTGGGTGTTGTGTAAATATCTCGGTTGAGAACTTGTTGTGGCAGAAAATCAAAATGGCGATCTTCTGTGTAATCCCTTCGAGGGACTTGTAGTTGCCATCATTGTAGCATTGGTTGATGACGTCCCCTAAGCCTCCACCAAACTTCATGTAGTTCAGGGACACAGGTGGTCCCAAGAAATCGGACAGCCACTGATGAAACGGCCTTGTCGAATTCATTCACGAGCCTTCAAGGCGAAAGTGGTGCTGACAGCAATCAAGGGTGAACGGACGTTGGCGCAGCCGGCCCGGCGCTTTGACGTGCACCCCAGCCAGATCACGCAACGGAAAGACGAACTGTTGACCATCTTTGGAGTATGTCATATTCGGCGTGCGCTTGGCCAAAGACGAATGAGGGCGCCGCACGTAGTGAAAGACAAAGTAGCCGATCGGGCATCACCAAGTGAAGCCGCGACAAGCTCCCGCTGTTCTCGCCCTGATGCGACTCAACCGCTACGGCAATCAACCGATGACCGAGCGCTTCGAACAGTCGCCGGTCGCGTCGCTCGCTGCCATCGGCCGGGATGGAGCGGGATCTCTTGCCGCGAATCCCGATGTGGCAGAGCGTGGAGCGCTGCGAGTTCAGACAAACCACCAGACTGCGCAAGTTCTCGCGCCGGGTAAGTTGAGAATACGCGATGCAGAGAAAATGGTTCCAGGCCGAGAGGTGCCTGATACCGTGATTTGACGCAAACCGATCGACCAGATGCTCGCAATTACTGACTGGAGCAAAACTCAACAACTGCGCGAGAACCGGCTAAGTGCGGGCTGGCCTGGGGACCCGCGGCCGTCTGCATCGCGCAGGAATTCGTGTTCGGCAGAGGCGCGCGCCGCCTGTCGATACTGATTCACTTCGTGATAGGGCGGATGGCCGTGGCCGTGCTACGCCCGCTTGCCGCCGGCTTGCTCCCACTCCGCTCCCAGCTCAGGCAAGCCGTTTGAGGAATCCCAGCCTCTGGCTCAGCCCGAAGCCGGCGCGGTAAAAGAACTCAAGCAGACCGAAGTTATCGCGCTCGACCACGGTCGCGACCCGTTCGACGCGCAGCGCTTCGAGGTTGATGAACAACTGCGACAGCAGCGCACGGCCGGTGCCAGCGCCGGTGAAGCCGGGGTCGACGCCGATGGTGTCGATCACTGCGACCGGCTCGGTGCGGCCGAAATCGCCGAAGTCGACGCTGGCCATGACGTAGCCGGTGGCAGATCCGTCCTGGTGTGCCACCAGCGAAACACGAATTGCCGACTCCTGCAGCGCCTCGTCCACCACGCGGGCGATGTAGGCGCTGCGGTCGCGGCCGACGATGCGCCGGTCGATGCGCGCGATGTCCTCCAGATCCTCGCGTGCAAGCGAGCGCACGTCGACGCGGTCACGCGCGAGCGCCTCGAAATCGTTGGCCTGGGGTGCGCTGAGATCGATTTCGGCACTCAGGCCGTGGTGCTCCGGCGCCACGATTTTTTCCTCCTCGCCGCCACCGATGCCTCCGGCGTGGATTTCGCAATCGATCACCTGGTTTGCGCCAAGCTGAAAGCCGGCGTGATCGAGAAAACTCAGCATGGCGTGGTCTCTCCATGCCACCTGCGTGCGCAGCTCGAACACGCCGTTTTTGCGCGCATCGGCCTCCAGTGCCCCAAGCAGAGCGTCACCATAGCCATGCCCTTGCTCTCCCGGCCGCACGCTTATCACTTCCAGCCGCAGCGTCGGCTCGACATTGCCGAATTCGCCTTCGAGCTTGCGTGCGAGCACATAGCCCTCCAGCACCCCGTCCTCCTCCGCCGCGAATTGGGTATGCAGGGCCGGCGCGCGCAGCGCCGCCTGCAGGCGGCGCTCGAAATAGACGCGGCGCGAGCGCCCGGTGATCTGCGCGTCGATATCTACCACTGCGTCCAGGTCCTGCGCGGCCAGCCGCCGCAGTTTGACGCCGGAAAGGGGACCCGCCTGTGCACGCTCCGCCATGGTGTACTCCTCTGATTAGCCCGCCGCGTAGGCGCCGAACAACTCGCGATCCGTGTCCTCGTCCAGCAGATTGTCGAGCACGGGCAGCAGGGCGCCATCTTCCTTCTGCGCGTGCGAGCTCAGGCGTTCGCTGAACTCCAGCGCCAGGGTTTTCATGGTCTGCCACTGCTGCGGCGGCAATCCGCCGGCGAGCGTCTGGCGCAGCAGAGTGGCGAGCGACTGCGCCACGGCGCGAATGGTCACATGCTCCTCGTTGAGCAGCGCCGCCAGATCCCCATCGCCGGCCTCCTCCAGCCGCGGGAACAGGTCCCGCTCCTCGAAATCGAAATGACGCGCCACCTCGATTTCGATCGCCGACAGCAGCGCGCGCACGAAGGCGGGCCACTCGGTGTCACCCGCAACGGGCGGAAAGGCGCCGGCGCGGCCGGTAAACACGCGCTCGACTCGGGCGAGCAGCTGCAAGGTTGCGGCGTGCTCTTCATACAGCCGTTTGCTCGTCTGGCGTTGGAAATCCATGTGCTGGTGTGCTCCTGTCCTGGCTCTATTTGGTATTCCAGTACCGGTTTATCAGCTCTACGTCAAGGCGGCGCCAACGCGCCGGTACACCCTGCGCGCATTGCCTTCAAAAATCTTTTCCCGGTCCGCGGCGCTCAGCCATTCGATCGAATCAATATAGCGCTTGGTGTCATCATAGTAGTAGCCAGTCTCCGGGTCGATACCACGCACCGCCCCCACCACTTCGGCAGCGAACAGGATGTTATCCGCGGGAATCACTTTGAGCAGCAGTTCCATGCCCGGCCGGTGGTACACACAAGTGTCGAAGTAGACGTTGTTGAGCAGCAATTCCTGCAGCGGCGGCCGGCCCATATCCTGCGCGAGGCCGCGATAGCGGCCCCAGTGATACGGCACCGCCCCGCCGCCGTGCGGAATGATGAATTTCAGCGTTGGAAAATCCTTGAACAAGTCCCCGGTGATGAGCTGCATGAACGCGGTGGTGTCGCCGTTGATGTAATGCGCCCCGGTGGCGTGGAAATTCGGGTTGCAGGAACCGCTCACGTGGATCATCGCCGGAACGTCCAGCTCGACCATTTTTTCGTACAGGGGATACCACCACCTGTCGGTCAGCGGCGGCCCGGTCCAGTAGCCGCCCGATGGGTCCGGGTTCAGGTTGCAGCCGATGAATCCGAATTCGTTCACGCAGCGCTCCAGCTCCGCGATGCAGTTCGTCGGGCGCACGCCCGGGGTTTGCGGAAGCTGGCACACGCCGACGAAGTTCCCGGGATAGAGCCCGCACACCCGGTGGATCAGTTCGTTGCAGGTCTCGGACCAGTATTTGCTCGTGCTCTCGTTGCCGATGTGGTGGCCCATGCCAACGGCGCGCGGCGAGAAGATGGTGAGATCGGTTCCGCGCTCGCGCTGAATCCTGAGCTGCGCAGTTTCGAGGCTTTCGCGGATTTGCGCGTCGCTGATATCGAGCGGCCACGCCGAGGCCGCATGCGCCGGATCGTTCTTGAGCTCGTCGAGCTGGCGGTTTCGATAGTCTTCCAGTTGCTTCGGCGCAGTTGTGTAGTGCCCGTGGCAATCGATGATCATGCTGAAATGTCGCTCCCTTGTGGCCTCATGGCAGGTCCGCAGCCGGCCAGTTGCGGCAGGCCGGACACCAGGCCGGACAACTGCAGCTTGTCCAGCGCATCGGAAACCGCACGGCAATCCGGGCGCAGGAGCCGCCGCACCGCCGCAGCGGATGGTCCGCCCGCCCCCACGCTGGTCTCCATGCTCAGTTGAGCTTCGGCCGCAGGTCGCGCACCCGCACCGCCTTGCCCATGGAACGCGGAATTTCGCCCGGCTCCTTCACCAGCACGTCGGTGGTGACGCCGATGATCGATTTGATGTGATGCCGCACCGACTCGCCTACGACCTTGCGCAATTCGGTCGTAGGCACGACGTTCGGCACCAGTTCCACTTCCACCGTCAAATGATCCAGAATGCCTTTTCTCTCCACCACCAGTTGATAGTGGGGCGCAACGTCCGGCAAACCCACCAGCACCGCCTCGATCTGCGACGGGTAGACATTCACGCCGCGGATAATCAGCATGTCGTCATTGCGGCCGGTGATGCGCTTGATGCGCACATGCGTGCGGCCGCAGGCGCAACGCTCGGTGCTGAGGCGGGTGATGTCGCGGGTGCGATAACGAATCATCGGCAGCGCCTCCTTGGTGAGTGTGCTGATCACCAGTTCGCCCGCCTCGCCTTCCTTTAACGCCTTGCCCGTGTCGGTGTCGATCACTTCGAACAGAAAATGGTCCTCCCAGCCGTGCAATCCCGCCTGCGCCTCCACGCATTCGCAGGCGACGCCCGGTCCCATGATTTCCGACAAGCCGTAGATGTCGACCGCTTTCAGGCCCAGGCGCGCCTCGACCTCGCGCCGCATGGCCTCGCTCCAGGGCTCGGCGCCGAATATGCCGATTTCGAGCTTGGATTTGCGCAGATCTACGCCCTCTTTCTCCGCCACCTCGGCGATCGCGAGCGCGTAGGATGGCGTAGCGCACAGCACGCGCGCGCCGAAGTCGGTGATCAGCACGATCTGGCGCTCGGTGCTGCCGCCAGACATCGGCACCACGGTCGCGCCCAGCCGCTCCGCGCCATAGTGGGCGCCGAGACCGCCGGTAAACAGGCCGTAGCCGTAGGCGTTGTGGATGACGTCGCCCGGCCGGGCGCCGGCGCAGGCCATGGAGCGCGCCATCAACTCAGCCCAGGTGGCGATGTCTTTTGCGGTGTAGCCGACCACGGTCGGCTTGCCGGTGGTTCCCGAGGACGCGTGCAGCCGCGCCACTTCGGTACGCGGACGGGCGAACATGCCGAACGGATAGTGGTCGCGCAGATCGGTTTTCAGCGTGAACGGCAGGCCGGCGAAATCTTCCAGGCGCTTCAGGTCGCCGGGCTCGAAGCCCAGCGCCTTCATGCGCCGGCGGTGGAACGGCACGTTGTCGTAGGCGTTGTTGAGACTCGTCTTGAGCCGGCGCAACTGCAGTCGCGCAAGCTCTGCGCGCGGCATGGTTTCCGCCGCCGCGTCGAACATATACGCTTTTTTCGCCGCGCGTTTGGGCGCGGACTTGCGCGCCATACCCGGCTTATTGGCCGCCGCGCTGCTTTTCCCCTTGGTCTGAATGCCCATACCCTACCCTCCTCCTTGCCTGAATTGTATTCCAATCTGCGCAGCGGCAACCCGGCCTTGCCGGAGCTCTGCTTGGCGATCTAAGACGTCGCCGACTGCGCCTTGGCCAGTTTCGCCCTGAGTCTTTGCGCCGTCTTCTCGATCCCGACGACGAACCGGTTGTGCTTGCCGCGCGCAACTTCCTCGACCGCATCGCGAGCGGTGAAGTCGAATGAAACGGCGCCGCCATTGACCTCGGTCAGGGTGACGGAAATTTCCACCCACATGCCCATCAGGGTAGCGCCTACATGATCGAGTTCGACCCGGGTGCCGACCGAGTCCTTGCCCGGCTCGATGTGTTCCAGCAGCAGATCGCGGCAGACCAACTCGATGTCGTAAATAAGTTTTGGCGTGGCATAAACGCGGCAATCGTCGCCCATGAAACTGATGGTGCGCTCGCGGTCGATGTCGACGCGTCGGGTGGCGCTAAGGCCGGCTTTAAGCGTGTCGCTCATGTTTGGTCCTCGATTGTGGTGTTGGTACGAAGGCAGGATAAACGCATTGCAATTATTGGCGGCTGCGCAGCGCGTCCGCGTACAGCCGCGCCTCGACGTAGCGCACCAGCGCCCTGGTGCCGC
>JBQMQE010000251.1:0-6584 GCA_052172655.1 Burkholderiales bacterium
GCGGCGACCAACTGTTTAATCGGATCCGTAATGGTGCGCACCATCCAGACCATCCCGAGCAAGGCCAGCGCCAGCACGAGCAGCATTGCAGCAATGCTGTACTCGATCGCCGTGCCAGCCGCGGAGAAGCCGTCCTGCAGCGTCAGTTCAGCGCGGCTCTGGATTTCCGTGGCCGCCTTCTCCAGCATCTGCGTGGGCGCGCGGTCTACGCCTTTGACTACGGCATCCGCGGCAGCGCTGTCGGCACCGCCATCCTTGTAGGCTTGCAAGCCGCGGCGGTAGGCTGCGCTCATTTCCGTATGGGCCTTGAGAAACTGTACGATCAGGTCCCTGGCTTTCGGATCGGTGACCTTCTGCAACAGCTTCTTGCTATCTTCATGGATAGCCGCTTCCTTCGTGGTGAACGCGGTCCAGTACTTGTCCAGCATCGCGGGGTCTTTGCCGCGCAGCAGCACATCCTTCCATTCCTGCACCTGCTGCTTGAACATCAATGTCAGGTCGCGCACCGCGCGCTCGTTGCCGATGCTCACGCGGCTGGTCTCGTCGAAGGTCTTCACGCTGCCCCACAACACTAGGAATCCGGCGAGCGCGGCGAGAATCACCACGCCTAGCGCCCCCGTGGTCGCCACTAACAATTTGTTCTGCAAGCTGATTTTGAAACTCATGGTGTCATCCTCAATTTGTTGCCATCCGGACCATCATTCCTGACGCATTGTTGCAGCCGGAAATCGGCAGCCCTGTCATAGCCGCGCCGGAGCGCCGCGATATCGAGCAGGCTCCGCAATACACCGATTTCTGTCTTCCATTTTTGTGTCACAGCGTTGTCTCACAATCGCGCCTCATCGACCGTTTCGTTACGCTCTTGGCGATGCTGCTGATGTGAAATCCAGCGAATTGTCTCTCATCGCCTCCTCCGCAGATGTTGCGAACAAGAGGGTAAAGCGGGGTCTGTTTTGGCTTCTGCCGTTCCCGGGGAAGTGAATAGGCTGTTGAATTAATGCATTTTTTGCAGCAGACGACTTTCAGCCCGTCAACGCATGCCCATGTCGCGCGCGCCGCCATCGCTGCAGGCGGCGCCCGCAGGCGGACGTTCTTTGGGTGATTTGTCGCGCCCGGCGGGAGGCAGGCGGCGAATATCGGCTTGCAGTCCAGCTAATGTTTTCCGAAATCATGACGATAAGTGTCCATAACGCAGCATGGCGTGCTGACGCAGGCTGCCTCCCACCCACCGCATAACAGAAAGCAGATCCCTATGGTTTGTAAATGCGTCCTGGCCGTTGCGATGGATGCGGCGATCGGCTTCGGTGCGCCTAGCGTGGCCCAGGTTCCGCGCCCGACATCGGCATCGGGCCCGAAGTGCAACGGCGCCTGCTTCGGCCGTTCGCGCAGGCGCGCGCGCTCAGCGCGCGCCAGTATGGCGAAACCGGCGTCGGGTCATCGACCAGCCGCCTGGCGCAGACGATGGACGGCAGGATCCCGATGAAAGACGCGTCGGACCTAGGAGCTGCGATGAGTGTGACGCTCGCGCCGCCGGTCTGCAGCACCGCGCCAGCCGAACTCGGGAGCGAGGCAGCGCCAGCCGCCGCACCTGCCGCGCGCCCACTGGTGCTGGCGGTGGATGACCACTCGATCAATCGCAAGCTGCTCGCGCGCCAGATCGCGGCGCAGGGGTTGCGCGTGCAGACGGCCGCGGGCGGCGGGGACGCGCTTGCCCTATGGCAGGCCGGCGGAATCGCCCTGGTCGTCACCGACTGCAACATGCCGCAGATGGACGGCTATGCCCTTACGCGGGCCATCCGCGAGATTGAGGCGAAGGAGGGCCGGACGCGGACACCGATCATCGCCTGGACCGCCAAGTCACTCCTCGACGCGGCGGCGCCGTGTCACGCCGCCGGCATGGACGATATTCTGACCAAGCCGGCCGGGCGGGCCATGCTGAAGGAGATGCTGGCGAAATGGATGCCGCCCGCTGCGTTCGCAACGGCCGGCGCTGGCGACGCAGAAGATGCAGTATCTGGCGCCGTGCAGAACTCGCCCATCGACCTAGCGGAACTCGATAAGATTGCCGCAACCGCTGCCGAGCGGGCGGAGATCCTGCTGGATTTCATGACCCAGACCCGGCCCGATCTCGTCGCACTGCATGCGGCGCTGGCCAACCAGGACTTTCCGGCTTGCGCGCGCATCGCCCATCGCATGAAAGGGTCGGGCCGGATGGTGGGGGTGCGAGACTTGGCGGCGGCGTGTGCATCCATGGAGCGCGCCGCGCTACAGGGCAACCCGCAGGACGCCGCTGCAGCGAAGGCGGAGATGGACCGGACGCTGCAAGAGCTGGAAGCGCATCTTGCCCATTCAGCCGGCGCCAACGGGTAACGGCAATGACCGTAGCTCACGGATTGAACGCGCTCATCGTCGAAGACGATAATTTCCAGCGCCGGACCGTAGCGCGCATGCTGCGCGCCCTGGGCGCGCGCGAAGTGAGGGAGGCCGCGGACGGCAAGCAGGCGCTGGCGTCGATACGAGAGGCTGAGCTGGTGGAGCTCGTGGTGTGCGACCTGGACATGCCGGAAATGGACGGCATGGAGTTCATCCGGCATTTGGGACAGGCGAACAGTGCGATCTCGGTCATCATCGCCAGCTCGCTGGACCGCTCTCTGCTGAACGCGGTGGACAAAATGGCGCATGGGTACGGCGTGCGCCTGCTCGGTGTAATCGAGAAACCGGTGACGCTCAAGGGGCTCGAAAAACTGATCGCATTGCACGCACCGGCCAAGCCGCAGCCCGTGCACGCTGCCGCCGACGTCCCGAGCTTCAGTCTCGATCAGATTCTTCACGGGGTGCAGGAGAATCAGTTCGAACCATTCTTTCAACCCAAGGTGGCGCTGGCGACGGGCCGGGTCCTGGGCGCGGAAGCGCTGGCCCGCTGGCGCCATCCTGAGCACGGCCTCATCGGCCCCTATGCGTTCATTCCGGCACTGGAGGAAAGCGGAAAGCTCGACGAGCTTACGCTGCTGATGCTGAAGAAGGCGGCGGGCGCATGCCGCGCGTGGCGCGAGCGCGGGATGGAACTGACAGTGTCCGTGAACCTCTCGCTCGTCTCGCTAACCGACACGATGCTGGCCAACCGAATCACCGAGACCGTACGCTCGGCCGGGCTCGATCCGCGTTACATGATCCTCGAGATCACCGAAACGACCGCCATGACGGAGGTCGCGCCCGCCCTGGAAAATCTCACCCGCTTGCGCATGCGCGGTTTCGGCCTTTCAATTGACGACTATGGAACCGGCTTCTCCAGTCTGCGCCAACTGACGCGCGTGCCGTTCACCGAGCTCAAGATCGATCAAAGCTTCGTGACCGGCTGCGCGGCGAATTCTTCGTCGCGCGCCATCGTCGAATCCAGCGTGGAGATGGCGCGCCGTCTCAACATCAAAAGCGTTGCCGAGGGCGTGGAAACGCAGGCAGACTGGGATGTGCTGGAGGCTGCGGGCTGTGATATGGCGCAAGGATACTTCATAGCCAAGCCGATGCAGGCGAGTGCGTTTCTGACGTTCCGCGCTGCCGAAACTGTGAGCTGAACCGAAAGCGGTAGAAACCGCGCAGCTCGCCGGGCTGCGCGTTCGGTATTCAGTCTCCTCATGCCCTTCCCTGATTCGCGCTATCCTAGCGGCAGGACTGCGATTTGCACGAACGCTTCGCGCCTGAAAGTCCCGAAAATATATCCGTTAACCTAGTAAAGGAGAGTAGCAATGGGCAATCGTGACAGGCAAAAAAGGGAACAGAAGAAACCAAAGCAGCCGAAGAAACCTGCCCCTCCGGCTAGCACTGCCCAACCCTGACCGAAAATCGGAGCCGCGGACGGTATCATCTTCCGATGCCGCTGCGCGGCGCCGCCTGCCCCATGCGCACGGGAGCGTAGAGCCCCAGTTCAGCGCCCCCGGCCGCCGCTACACGCCCAGGTATCTCTGGTGCAACTCCGGCTGTGCGCGCAGCTCGGCGCTCGCGCCCTCGTACACCGTGGCGCCTTTGACGAGAATCACGACGCGATCGGCGATGGCGGACACGGCGGCGAAATTCTTGTCCACGATCACCGCCGCTATTCCCGCTTGCTTGATCTGGCCAATGATGCCCCAGATCTCGCGCGAGATTTTCGGCGCCAGGCCTTCGGTCGCCTCGTCGAGTATCAGCAGATCAGGATTGGTCATCAGCGCGCGCCCTATGGTGAGCATCTGTTGCTCACCACCGGAGAGCTGCGCGCCGCCGTGAGCCAGGCGCTCGGCCAGGCGCGGAAAAGTCTGCATCACGCGCTCGAAGGTCCAATCGCGCCGGCCGCCCGCGCCGGCGCGCGCGGCCATGATGAGGTTCTCGCGCACCGACAGGTTGGGGAAAATGCCGCGCCCTTCCGGAACATAGGCAATCCCCTTGCGCACGATCGCATGCGTCGCCGCCTGCGTCATGTCGGCGCCGGCGATGCGCACTACGCCCGCGCGTGGACGCACCAGCCCGAGCACGCTCTTCAACAGCGTGGTCTTGCCCATGCCGTTCCTGCCCATCAGTCCCACGGTTTCGCCGCGGCGCACGACAAAATCCACGCCGTGCAGGATATGGCTCACGCCGTAGTAGGTGTGGATGCCGCGGGCGTCTATCAGCACATCGCTCACTGCTGCGGCTCCTCCGTACCGAGGTAGGCTTCCTGCACCGCAGCGCTGGCCCGAATCTCCTCCGGCGCGCCGGATTCCAGCACGCGGCCGTCGACCATCACCGTGAGCCGGTCGGCGAGCGCGAACACGGCGTCCATGTCATGTTCGACCAGCAGCATGGCATGCGCCTGTTTCAGTTTTTGCAACAGTTTCACCATGCGCGCCGACTCCTCGCTGCCCATGCCCGCCAGAGGCTCGTCCAGCAGCAGGATGCGCGGCCGGGTGGCGAGCGTCATCGCAATCTCGAGCTGGCGCTGCTCTCCGTGCGACAGCGTCGCGGCCGCCTCCTCGGCCCTGTGTTCGAGCCCAACCTCGGCCAGCGCGCGCTCGGCCTCATGCACCACATCGCGGTAAGCGAGCGCCGGCCGGGCGAAGCGCATCGAACTCGGCAGGCGCGACTGGGCCGCGATGCGGCAGTTCTCGAACACGGTGAACGGCAGGAAGATATTGGTCTTCTGGTAGCTGCGACCCACGCCGCGCTGCGAGATGCGCTCGGCCGACAGCCCGGCGATGTCCTCGCCATCAAGATAGATGCGGCCGGAGGTGCAAGGCAGGTCGCCCGAAAGCAGACTCGTGAGCGTCGTTTTGCCTGCACCATTGGGGCCGATCACGGCATGGATCTGGTCGGTGAAAAACTCCAGCGACACGTCGTTCACCGCGGCGAGCCCGCCGAAGTGCTTGCACAGGCGCTCGGTGCGCAGCACGGCTTCAGCCATCACCCGACTCCGCGGGTTTTCGCAACCAGCGCGAGACCAGCCGCGGCATGCCGAGCAGGCCGTGCGGCAGCAGCAGCACCGCGCCCACGATGAACCCACCCATGAGCAATTGCCAGTGCTTGGCGAGATCCACACCGGCGACCATGGGCAGGTCCTGCAGTCCGAGTTCGAGCAGCATCATGGCGAAGGCGCCGAGCACCGCCCCTGTAAGCGTCCCCATGCCGCCCAGGATCACCATCATCAGGACGCTGCCCGATTGATGCCAGCTCAGGGTCTCCGGGTTGACGAAACCGAACTGGGCCGCGGCGAAATAGCCTGCCATGCCGGCGAGCGTGCCCGCCAGCACGAAGCAGACGAGTTTGTAGCGGTAAGTGCGATAGCCCAGCGATCGCATGCGCTGCTCGTTGACGCGTATGCCGATGATCACCCGGCCGAACAGCGAACCGAGCAGCGTGCGCAGCGCTGCGTAAACCAGCACCAGCAGCACCAGCACCACGAAATAGAAATGCGTGTGGTTCTCCAGGGTGAACGGCTCCCAGCCGGCGATGGCCGCGACCGGCTTCGCGTAGACGTATATTCCGTCTGCGCCGCCGCCGACATCGGTGTCGTGGAATACAAAGAACACCATCTGCGCGAACGCGAGTGTGACCATGATGAAATAGATGCCCGAGGTGCGCAGCACCAGTGCGCCGATGGCGAGCGCCAGCAGCCCGGAGCAGGCCATCGCGAGCGGCAGCGACAGCCACAGGTTTGCGGCTTCGTACTGCGGAGCGGCAAAGGCGAGCACATAACCCGCGAGACCGAAGAACGCCGCATGGCCCAGGCTCACCAGCCCGGTGAAGCCGACCAGCAGGTCCAGGCTCATGGCGAAAATCGCCATGATCATCATTTTGGTGAAGAACTGGATGTAATACTTCTCCGCAACGAGTGGCAGCAGCGCCAGGGCAAGCAGGCAAAGCAGAAGAACGATCGTGCCAGAGCGGAGTTGGCGCATCAGGCGCGTTTCCCGAACAAGCCCTCCGGCCGCGCCAGCAGGACCACCGCCATCAGCACATAGATCATCATGCCCGAGAGTCCCGGCAATAACGGCACGCCGCCGATCTCGAGGGTGAGCACCTTGCCGAACGTATCCACCAGGCCGATGAGGATCGCCGCCAGCATCGCGCCCTTAACC
>JBQMQE010000252.1:0-6582 GCA_052172655.1 Burkholderiales bacterium
GCAAGAGTTCGGCACGCCGCGCTGATTCAGTACCTCTATCAAACGCTGCAAGACCGCTTTTCGAAATTGGCTAAGCCCGCTTTGGGACGATGCAGCCCCTGGCAGTTTCGGTAAGCAGGCGCCAGGCGGAATTTCAGTCGATTGCGGCTGTCAGGTGCATAAACCAGTCGAACTGAGACCGTCAGCGAGCCACTCGCCCGGTTGAGTCCTATCGCCTGAGTTCTGTAGCGCAGCGTGGAAAGCCGCATTCTCGAAGCGGCAGTACTCCTTGAGATAGACGAGCTTCACATCCCCAGTGGGGCCGTTGCGGTGCTTGGCCACAATGATTTCTGTGGCTCCAGGCTGTTGCGATGCTTCGCGTGTGTAGTAGTCGTCACGGTGAAGCAGCATGATGATGTCGGCATCCTGTTCGATTGCCCCCGATTCGCGCAGGTCGCTCATCATCGGTCGCTTGTCGTCGCGCTTCTCAATGGCACGATTGAGCTGTGACAGCGCCATCACCGGCACCTTCAGCTCCTTCGCCAGGGCCTTGAGCGAGCGGGAAATCTCGGAGATCTCGGTCGTGCGATTCTCGCCCCGCGCACCGACCGATGAACCGAGCGACCTCACCGCTCCGGCGGGCATCGGCAGGCCGCGTGTGCGCGCTTCGAGCAGGCAGGCCAGGGGCGAGCCCACCGCCGGCCGCATTGCGGCCGTGTGTGTGGTAGCGCCCAGACGACGCGACCAAATGGTGCTGAAATGGCTTGACCGTCACGGCACTGTCGCTGAAGGCGGGCAAATCACGGAGGTTCAATATGTATATGGGCGGCGGTCTCGGTCTGATACTTATCATCGTTGTTATCGTCTTGTTGCTGCGCTAAGGCATGCCGCGCAGCGTTCGGCGGAAGGAAACATGACATCTGAGCGCCGAGCGTCGGCTACACCGCCGGCAGCGCAACTCGGCAACAGACTATCCATCCATAATCAATGAAGGAGCGCATCGCATGCATACCAGCTCGAAGGTAGTCGCAAGGCAGTCGCGGGCGCAAGCGCTGTTGGGCTTGATGCTTGCCATTGCCCTGATCCTGAAAACCACCGTTCCGTACCTGGTGATCGCTTCAGTCTGTATCTGGCTGGCCGGCGAGGTCCCGGGTATTGACGACGCGTGGGGATGGGGTCTGATGTGCGGCGTACTGCTCGGGTTCCTGATGTTCAAAGCGAGAAAATTGGAGAATACAAAGCGGGCTTCCGCGTTTAGCTGGCATCAGGGACATTACCGGGGCATCTCGGGGGTCGCGCGCGCAGGGCTGCTGCTATTGTCCCAATTCCAAAACAAGCCGCAGCCCGATAGCCGGCGCGACCTGGGCTACGAAAAGGACGCAGTCCGGAATGTCGGGCTCGCAGAGGATTCGGTCAGGCGGCAACGCCGAGCGCTCGGCTACGACGATCCGCCGCCGGAGGCGTAAGCTCGGCGCCTGGCGCTGACCGCTGCGACGATATCGCAAGTGGCGCATTCGCCCGGGACCGGCGGCCCGGGACCGGCCACTTGACAGTCCACGGATCGACGCACAATCTACCGCGCTGGCCAGGACGGCTTCAGCCGTCCAGTCGAAGTTCCAACGGACCTGAAAGGATACGCGTACACGCGTACACGAGTGTCGGCGGTTGACGTAAGCTGCCACTCCAGCGTCGTAAGCTTCAGAGGCCGCAGTGGGTCGATAGCACGCGGTCGGCATGCAGAGAAGCAGCCGATCGGAAGTTTATCTGCCCTGCGGCAGGTAACAACTTGTCGATTCCTGCCCTTTGACGTTTCCGCTAGCAGACCCTGAGCCGGTGCTCCTATAGAAGAGATTCCTGGCCGCGCATGCTGATCTAACGAATGAAAGGGACTTCCCCTACTCCGAGCGGGTGGTGGCCCGCACGGCATCGGAGTGCCAAGATTGAGTTTCGCATGATCAATCTGAAAGGAGAGGGGAAGTCATGGATAAGGTTACTACGATGGGCATCGATTTGGCAAAGCGGGTATTTGCGCTGCATGGGGTGGACGCCTCGGGACGGGTGGTACTGAGGAAGACAGTCCGGCGCGAGCAGTTTGTGGAGACGGTGGCCAAGCTCCCGCCCTGTCTGATCGGCATGGAGGCCTGCTCCGGGTCACACGAATGGGCGCGGCGCTTTCAGGGTTTCGGGCATACCGTGCGGCTGATGGCCCCGGTGTTCGTCGCGCCCTACAGGAAGAGCGGCAAGAACGACGGCAACGACGCCGAGGCGATCTGCGAGGCAGTAAGTCGGCCCAGCATGCGCTTTGTGCCGGTCAAGAGTGCCGAGCAGCAGGCATTGCTTGCCCTGCACCGGGTGCGCCAGGGCTTCATCGAGGAGCGTACTGCGCTGATCAACCGGCTGCGCGCGGTGTTGACCGAGTTCGGCGTGGTCCTGCCCAACCGCACGCAGTGGGTGCGCCGCGATGCCGTCGCCGTCGCTGAGCCGCTGCCGGTGCTTGCGCGCCAGGCGGTCGAGGATCTGCGTGCTCACCTGGTGGAGCTCGATGAGCGCATCGGCGCCTACGACCGGCAGCTCGAACAACAGGCGCGGCAAAGCGAAGCGGCCAAGCGCCTGATGCAGATCCGCGGCATCGGGCCGCTTACGGCCGTGGCGATCGTGGCCACCGTAGGAAACGCGCGCGACTTTGCGAGCGGCAGACAATTCGCCGCCTGGCTCGGCCTGGTGCCGCGCCAGAACTCCTCGGGCGGCAAATCACGCCTGGGCCACATCAGCCGGCGTGGAGATGCGTACCTGCGCATGCTGCTCGTGCAGGGCGCCCGCTCGGTGCTTAACACCGCCGCACGCCATACCGATCGTCTGTCGCTGTGGGCGCTGTCGCTCCAGGCGCGTCGCGGTATGCACAAGGCTCTGGTGGGCATCGCCGCCAAGAATGCGCGCATCGCCTGGGCGCTGCTCAGCAAAGATCAGACGCTGCGCACGGTTTGAGGGATTTTTAGAAAGGGCACTTCCAGAGAAGACTGCAATCGTTGATGACGAATAGGTCAGACCGACGCCCGGACACTCCGATGAACACGGCGGCAGCACCACGATGCCGACTAACGTATGGGAACCGGGCGCGCGGCTTTCATCAGGGCCAGAGCTTTAGTGCTCGCAAACAGGCCGGTTATAGTGACGCAGTCAGGCCTTTTGAATTCAGCCTTGCAATTCCGGGGAAGTCCTTATAGTGGCTTTCAGATCGTTCGTGCTTCGGTGGAGTCAGCTCGTGTAAGATATTCCAACGTATGCTGGGCGCGCCGCGGAGATGGCTGGCGAGATTGCCTCCCAGACCAGACTGCTTGATCCCCGTGAACTACTGGCACGTAGCGCTGAAATATGACCTTCCTCCTCGCACTTGTGTTTGTCGTGGCTGCCATCGGTGGCGGCTTGGTGCTGTTCACTTTCCGTACGGTACGCCGGGTTGAAGCGGTATTGCCACCGGCCGGTCGCTTCGTCGACGTCCCTGGCGCACGACTGCATGTGGTGGAGCGCGGCCAAGGCCCGACCGTGCTGCTAGTGCACGGACTGGCTGGCCAGTTGTGTCACTTCACCTACGGCATCGTGGATCGGTTAGCCACGGAGTACCGCGTTGTGGCGGTCGACAGGCCCGGCTCGGGCTATTCGGCGCGCTCGCCAGGCGCCTCGGCAGGACTAGGCGCACAGGCTGACGTCCTGGCAGCGTTGATCGACACGCTTCAGCTCGGCCGTCCGCTGGTGGTGGGGCATTCTCTGGGAGGTGCGCTGGCGTTGGCACTGGCGCAGCGGCACCCCCAGCGGGTAGCCGGCTTGGCGCTAGTGGCGCCGCTTACGCACAAGGTGCAAGGTGTTTCCGCGGCGTTCAAGGGCCTGGAAATCACCAAGCCCTGGCTGCGCACGCTAGTGGCCTGGACACTGGCTGTGCCAGCGATGATCGCCAAGCGCGACGAGGTGTTGGGTATGGTGTTCGGGCCTGAGGCTGTGCCGGGTGATTACGCCACTCGTGGCGGCGGCTTGCTCGGTCTGCGCCCTAGCCATTTCATCGCAGCCTCCGCTGACTTGATGGCTATTCCAGAGGACCTGCCCGGGATAATGCAGCGCTACGGCGCGATGCAGCTACCCGTGAGCATCCTCTATGGCCGCGGCGACCGTATTCTAAATCCACATGACCAGGGCGAGGTGCTGGCCGCCAAGCTGCCCGGCGCACAACTCACGCTGGTGGATGGCGGGCATATGCTGCCCATCACGGCGCCAGAGCGCACCGCGCAATTCATTCGGGAGGCCGCAGCCCGCGCACTGGCCTGACTGATGCCCCCGTAGAAGACGTATCCGGCTGTGCGTGCCGCGGTGTTGAGATTTCGTTCCGATCTTCCGCCCCAGTTGAACCAGCCGAACAAACACTCGGCGATACATGTCGCGCATGAGGCTGCCCCCACCTGGACCAATCGGGGCGACCCCGGGGGGCATGGTTCCAGTCGGTGAGTATTGCGGGCGCCCGGCCCAGCGTAGGATTATGGGGCCCCCCTGACCCGGAGTTGACCCTCGTTTGTCCAAAAGCAGACGATCGAATCCTGTGTTCAGTAGCACGCAAAACATTCCGCGGCGCCGTTGATGGTTCTGAGCACTATGTCGATGCCTGAATGAGCGAGCTATCGGGGCGCCTTGCCTCTCTGCGTTCATTCGCAAGCTTGTGCAATTCTTTGCGTGAGTAAGCGGTCACCGAAGGAACAACCGGCTTCGAAGGCTCATCGGTGTGCGCAAACGCGCTTCTACAGGGCGAGTTTGTTGAGTGCTTCGGCGCAAGCCGTCGCAACTTCGCGCCTTGGATCGGCGGTACTGCCGGGCATAGTCGCCCATCCGCCTTCGCGGACATAGTCGCCCCGATCCCAGCTGTCGGCCTTTTTCAACGCGGCAAGGTTGGCTGGCGCGTTAGCACTTTTTTGAAACTGTGCCACACATACCGGAGCGAGCACCGATACGATCGCCGCATCAGCACGTCGCGCGGCAATTCGATCGGACGTGGGCCCTGTCACCCAACCGCCTATATTGAAACCGAAAATTGAGATGGCGATCGCGCCCGCTGCCGCACCCCAAAGAAAAGAGAATGTTGCTGCGGGAAGCTTTGGAATTTTCATGGTTCGTCCTCGATTAGTTGATAAAGCGGTTAAGCGAAAGATTCTCCCAGTATCCCCCGTCCTGCGGGATTGTCTGTGCTCGATCGTACATAGCGTGCAGCATTCGGCGAAGCATCAAGCGAACGTCCAGCCAAACATGGCCACTCGTGCCCGAGCCTCTTTGGCTATTCAATCGGCCGCGAACAACATTTCCGACTGATCCCTCGCCTCAAGCGCGAGGCCACATCCGCGCGCAACGCAGGTAAGAGGATATTCGGCGACGCTAACAGGCAGCCCCGTTTCCTCCATCAGTAACCGATCGATATCGCGCAATAGCGCTCCACCGCCTGTGAGCACCATGCCCTTTTCGGCGATGTCTGCGGCGAGTTCGGGAGGCGCATGTTCGAGCGCGGACTTTACCGCCGTCACGATGCTGTTGAGCGGTTCGCTCAGCGCTTCGAGAATTTCGTTGCTCGATATCGTAAAGCTGCGGGGAATGCCTTCAGCGAGGTTGCGGCCCTTCATTTCCTGTTCGCGCACCTCCGATCCCGGAAACGCGGACCCAATCGCCTTCTTGGTCTTCTCCGCAGTTGCCTCCCCGATCAACATGCCGTAGTTGCGGCGCACGTAGTGGATGATGGCTTCATCGAACTTGTCCCCGCCTACGCGCACAGACGCCTGGTAGATAAGCCCCCCCAGCGAAATCACGCCGACTTCGGTTGTGCCGCCGCCAATGTCCACAACCATTGAACCGGTTGGTTCGCATACCGGAAGACCGGCGCCAAGCGCGGCCGCCAAGGGTTCTTCGATCAGGCCTACTCTTGACGATCCAGCGCCAATCGCCGATTCACGAATCGCGCGCCGTTCGACCTGTGTAGCGCCGCTGGGCACGCTGATGATGATGCGCGGCCTCAGTCTGAAAATGCGCCTTTTGAGGACTTTGCGGAGGAAGTGCTTGAGCATCAGCGCAGTCACGGTGAAATCGGAAATCACCCCGTCTTTCAGAGGTCTGACCACTCTTATGTTTCCCGGGGTACGGCCCAGCATGCCCCTGGCGGCGAGGCCGACAGCCTCGATTACCGGCTTACCGCCGGGCCCGCTCTGCTGCCGGATTGCGACCACCGAGGGTTCATCGAGGATAATTCCCCTGCCGCGCAGGTAGATAAGGGTATTCGCGGTACCGAGATCGATTGCGATATCCTGTGATTCGAAGCAGGACGGAAAGCGCACTAGGTGACCTTCACCACGCGCCGAAACGCCAGGTGAGCAGCGCGCCACCAAAAGCACGCGCCACCGGGGAAACCTGCGCGACAGGCAGCGAAAACGATTCGCCGCTCAATGTTGAAATGCAATCACAAGTGATATCCGGCTCGCGGCATTAGCGATTCGATCTGGCTGCTGCCGGCCCGCCGGCCCGCTTCAGATAACGGTAGTAATCGCTGTCCGTCGTCAGTATCACCGTCGAGTTCTCGTTCTG
>JBQMQE010000253.1:0-6533 GCA_052172655.1 Burkholderiales bacterium
CGACATGTTCTCGTACACCGACATGTGCGGATACAGAGCGTAGTTCTGGAACACCATGGCAATGTCGCGATCCTTCGGCGGCATGTCGTTCACCACGTCGCCGCCGATCATGATGTCGCCTTCGGTGATCTCTTCCAGACCGGCGATCATGCGCAGGGTGGTGCTCTTGCCGCAGCCCGAGGGCCCCACCAGTACGACGAACTCCTTGTCGGCGATTTCCAGATCGATACCGCGTACGGCCGGCGTCTCGTCGTAGTTCTTGATCAGCTTGCGCAACGTAACCTGTGCCATGCGGCTATCCCTTCGTCGCGCCGGCGGTCAGGCCGGCAATGTAGTAGTCCATCAGGAAGGCGTAAATAATCAACGGCGGCGCGGCACCGAGCAGCGCGCCGGTCATGATCTGGCCCCAGTTGTACACGTCGCCCTTGATCAGCGTGGTGACGATACCGACCGGCAGCACCAGTTGATCGGCCGAGGTGGTGAAGGCGAGGGGATAGAGGAACTGCGACCAGGCTACTGTGAAGGCGAAAATCGTGGCGGCGATGATGCCGGGTAGCGCAACGGGGATGAATATCATGGTCAGCATCTGCACGTAGCCGGCGCCGTCGATCAGCGCTGCCTCGTCCAGTTCCTTCGGGATCGAAGCGAAGTAGGCGATCAGGATCCAGGTCGCGAACGGGACCGTGAGCGTCGGGTAGAGGATGATCAGCACCCACCAGTGGTTGATCAGCTCGATGCCGGTGTACTGGTGGACCCAGGCGAAGATCTTGAACAGCGGGATGAACAGCAGCGTGTCGGGCACGAGGTAGGTGAGGAACACGCCGGTCGCCAACGTCGCCGAACCCCAGAACTTCATGCGCGACAGCGCGAACGCCGCCGGAACACTGATCAGCATGGTCACCGTCACCACGAGCAGGGCGACCACTGCGGAGTTGCGGAAGAATGTCATGTAGGTGACCGAGCCGAGCAGCGCCTGGTAGTTCTCCAGCGTCGGGTGGTACACCCACCAGGGGTTGGTGATCGCCGAGATCTCGTTGCTGGTCTTCAGCGAGGTCACCAGCATGTACACCGGCGGCAACAGGAAGAACACCGCGAACAGAACGAGAAAGAAATACGACCAGAGCAGCGCCCAGCGGCGGCTGCGCTGGATGCTGCCCGGTCGGGCCGAGCGCATTTTCCCGGCAGTGGCTGCGGTCGCTGTCATGGTCAGGCCTCGTTGCCGCGCCGGTTCACGCCGCGCAGGATGAATATTGCCGCGATCGCCAGGATCGGAAACATGAACAGCGACACGGCGGCACCGAGCGGAATGTCGTTGCCCTGGATGCCGAGAACAAATGCCCAGGTGGCGAAAACGTGGGTCTGGTCCACCGGTCCGCCGAACGTCAGAATCCGGACGATATCGAAATTGGCGAAAGTCACGATGAGAGAGAATAGTACCGTGATGGAGATGATGTTGCGCATCATCGGCAGCGTGATGTACCAGATCTTCTGCCACCAGTTGGCGCCATCGATCGAGGCGGCCTCGAACAGCTGGTCGGGCACGGATTTCAATGCCGCGAGATACATGATCAGGAAGAACGGCGCACCGTACCAGATGTTCACCAGGATCACGGAAAAACGCGCCCACGCCGGATCGCCCAGCCAGTTCACCGGGTCGATGCCGATGCGCACGAATATCCAGTTGAAGGCGCTGTAGGATGGATCGAACAGCCAGAACCAGCCGAGCGTGCTCATCGCCGGCGGGATGACCCAGGGCACCAGCAGCATGCCGCGCCACTTGCGCTGGCCCTTGGCCGGAAGGTTGTGCACGAAATGCGCCACGATGAAGCCGATGAGCGCCTTGAACAGCACCGCGCTGATCGCGAACAGGCACGACTGTTTGACCACCATCCAGAAGGTGTCGCGCTTGAACAGGAACGTGAAATTGCCAAGGCCGACGAAGCGCTCCATCGACTTGTTGAGCGTGGCGAGATACATGGAGAACAATGCCGGATAGACCACCAGCAAGGCGATCAGCAGGATCAGCGGCAACGCCATCACCAATGCGATGGTCGATTTGCGCCGCGCAAACTTCTTCAGCGTCATGCGCCGTTGCGGGACCGGCGTGCCGGCGGTGTTCATGGCGGCGTCAGCCATAAGAGTTCAATCCCAGGAATGCAATCCGGACGGATTCATCGAATGCGGGAGGCGCCGCCCAATACGGCCCCTCCCGCTGCGGGTCAACCACTCTCGTGACTGAGGTTAGGTGCGCATGAACCCTTCGAGTTCATTCGCCGCCCAGCCGATCGCTTTGTCGATCGATTCGCCGCCCTGGGTGCACTTGGCCACCATCTTGGTCATGGTCGCCTGGTTGTAGATCTGCACGGCGATTTTCACCGGAGCCGGAGCGCCGGCGATCGACACGATCTGGTCGGCGCGCGGCGGATAGTTGTACACCGTCCCTTTGGGCGGACCTTCCTCGGCCCAGGTTTTGAAGTCGCGCAGGTTGGAGAATCCCGGAATGTCGTAGCCGCCGCTCGCCGCGACCAGTTGCTCGATGGACGAGCGCTGCGACAGGTGGGTGAGCAGGCTCTTGCTGGCGGCGATATTCTTCGACCACTTCCAGATGCCCCAGAAGTAGGGCAGTCCGGGCGCGTAGCGGCCTTTCACGCCCTTGGGAGAGGGGAAGGTCCAGCACTGCTCGGCCACCTTGATGTTGTCGCGCTTGGCCACCGCCCAGGCGCTGGGCGGATTCATGATCAGCGAGCCCTGGCCCGAGATCAGGTACTTGTTGTTCGAGGAATCGTCCCAGGCGAATACGTCCGGCGGTATCACCTTCACCAGCTTCTGGCAGTATTCGAGCACCTGCTTCACCGTGTCAGACTTGACCGTGATGTTGCCCTTGGCGTCGACCAGTTGCGCGCCGAACGCGTGGAACAGCGCACCGACCCAGTCGACCGAATCGGTCGTCTGGCCGAATCCCACGCCGAACGGATTGCCGCCCTTGTTGCATTTTTCGGCGACAGACAGGAAGGTGTCCCAGGTCCACTGGTCCTGCAGCGCCTTGTCCGGCTTGCCGCCGGGGCCGGGATACATCTTGACCACGTCGAGTCCTGCGTATTTCTTCAGCAGATCGATGCGCCCGCACGGTCCCTTGAGCTGGCTGCCGGGCGTTGCCGGCACGGCCAGCCAATGGCCGCCCTGTTTGCCGAGATACTCGACGACCTCGGGTGCTGCTCCGTTATTTTTCGTCGCCACCGCCATGACGTCGTCGAGCGGGACCAGATTGTTTGCCTGGTCGGTGGTGTTCCAGGCCGGGAACGCGAGGATGTCGTGGCCAGACTTGGCCTGCGCCTCCGCGACGATGGTCAGTATGTTCTTCTGGCCCTGCGAGGTGATGTAGTCGATCTTGATGTCGACCTTCTCCTTCGCTGCCCATTCCTTGCAAAGTTTGGTGAGCGTATTGTTGGCGCCAGGCACCCAGTGGTCCCAGAACCCCACGGAGATGCTGCCCGCGGCATTGGCCGTGCGAATGTAGGGCGGAACCAGCGTGACCGCCGACGCGGCGGCGGTGGTCGCAATAAAACGGCGCCGCGTAAACCTTTTGCTTGAAGTCATCTTTGCCTCCTCCTTCGGGTGGGTTGATCAAACGCGCATGGAACTTTTGGTTTGATATTGTTTGGCTGTCGGCGCTTTATATTTGTGCAAACTCGCGCATTTCGCGTTCGGCCGACGCAACCTGACGAAGCGATCCTAAACATTTCACACGCATTAGTCCAGTGTGACCGCACGCATTTTGATGCTGCGGTGCAACGTGCGGTCAATCGCGGAGAACATCCCTGTCGCGCAGGAGTCGCAGCAGCAGGGGATCGGCTTTTGCCGCGAATCGATACGATCCAGCGCGGGTCGTGTTTGCCTAATCGCGCGGCGAACGCCGCGTATCCGGTAAGGGCCTCGACGGTAAGGGCCTCGAATTCGGCCGCTTGGGCGCTGTCCTTGAGCGGCCTTTATCAATCGAGTTACGCGGTTCGGTGCGCAACGCAGAAAATGTGATAAAAAACATTGTCAAGGCATTGTTTTTGAGAGATTATTGTTCTGTGGTTGATTTGCTGTGGTCAAAACCTGGCTGTTGCCGCAGGGCTACCGAGGAGGGGACCGATGGCAAGAATCGTTGTGTTCAATCAAAAAGGCGGCGTAGGCAAGACCACGACCACGCTCAATCTGGCCGCGCTGCTCGCGCAGCGCGGCAGCGCGCCCCTGGTGATCGACCTGGATCCGCAGGCGCACTTGTCGGCGATTAGCGGCGCGACGGCCAGCGACGGCCGCGACAGCCTGTACGCTTTCTACCAGGAGACGAAGCAGCTCGCTGACCTGATCCGCGCGAGCGATTGCGGCTGGTCCATCATTCCCGCGCATCTCGATCTGACCAAGGTGGACACGCAGTTCGGCAAAGGGCCGCGCGCGCTGCAGCGGCTGAACGCCGGCATCGTCCGGGAACATCTCAACACCAGCCGGCCTATCCTGATGGACGCCTGTCCCTTGCTCGGCGTCCTGTCCCTGAACGGCATATTCGCCTGCGACCGGGTGCTGATCCCGATTTCCGCCGACTATCTGGCCGTGAATGGCGCATTGCAGATCGACCGCACCCTGCGCGCGCTGGAGCGCGTTCTGGAAAAGCCGCCGATGCGCCGCTTCGTGATCACCCGCTTCGATGCCCGCCGCCGCATGTCATGGGATATCGAGCGCAAGCTGCGCCAGCGCTTCGGCGCGGAAATGTGCGAGACGCGGATAGCCGAAAGCGTAAGCCTGGCCGAGAGCCCGGCGCACAATTGCGACGTGTTCACCCACGCGCCGCAGAGCCGCGGCGCGCGCGATTATGCCGCCTTGCTGGAAGAGCTGGAAGCGGCGAGTTTCGTCAGTTGATCTAGTTTTTCGCGGGCGACTCCGGGCCTGATTCCCTGCCGATCAGATTGATCGCCCGTTCCAGATCGAAGCCCTCGTCTCTTAGCTGCGGCTGCACTTCGTGGCAGTCGAGGATTTCGCAATGATGATAAATCTGGGTGACTTTGCGCTCGGCATCGACGCGGTCTCGCGCCGCGATCATCAGGTTGTCCACAACCGTGCCGCCGCGGGTCTTGATCCTTAAGCCGAATTTGATCACGGTCGGAGCCCTCATTGATCTGGGTTCAACGGATTATCGCACGCTGCGCCTGGAATCCCGGGCGCATGTCCGGCCGCCGGTGCCTTGTTTGAAGGTTCAGGCGTAGACGTAACCTTCGAACAAGCGCCGCGCGGTGCGGTAGAAAGAGCCGCGCGCCACCTGCCACGAGCCGCCCTCGCGGCTTGCGTCGGCGCCCACCGTGAGCACGCCCGAGGGCATCGCCAGGCGCAGCATTTCGCCCGCATCGCGCCGCGAGGCTTTCCACACGACGCTCCCCTCTATGCGCGCGGCAACCGCGGCGCAGAGCGAGGCGGTGAGCGGCAGCGCGCGATGCGGCTGACCGTTGGAGATCATGCGCACGCTGAGGTCGGCCGCGGCGGCGGCGAGGCTCTCACCCGAGAGCGTGCGCGCATCCTGCGCCGGCGAAACGAAACCGATGAACGGTACCGCGGTGCGCGCGCGCGCCTCGTCCAGCGTGCGCGCTATACCCATCGCCACGGAGGCATGCAGACGGATTGCGGCGAGCTTTTCCATCGCCGCGGCGTTGCGCTCGAGCTCTTCTGGCATCTCCGTGCCCTGCAATCCCAACGCTGCGGCGGCGACGAAGGCGCAGGCGTTGGCGGCATCGACCATGGAGACTTCGATCTTGCCGACGCCCGGCACATCGAGAACATCCACCGGGTTTGCGCTGGGCAAGAGCCTGCCCGTGGTGGCGCCGCCGGGTTCGATGAAGTCGAGCCTGATTGGCGCGCCGGTGCCGGCAACGCCGGGGATCGCGAGCGCGCCTGCGACCGCGGCGCGGCCGCCCTGCACGCCGAAAGTAGAATGAATGAGCTTGCGCGTGTTGGTGTTGAATATGCGCACCCTGGCCTCGCCGTCGGCGGCGGGAACCAATCCTTCCTCGAGCGCAAACGGGCCGACCGCGGAAGACATGTTGCCGCAGTTGGCGCCGTAGTCCACGCGCGCCTGCTTTACCTGAACCTGGGCAAACGTATAGTCGATGTCCGCGTCGTCGCGCTGCGAGGGTGCGATCACGCATACCTTGGACAGCGAAGAGATGCCGCCGCCCATGCCGTCGAGCTGCCTGCCGTGGGGGTCCGGGCTTCCCATGGCGGAGAGAAAAATCGCATCCCATTCCTCCCTGGCCGCGGGCAGGTCGCGCGCATGGAACATGATCGCCTTACTGGTGCCGCCGCGCATGAACACGGCGGGAAATTTTCTTTGCGTCATTTGTGTTGACTCATCTTTTTGCGTGGCGACTTGACTCGAGTCGCCACTGTTGCGGGCTTGAAATTTTGCGCGGACGAAAAACCATCCGCGCGGATCGACGATCTTGGATAAACGCAAGCCCAAGACGTTGTGGTCTTATCAATAACCGTGGTTTTGCTACGGA
>JBQMQE010000254.1:0-6523 GCA_052172655.1 Burkholderiales bacterium
CCGGGTTGTCGAATTGCTGCGGGATGAAATAGCGCGGGTCGGCGGCGGCCATTTCTTCGGCCTTCCTGATCGCGCCGGGCATGCGCTCCGCCCCCGGGGTCAGCACCAGCTCGGCGCCGTAGGCGCGCAGCAGCATGCGCCGCTCCTTGCTCATGCTGTCGGGCATGACGATGGTGCACTTGTAGCCTTTGGCCGCGCATACCATGGCGATGCCGATGCCGGTGTTGCCGCTGGTCGGCTCGAGCACGATGGTGTCGGGCTTGATGCGCCCCGCCTTCTGCGCCGCCTCTATCATCGACAGGCCGATGCGGTCCTTCACGCTGTGCGCCGGATTCTGGTACTCCAGCTTAGCCACCACCTCGGCTGCGCATCCCTGCGCAAGGCGGTTGATGCGCACCAGCGGAGTATTGCCGATCAGGGCGGTCACGTCGTTGGCGATATGCATGGTTCCTCCTTCGCAGTGATATGGAGCGTCGCAATACTAGCAGCAAGCTTGGCGGCGCGGCATGCGCAGAGCGCCCAGGCTCAGACCGCCTGTAGCGCCTGCTCCAGGTCGGCCCTGAGATCGTCGATGTGCTCGATGCCGATGGACAGGCGCACCATGTCCGCGGTAACGCCCGCCTGCACCAGTTCCTCAGGCCCCAACTGCCGGTGCGTGGTGGATGCGGGATGGCAGGCGAGCGACTTGGCGTCGCCGATGTTGACCAGACGGGTGAACAGCTTCAGCGCATCCTGGAATCTCGCACCCGCCGCGAGACCGCCATGCACGCCGAAGGTGAGTATCCCCGAAGGACGCCCACCCATGTATTTTTGCGCGAGCGCGTGGTCCTGGTGATCGGGCAGTCCGGCGTAGTTGACCCAGCTCACTTTCTTGTGGCCCTTGAGATGGTTCGCCACCGCGAGCGTGTTCTCGACAATGCGCTCCATGCGCAGCGCCAGGGTTTCCACACCCTGCAGGATCAGGAAAGCGTTGAACGGCGAGATCGCCCCGCCGGTATTGCGCAGCGGCACCACCCGCGCGCGGCCTATGTACGCGGCCGGGCCCAGCGCCTCGGCGTAAACCACGCCGTGGTAGGAGACGTCCGGTTCGTTCAGGCGGCGGAATCGCTGCTTGTGCTCGGCCCAGGGAAACTTGCCCGAATCGATGATGATCCCGCCGATGGAGTTACCGTGGCCGCCGAGATACTTGGTCAGGGAATGCACCACGATGTCGGCGCCGTGCTCGAACGGGCGCAGCAGATAGGGCGTGGGCACGGTGTTGTCCACGATCAGCGGCACGCCGTGGGCATGCGCGACGGCGGCGATCTGCTCGATATCGGTGATGTTCCCGAGCGGGTTGCCGATCGATTCGACATAGACCGCCTTGGTTTTGACGTCGATCAGCCTGCCGAACGCGTCCGGGTCGCGATAGTCGGCAAAACGGGTCTGTATGCCCAATTGGGGCAGCGTGTGCGCGAACAGATTGTAGGTTCCGCCGTAGAGCGTGCTCGCCGAAACGATGTTGTCGCCGGCCTCGGCAATGGTGAGGATTGAATAGGTGATCGCCGCTTGCCCCGACGCAAGCGCGAGACCGGCAATACCGCCTTCCATCGCGGCAACCCGCTTCTCCAGTACGTCCTGGGTCGGGTTCATGATGCGCGTATAGATATTCCCCGCCACTTTCAGATCGAACAGATCCGCTCCGTGCTGGGTATTGTCGAAGGCGTAGGACGTGGTCTGATAGATGGGCACCGCCACCGCCTTGGTGGTGGATTCAGGGGTATAGCCTGCGTGCAGGGCCAGCGTTTCGATTTTCACGGCGCATGTTCTGCGAAATTGGAAACGCAAAGTATAGCGGCGCCTTGCCCTGCCGCAACGAAGCGATCGGAGCATGTTTATCGCTGAAAGTTATAAGCGCGGGACCGGCCGGACGGCACTCGGTCAGGAGGAGAGAACCGGTTTCGAGGCGGGCGTTGCGCCCGTGGCGCCTGAGGTCTATTGACGCTCAGCGCATGAGGTACCCGGCAACTTGGGGCGCGCAGACCATCCGCTTTGGTGATGCATGCGATCAGGAAAAACAATCGCGGCGCAGCGGCTATCTTGTACCATTGTTTCGCGGGGTTTCTCCTCCTCCCTATCCTCCTTTGGAATCCCGCTCTCAAGCCGATGGCGCCCACAAAGCTCCACCGGCTTTTTCTTGCGCGCTATCTCGCACGCCAAGGCGATCCGCCAGGCCGCCGTTTTCCGCCTTCGCCCCTCAGCAGACAGACGCTCGCCTCAAGCCACGCGCTTTTTCTGCTGCTGTTTCTGTTGCGCCGCCTTGGCGTGCAGCGCGGCATAGGCGCCATGCGCAGCCGCTTCGGCGTCGCCGACGTGAATCGGCAGGCCCATGTCGGAGAGCACCGAACCGAGCGCCGACAGGCACAGCATCACGTTCTCCGGCTTGCACGAATAACCCATCAGGCCGATGCGCCAGATCTTGCCGGCCAGCGGCCCCAGGCCGGCGCCGATCTCGAGGTTGAATTCGGTGAGCAGGGTCTTGCGCACTTCGGCCTCGCGCGCTTTGGCCGCCTCGGGTATCACCACCGCGTTCATCTGCGGCAACTGCGCTTCTTCCTTCACCAGGAACTTCAGGCCCATTGCTTCCAGGCCGGCTTTGAGCGCGAGGTGATGGCGCGTATGCCGCGCCCAGGCGTTCTCTATGCCCTCTTCCTTGAGAATCAGGAGCGCCTCGTGCAGTGCGTACAGGCTGTTGGTGGGCGCCGTGTGGTGGTAGGTGCGGGTGGTTTCGCCCCAGTAGCCGAGCAAGAGATTCATATCCATGAACCAGGAATGGATCTTGTCCTTGCGCGCCTTGACGTGCTCGACCACGCGGTCGCTGAACGACACCGGCGACAGGCCCGGCGTGCACGACAGGCATTTCTGGCTGGCGGAGTAGATTGCGTCGATGTTCCATTCGTCCACCAGCACCGGCGTGCCGCCGAGCGAAGTCACGGCGTCGACGATGGCGAGCGCCTTATGCTTGTGCGCGACCTCGACCAACGCCTTCGCATCGGACTGCACTCCGGTCGAAGTCTCGGCATGCACGAACGCCACCAGGCGCGCGTCCGGATTTTTTTTCAGCGCGTCTTCCAGCTTCTGCGGGTCGATTGCCTCGCCCCAGGCATCCTCGACCACGATAGCGGTGCCGCCGGCGCGCTCCACGTTCTCGATCATGCGCCCGCCGAACACGCCGTTTCTGCAGACAATGACCTTGTCGCCGGGTGCGACCAGGTTGACGAAGCAGTATTCCATGCCGACCGAGCCGGGGCCGGAAATCGGGAAGGTGAGCGCGTTCTTGGTCTGAAAGGCGTAACGCAGCAGCGACTTCAATTCCTCCATCATGTCGACGAACACCGGATCGAGATAGCCGATCGCCGGCAGGCCCATCGCCGCCATCACGCGCGGGTTGATCTCCGACGGACCGGGCCCCATCAGCGTGCGCTGCGGCGGATGAAAAGAATGGATGCGTTTGACTGGTGCGAAATCGCTCATGCTGTCACTCCCTGGAAGATGCGACCCGAACAGATCGTCGGGACGCGATTTGACTCGGACCGGCTTCCTGGCGTTGGCTTCGTTGAGCACTTCGACCGCGGCTACCTTGCCTTCGGTGGCGTGCTCGACCTCCATCGCCCAGCGCGCCGGAACATAACCGGACTTGACCCAGTTATTGACCACGGCGCGGTCCAGTTGCAGACGCCTGGCCACTTCGGCCTGGCTGCCGAAAATCGATACCAATCGCTCAGCGCAATTCATGCCGAAATTCTAGCATGACAAACTGAGTTTGACAAACTCCGTTTGATTATCAGTCTATTCTGGCGTCGGCGTGATCCTCGACATCGCCGTCGCTATGGCTGAAAAGTCTTCTGCATCAAAGGCTTTGTCTCCATCCACGGCGGCCACGCCAACGGCGCTGACGGCTGGAAAATCGAACAGTTTCCGGTCCAGCAAATGCGAGGGCGCGACCCGCTGCAGGCTGTTGAATATAGTTTCGACCCGGCCCGGGAATTCCTTTTCCCATTGCCGCAGCAGTTGCTTCACCTGCTTTCGCTGCAGTTGGTCCTGCGAGCCGCACAGGTCGCAGGGGATGATCGGGAAAGCGCGCACTTCAGCATAGCGCGCGAGGTCCTTTTCCTTCACATACGCGAGCGGGCGTATCACCACGTGCATGCCGTCGTCCGAGCCCAGCTTCGGCGGCATGGCCTTGAGCTTGCCGCCGAAGAACAGGTTCAGAAAAAAAGTTTCCAGGATGTCGTCGCGGTGGTGGCCAAGCGCGATCCTGGTGGCGCCGAGCTCGCCCGCCAGGCGGTAGAGCACGCCGCGGCGCAGACGCGAGCACAGGGAACACATGGTCTTGCCTTCCGGGATCAGGCGCTTGACCACCGAATAGGTGTCCTGCTCCGCGATCAGAAATTCGATGCCCAGCGACTTCAGGTAATCGGGCAGCACATGCGCAGGGTAACCAGGATGCTTCTGGTCGAGGTTGACCGCGACGATGTCGAAGTCTATGGGCGCGCGCTGGCGCAATTTCAGCAACACGTCGAGCAGACCGTAGCTGTCCTTGCCGCCGGAGAGGCAGACCATGACGCGGTCGCCGGCGCCGATCATGTCGAAATCGGCGATCGCCTGCCCGGCGAGGCGGCACAAGCGCTTCTCCAGCTTGTTCGCTTCGAAGCGCTGCTTTTCCAGTTGCTTGTGATCGGGCGCGTTCATCATCTATAGGTTCACACTGCGGCCGCCGTCGACGGCTATCACCTGCCCCGTGGGGTCAACGAGCAAGGGGGCACGCCCCCTTGCATATCCCCCGAGTTGGCGCAGATCATCGTTCACAGGTTCACGCTCCGACCACCGTCGACTGCAATGATCTGCCCCGTGACGTACGGCGCCTCCGCGATCAGGTAGTACACCGCGCGGGCGATGTCGTCGGGTTCGCCGATGCGCTTCAACAGCGTGTTCGAGATCACGCGCTGGCGCGTCACCTCGTCGAAGGAGCCGTCTTCGGGCCAGGCGATCGGGCCCGGCGCGACCGCGTTCACGCGTACTTCGGGCCCGAGCTCGCGCGCGAGCGACTTGGTGAGGCCGGCGAGGCCCGCCTTGGCGATGCTGTAGACCACATAGTTTTTCAGCGGCCGCTCGGCGTGGATGTCGGTGATGTTGACGATGCAGCCGGCGCTCTTCTTCAAATGCGGTGCCGCCGCCTGACACAATAACAACGGCGCCTTCAGATTGGTGCCCATGAGCTCGTCCCAGTTGCGCTCGTCTATCGCGCCTAGCGGCGTGGGGTAGAATGCCGAGGCGTTGTTGACCAGCGCATCGAGGGAGCCCAAACGCTCCACGCAGGTTTTCACGATTTCTGCGAGGCCGGCCGTTTCCAGCAAATCGGCCTTCACCAGGATCACCGATTGGGCGCGCTGCAGGTTGAGTTCGGACTGTAGCGCGTGCGCTTCGCGCTCCGACGCGTTGTAGTGCAGCGCCAGCCTGGCACCCGCCTGGTGCAGCCGCCGCGCGATCGCCGCGCCGACCCGCTTCGCCGCGCCGGTTACGAGGATGGTCTTGTTTTGCAGTCGCACCGACATGATTTGAAGATTTTACCGGATTCGCGCACTATTCCCCATATGTCCGACTTACCTACCCCTCCCGCCGAAGCGCTGGCGCATAGCGAAAAGCTCGCCGCGCTGATCCGCGACGAGATCGGCGCCAACGCCGGCTGGATCCCGTTTGTGCGCTACATGGAGCTGGCGCTGTACGCGCCGGGCCTCGGCTATTACACCGCCGGTGCGAGAAAGCTCGGGCGCGAGGGCGATTTCACCACCGCCCCGGAAATGACCCCGCTCTACGGCCAGACGCTGGCGCGTCAGGCGGCGCAGGTGCTGGAATCGGGCCTGGACCAGATCCTGGAAATCGGCGCCGGCTCGGGCGCGCTCGCCGCGGCCCTGCTCACCGAACTGGAACGCCTGGAGCGGCTGCCGCGCAATTACTACATCCTCGAAGTCAGCCCCGACCTGCGCGAGCGCGAACGCGATCTGCTCGCGCTCAAGGTGCCGCACCTGCTCGAGCGCGTGATCTGGCTCAACCGGCTGCCGACGCTGTATCAGGGCCTGGTCATAGGCAACGAGGTGCTGGACGCGATGCCGGTGCACGTGGTCAGGCCCGGCGCCGCCGGCGTGGAGGAGGCCGGGGTCGGATTGCAGGACGGAGCCTTCGCCTGGGCCTGGCGGCCGGCAGCCGCGCAGTTGCGCTCGGCGGCCGAGGCGCTGCAGCTACGCGCGGGCTATCAGACCGAAATCCAACTCGTGGCCTGCGCTTTCGTGCGCACGCTGGCGCAATCGATGGCGCGCGGCGTGATCCTGCTCATAGACTACGGTTTTCCGGCGCACGAGTACTACCACGCGCAGCGCAGCGAGGGCACGCTGATGTGCCACTACCGCCATCGCGCCCATGCCGATCCTTTCTTCCTGCCCGGGCTGCAGGACATCACCAGCCATATCGATTTCAGCGCGGTGGC
>JBQMQE010000255.1:0-6503 GCA_052172655.1 Burkholderiales bacterium
CGCTAATACGGCGCATAGCCTGTTTCCCCTCACCCGCATGGATAACAGCCCCGCATTCGAGGCGAAACTGTGCGAGCCGGCGCAGCTTGCGCGCCGCGTTGCAGACCTGGCCCGCCCGCTGGTATTCACCAACGGCGTGTTCGACATCCTGCATCGCGGTCATGTCACCTACCTCGCGCAGGCGCGCGCCCTCGGCGCAAGCCTCGTGGTCGGCGCCAACAGCGACGCCTCGGCCAGGCGCCTGGGCAAGGGCGAAGACCGTCCGATCAACCCGATCGAGGACCGCGTGGCGGTGCTCGCCGCCTTGCACGCGGTGGACCTGGTCACCTGGTTCGATGAAGACACGCCGCTCGCGCTGATCCTCGCCTGCCGGCCCGACGTGCTGGTCAAAGGCGGCGACTGGAAACCCGAGGCCATCGTCGGCGCGCGCGAAGTCCTCGCCTGGGGCGGCTCGGTACATTCGATCCCGTTCCGGTTCGAGCGCTCGACCAGCGCGACCCTGAACCGGATACGTTCGGCCAAGCCGGGTTGACGGGGTGTTGAAAAAGGGCGCACGCCCCCTTTTATATCCCGCAATTCAGAGGCTGGCGAAATTTGCCTCCGTCTGAGTCTGTCCCGTCCATGCGGATAGCGTTCCGCCGCGGAAGCGAATTGCAACAGCGTCTCTAACGATTGTGCTCGCGCATCAGCCGCGCGGTTTCGGCCGCAATGCTGTCGCCGCTCGCCTCGAGTTCGCGCGCGATGCGCTCGCGCTCGGCCGGATTCTTGTCCTGCGACAGCTTGTAGCGCGCATCGATCCGGGTCACCGCAAGCGAGAAGGAAACGATCGCTGCGAGCCTGGCGTCGATGTAGGCCTCGGGCAGTTCGGCTAGTTGCGCGAGGTAGCCCATGTCGTGCTGGCGGATGAGTTTTTGCTGCAACTCCATCTTGGCCGCGCGCTCCTCGATCAGCGCCGGCCGGCCATAGGCATGCACGGCGACGTAATTCCAGGTGGGCACGTTCTGCCGGCTGTCGTAGAGCCGCGGCGAGACATAGGCGTGCGGCTGCATGAATATGACCATGGCCTCGGCTGCGCCGGCGAGATCGCGCCACTGCGGATTGGCCTTCGCCATGTGCGCGAGCAGCGTGATCCGGCCGTCCTGCTCCTCGATCACGAAGGGCAGATGCGTGGCCATCAGCCCCGCCGGACCTGCGCTCGCCAGCGCGGCGAAGGAATACGCGCGCATGTAAGCGAGCAGCGCGGCGCGGTCTTCGATCTGGTTGTGCCGTGGAACGTACATAAGCGCTCTTATCCCTTCTTCTCAGCGGCGGCGCACTCGCGCACCTCGGTGTCCGGAAAACCCTGTTTCAGTTCGTTCAGTTTCGCCACCAGCGCCGGACTGGCTTCACGCACCTGGAAATAGGTCTTGCCCGATTGCGCCTCGCGCGCACCGACGATGGCGGTCCTCACGCCCTTGGCGCGCAATGCGGCAAGGCGGGCATTTGCCGCTTCCTCGGTCTTGAACACGCCCAGCGAAACGGCATTGCGCCATTTCGGGTCGTCCGACATGATGAAATAATCGTCCACGCCCAGGCGCTTGAGTTCGCCCGTCTTCTGCGTTGCCGCCTGGCGGCTCGCGAGCGGCGGCATGTACACCCAGAAGCCCGCCCCCTCGTCGAGTTTATGCTGCGTCAGCTTCGCGCCGAGCGCCAGCGGTTCCAGCGCCTGCTCGGCGCGCGCCGCATCGGCGCCGATGAGGGCGCCCCATTCGATGCAGACAGCGGCGACCTTCGGCGGCTCGGGCTTGCGTGTGAACACATTCACCTGCCGCGGCGCGAGCAGGCGGATTTTTTCGCGATTGAGCTGCTGGCCGATGATCTGCGCGTCGCCGCCGGCCTGGGCACCGGAGCCGAACCAGGCATAGGCGAAGAACGCCACATTGGCCAGCATCAGGATAAAAAACAGGATGCGCATCGATCAAGCCTTTTGCACGCCGGACAGCCCCTCGCATGCCACGCGCGCGAGCGTCTTACTGATGCAATGCAGTCCCTCGAGCACCAGGTTGTCGTGGTAGCGGAACACGATGGCCAGGTGCGGCGTCAGCGCCTTGGCCGCCCCGCCCGAGACCAGGCACAGCAGATCCGGATGATCGCGCCGATACAAATCGTAGATGCGTTCGACCGCCCCGGCTTGCGCGTGCTGGCAGCCGCTGACAATGGCATCGACGGTTTGCACCGGGTACTCGGTATACACGCCGTCGGCATCGGGCAGCGCCGCGGTTTTTTCATGCAGCGAGCGCAACATGGTGCCGACGCCCGGCATGATGCAACCGCCGGCGAACTGGCCTTGTGCGGTGAGCAGGTCGATGGTGGTGGCGGTGCCGCAGCACACCACCAGCACCGGGCGCGCGCGGTGCAGCGCGCGCCCGCCGATCAGCGCAGCCCAGCGATCGCTGCCGAGCTGCGCCGGGTTGCGGTAGCCGTTTTTCACCCCGCATTGCTCGTCTTGCGGGATCACCCAGTACGGCGGCGGCGCGTCCGGCCAGATTTCGAGCAGGCGCAGCATGGTCGCGCGCACGCGCGTGCCGGCAACATTCGAAATCACGATCTGCGCCGGCGTGGGGTGCTTGCGCAACAGCCTCGCGAGCGCCGAGATTTCCTCCAGCAGCGCATGGCCGGATTCGAGGCAGCTCGCATGCGCCTCGGCATCCGAATTCGTCTTGTATCGCCCCCACTTGACGAAGGTGTTGCCGATGTCTACCAGCAGGTTGTATGGCGCGTTCATATTGGCAGTGAAGGAATTTTGGCCAATTCTACGGCGAATCCAGCTTTAGGGCCAATTCGGGGTTGATGAAATGGCCCCTGAATCAGGGGAGTATGAGGGGCCGAGGAAGGGGTGGGACCCTTCCGTTCCCATCAGGATCCCCTCGTGTCGTCATGAAATCCTAAATGGCATCCAGCGGATAAATCGGCCGCGCGAGCTTGCGGTAACGATAGACCGACAGGTCGGCACTGGTGACGCCGGCGCCGGCGCATTCGACGATATGCGCGGCGATCGGCTTGAAGCCGGCGCGGTAGTGGATGCGCGACTTCAGCATGATGTAGCGCTTCTTCGTCGGCTCGATGCCGCAGTGGCGGAAAATCACCAGATCGAAGGGCTCGTGGTGACGCTCCGTGACGACAATCTGCGCGCGCCCGGTGTCGAGCACCGCGGTGCGCCCGAGATGGCTTCTCAGGCCGGTATACATCGGCCCGGTGAACACGATCTCGCCGTCGGTGATGTTGCGCACGCGCCCGGCGAGCTCGAGCGGCCTGCCCGCAAGGCCGATCGCCGGCATGTCGGTCCTGCCGCCGAGTGCGAGGTTGACGTTGTTGCCGATGCCGGCCGCGACCATCTGCGCCACCGCCTGTGGATCGCGGATGGGCGCAATGGCGACGTCGTCCAGTTCCTGCCTGAGTATCTCCTCTACCACCAACATTACGTCCTGGGCACCGCCCGAACCGCAATTGTCGCAGTGATCGATCAGCAGGATCGGGCCGGCCTGCCTGTTCGCGCCGAGCGCGCGCGCCCGCGCTACCGATAGCTTCAGTGGCTCCGGATGGAACACGTATTCGGCGCGCCGCTCCCAGGCGATGGCGAGCATGCGATCGCACACTTCCTGCGCCGCCGCCTGGGCATCGGCGTCGCCGCCGGCGTCGGCGACGACTACGGCGGAGACGCCGGTGAAGGGCGTGTCCGCATGGGGAAATCCAGGCAGCAGCGTCGCCGCGAGCACGCGGCCGGATTTTTCCATGGCACGGGCGTAGGCGAGAATATCGCCCGAGGGCCCGTCCTCGGGCGCGTGGCGCATCACCGAGGAGACCAGCGGCAGCCAGCCCCAGGCCATCACCGGCCGCGCCGCCCCGCGCAGCGACCTTGCCAGGATGTCGCCTGCGAGCAGCCCCGCCTCGTACATGTCGACATGCGGATAGGTCTTGTAGCCGGTGATCACGCTGGCATTGGCGACGATCTCGGGCGACAGGTTGGTGTGGTAGTCGAAGGTCGCGGCGATCGGAAGATCGGGCCGGATGCGGCGCAGGCGCCTGAGGATTTCACCCTCGGCGTCGTCGCAGCCCTCGATGACCATGGCGCCGTGCAGATCGAGAAAGCAGGCATCGCAGCCCGCGCGCACCGCTTCCTCCAGCGGCTGCAGCAGCGCTTCGAACGTCGCGCGCGAGGCCATGTTCGACGGCCAGGATTCCGCGGCGACCGGCGTGACTGCTTCGGCGCCCTCGCGCCACGCGATGTCCAGAAATGCCGCGAACGGGGTATTGGTGCCGGCAAACGCCGCTTTGGCGTCCTCGCCGTAGCTGGGGCCGTTGCCGTGGCCGAACGCCGACAGCGGCGTCGCGATCGGCGAAAACGTGTTGGTCTCGTGCTTGATCAGCGCGATGACGAAACGCTTGGATTTCATTTCGAAATGAGGGTTCCGCCGGTGATGTCCATCAAGATTACCGTGAATCGGCGCGGCGCGACAACTGCAGCCTCACCCTACCGTTGGAAGTGTAGATAGCCGGGTAATTGGAAGTTTGCATAGACGGGTGGATGGAACTACCATGACGCGCAACAAAGACAACATTATCGGGCACCGCCGCAGTCACCGCGCAGCAGAAACGCCAAAGAGGCAACACGTGCCTAAAATGAAGAAAAAATCGATTTCCGAGACGATTACATCCGCCAACGTCGGCTACGAAGCCGAACTGTGGCAGATGGCCGACGCCCTGCGCGGCAGCATGGACGCAGCCGAATATAAACACGTCGTCCTGGGTCTCATCTTCCTCAAGTACATCTCGGACGCGTTCGAGGAACTGCACGCAAAGCTTGTGGCCGAAAAGGCACAGGGCGCCGACCCCGAGGACCCGGACGAATATCGCGGTGCGGCGCATCCCGTCTTCTGGGTGCCTCCCGAGGCGCGCTGGCCACACTTGAAGGCGCAGGCGCGGCAATCCACCATCGGCCAGCTTTTGGACGACGCGATGGCGGGCATCGAGCGCGACAACCCCGCGTTGAAGGGCGTGCTCCCGAAGGACTACGCCCGTGCAGGCCTCGATAAGCAGCGACTGGGCCAACTCATCGACATGGTCAGCAACATCCGTATCGGCGACAAGGCGAGCCGCGCCAAAGACGTGCTCGGCCGCGTGTATGAATACTTTCTCTCCCAGTTCGCCAGCGCCGAGGGCAAGAAGGGCGGCGAGTTCTACACCCCGCGCTGCGTGGTAAAGCTGCTGGTCGAAATGATCGAGCCCTACAAGGGTCGCGTATACGATCCCTGTTGCGGCTCATCGGGAATGTTTGTGCAGTCGGTAGAGTTCATCCGCGCGCATGCCGGCGGCAACGGTAACGGCGGCAAGGCCAAAGCCGACATCTCGATCTACGGCCAGGAGTCCAACTACACCACTTGGCGGCTGGCAAAGATGAACCTCGCCATTCGCGGCATCGACGGCCAGATAGGCCACGGCGACACCTTCCACAACGACCGCCACCCCGATCTAAAAGCCGACTTCATCCTCGCCAATCCGCCCTTTAACATTTCAGACTGGGGCGGCGAGCGGCTGCGCGACGACAAGCGCTGGCTGTACGGCGTTCCGCCCACTGGCAACGCCAACTACGCCTGGGTGCAGCACATGGTGCATCACCTCGCGCCCGCCGGCGTCGCCGGTTTCGTGCTGGCCAACGGCTCGATGTCGTCCAACCAGTCGGGCGAGGGCGAAATTCGCAAGAATTTGATCGAAGCGGACACTGTCGACTGCATGGTGGCGCTGCCTGGGCAGTTGTTTTATTCGACGCAGATACCGGCCTGCCTGTGGTTCCTACGTCGCGACAAGAAAAGGCTCCCTCTCCCCCTCGCGGGTAAGGGTGAAGGCATCGACCGCCGCAATCACATTCTTTTCATCGACGCCCGCAAGCTCGGCCGCATGACGGACCGCACGCACAAGGATTTGGCCGACGAGGATGTTGCCCGCATCGCCGGCACCTATCACGCGTGGCGCGGCGAGAAGGACGCGGGCGAATACGCCGACGTGCCCGGCTTCTGCAAGAGCGCACCGCTGGAAGATGTGCGCAAGCACGGGCATGTGCTTACGCCCGGGCGCTATGTGGGTGCCGAGGCGCAGGAGGAGGACGGGGAACCATTCGAGATGAAGATGCGGCGGCTTGCTGCACAATTGCGTGCGCAACAGGCGATAGCCACGCAGCTTGATACCGCTATTGCCAACAACCTGAAGGCGCTTGGGTATGGCGGGTGAACGGCAAGCTGTTCCTTTTGAACGTCTGCTTGTCGAGCCCGTTCGTAACGGGATTTACAAGCAAAAGGAATTTCACGGTCGCGGCGCAAAGATCGTGAACATGGGCGAGTTGTTTGCGCACCCTCGCCTTCGCGCAGTCCCAATGAAAAGGGTTGAATTGTCTCCATCTGAAACCGAGCGGTTTATGCTCGCGAAAGGTGATCTAATATTCGCGCGTCGTTCGTTGACCGCAGAAGGGG
>JBQMQE010000256.1:0-6497 GCA_052172655.1 Burkholderiales bacterium
TCCACCCTGCTCGGGATCCACAGCGAAACCCGCTCGCCGCGCCTCACCCCGGCCAGGTGCAAGTCCTCGGCCATGCTGTCCACCCAGGCGAGCAAATCGCTCCAAGTGAGCCGGTGCACCGCGTCGCGCAGCGCGTACGCCGCCGGGCGTGTACCCGCGTGCTCGCGCAGGAGCGAGTACAGCGTGTGCGCCTGCCACAGCCCCTGGGCGTAATAGGCGCGCGCAGTCTCAGGGTCGTGCAGCGTAAGGATGGTGCTCACTGGTCTTCCGCGGCCGCAATTCAGTGACCGAACTTCTCCGGGTCCGGCTTGCGCCGCTCTCCAAATGCCTGCGACAGCTCGTGCGATTCCTCGCTTTCCAGATAGCCGCGCAGCAACAGGTCATGCGCCATGCGCGCCAGGCCCGCCACGCCGCCGTGGCGCGCGTTAAACGCCGCCTTGACCGAGGCCAGCGCGAACGCGCCGCGCTCGGCGACTTCGAGCGCCATCGCGCGCGTAGCGCGCGCGAGCTCGGCGTCGGGCACGACCTTGTTGACCAGCCCGAGCTGCAGCGCTTCGGCTGCGCTCATCTTCGGGTTGCGGAACCAGATATCCTTGGCGCGCTTCTTCCCGACCAGGTCTTCCAGGTACCAGGTGCCGTAGCCGGCATCGAAGCTGCCCATCATCGGCCCGACCTGGCGGAACACCGCGCTCTCCTTGGCGATGGTGAGGTCGCACACCATCTGCAGCACATTGCCGCCGCCGACGGCGTAGCCGTTGACCGAGGCGATCACCGGTTTTTGCAGCCGGTCTATGCTCTCGTACATCTCCAGCGTCGGCAGCGTGCCGGCGTAGAGCGTGGTGTCTTCCATGCCCTCCTTGCGCCCGCCGATGCAGAAAAAGCGCTCGCCCGCGCCGGTGAGCACGATCACCCTGGTCCGGGTCTCGCGCCGGATGTCGTTGATGCAGTCGCGTATCTCGTGGCACATGCGCGGCGTGAACATGTTGCCGTCGTCCGGCCGGTTGAGCGTGATCGTCCCTACCGGACCGTCTTCTGCGTAAAGAATCTCCTCGTATGCCATGGCTTCCCCCTTGAACGCTCAAATGATTTGCTGTTCGCGCAGCCAGGCGATTTCCGACTCGGTGAGGCCCAGCAGCTCGCGCAGCACCGCATCGGTATGTTCGCCCAGTGCCGGCGGCGGCAAGCGGTAGGTTTCGCTCGAGTCGTCGACGCGTATCCCCAGGCCCACTTGCGGGATATGGGTTCCGAACGCAGGCACGGAATATAGCATCCCGCGCGCCTGCAGCTCGCGCTCGGCGGCAACCTCGTCCAGCCGGTTGATCGGCCCGGCGGGCACGCGCTGCTGCGCGAACAAGTCCAGCCATTCGCCGCGTTTGCGCAGCCGCAATATCGATTGAATCCGCGCGACGATCTCGGCGCGCGCCTCGCGCCGGTCCTTGTTGGTGCGGAAACGCGCCTGGGCGCCGTAGTCCGGCTCCCCCACGGCAGCCCAGAAGCGGCGCCAGATGCCGTCGTTGCCCAGACCGAGCGTGATCGGCTCGTCCGCGGTGTCGAAGCTCTGATACACGGCGATCACGCTGTCGCGCGCACCCGAGCGCCGCGGCAGCTCGCCTGAGCCCAGAAATGCTACCAGCCTGGGCGCCATGAAGCGCGTCATGCTTTCGATCATCGAAATGTCGATGGCGCAGCCTTTGCCGTCGGCGCGGCGCCGATACAGCGCGGCGGCAACCGCCATCGCCGCATCCATGCCCGAGAGCAGGTCGGCGGCGGGCGTCCCCACTTTCTGCGGCGGCCCACCGGCCTCGCCGGTAAGGTCCATGACGCCGCTGTAGCCTTCAGCGATCAGATCGTAGCTGGGCAGCTCGCTGCGCTCGCCCTGTACACCGAAGCCCGTAATCGATACATGCACCAGGCCGGGACGAAGCGCCGACAGGGTGGCGTAGTCTATCCCCAGCTTCTTCTGGCTGCGCCCGACCTGATTGGTCACGACCACATCGTGCCGGGCCACCAGCGCGTGCAGCAGCTCGCGCCCGCGCGGCGTGCTGAAGTCCAGCGTGACGCTGCACTTGTTGCGGTTTACCGCGAGGAACCACAGCGATTGCTGCGCCAGGAACGGCGGCCCCCAGCCGCGGACGTCATCGCCCTCGCGCCGCTCCACCTTGATCACGCTGGCGCCGAAGTCGGCGAGCAACAGCGTTGCGTAAGGACCGGCGATGGACGTGGTCAGGTCGAGCACCCGCACGCCCTCGAGCAGGCGTATGGGATCCTGGCTCGCCCCCTCCTTGTGCGGCAACTGATCGAGCGGCAGCATGCCGTCGGCGTCCTGCATTTGGGCTTCCCGCTTGCTACTTGAACGGATGCCTGATGACGATAGTCTCTTTGCGGTCCGGCCCGGTGGAAATCATGTCTACCGGCACGCCGCAGATCTTCTCCAGCCGCGACAGGTAGGCGCGCGCATTGGCCGGCAGCGCATCGAGCTGCTTCAACCCTACCGTGCTCTCGGACCACCCCGGCATTTCCTCGTAAATCGGCACGCAATCCCTGGAGGCGTCCGCACCCGCCGGAAAAATATCCAGGGTCGCGCCGCCGACGCGGTAGCCGACGCCGAGCTTGATCCGTTCCATGCCGTCGAGCACGTCGAGCTTGGTGATGCACAGGCCGGACACGCCGTTGATCTGAATCGAGCGCTTGAGCACCGCGGCATCGAACCAGCCGCAGCGGCGCGGCCTGCCGGTGACCGAGCCGAATTCGTTGCCGTTCTTGCGCAACTGCTCGCCCACCGCGTCATCGAGTTCGGTCGGAAACGGCCCGCTGCCGACGCGGGTCGAATAAGCCTTGGCGATGCCCAGCACATAGTGCAGCATCTGCGGGCCCACACCGGCGCCGCCGGAGGCGGAACCGGCCACGCAACTGCTCGAGGTGACGAAAGGATAGGTGCCGTGGTCGATGTCCAGGAGCGAACCCTGCGCCCCTTCGAACAACAGGTGTTTTCCCGCGGCCGCTGCGCGGTAGAGCTCCGAGGACACATCGGCCACCATCGGCGCCAGCCGCGGCGCGAAGGCTAACGCGTCGTCGTGTACCTGCTGAAAATCGACCGGCGTTGACTTCAGATAATGCTGCAGCACGAAGTTGTGGAAATCGAGCACCTCGCGCAGCTTCTCGGCAAAACGCTGCGGTTCGAACAGATCCTGCAGGCGGATGGCGCGCCGCGCCACCTTGTCTTCGTACGCGGGGCCAATGCCGCGTCCGGTGGTGCCGATCTTGTCCGCGCCCTTGGCCGCTTCGCGCGCCTGGTCGATGGCCACGTGATAGGGCAGGATCAGCGGACAGGCGCCGGAGATGCGCAGCCGGCTGGCGACGGCGACGCCGGCCGCTTCCAGCTCGTCGATCTCCTGCAGCAACGCCGAAGGAGACAGCACCACGCCGTTGCCGATGTAGCAGGCAACGCCCTCGCGCAGGATGCCCGAGGGAATCAGCCGCAGGATCGTCTTCTTGCCGTTGATCACCAGAGTATGACCGGCATTGTGGCCGCCCTGAAAGCGCACCACGCCCTGTGCGTGATCGGTAAGCCAATCGACGACCTTGCCCTTGCCCTCGTCACCCCACTGGGTGCCGATCACCACTACATTCTTAGCCATGCTCGATCCAAGAAAAGAGAATTACGGGTGCCGCAGCGTGAACGCGGAAAGGCCCGGAAAAAACCGGCTCGCTCCGCGCTGGTCCGCGCCAATTCGCGGCTTCAATTGTTTCTTACCTGCCATTTACCCTTCTGCTTGACGAGTTTGCGCGCGCAGCGCCCCTCGTCGCCTTCGTTTTCATGCCCCGGCAGATCCTGTATCACCACCTCGCCCGAGCGGCGCAGGCGCGCCATCGCCGCCGCGAGCGTCGGGTCGCTTGCGCGCGGCGCGCGGATGCAGCCGGAGGCAGGCGCAGCCGGCGCGAGTCGCGCCAGCTCCAGCAAATACAGGGTGAAGCCGGTCGCCGGCCGGGCGCGGCCGAACGCCTTGCCGACGCCGTCGTAGCGTCCGCCCAGGGCGATGGCATTGGGCCGCCGCGCGCAGTAGGCGGCGAACGCGACGCCGCTGTGATAATGATAGCCGCGCAAGTCCGCGAGGTCGATGCTCACCGGAATGTCTTCCATCGCCGTCAGGCGGTCCAGGTCGGCAAGCGCGCGCGCGATCTCGGCGTACTTCGGCAGCTCGCGCCGCGCGCGCGCGATCACTTCGCGCCCGCCGTACAGTTGCGGCAACAACATGATCGCCGCACGCGTCGCCTTGCCCAGGCCCTTGGTCAAGGCGCACAGGGCCGGGACATCCTTGGCCTGGAGAGCGGCGAACAGATCGGATTCCAGTCCGGGCCCGACACCGCCGCGCCGCGCCAGCGCGCGAAACACCGCCACGTGGCCGATGTCCAGGCGCACGTCGGGCAGTTTGCACAGTTTCAGCGCCAGCGCCAGCAGCCGCTGTATTTCCAGATCACTGTCGATGCCTGCGTGGCCGTAGATCTCGGCGCCGATCTGCAGCGGTTCGCGCGTGGAAGTCAGCCCGGCGGGCAGGGTGTGCAGCACAGAGCCACAGTAGCAAAGCCGGGTCACGCCCTCGCGATTGAGCAAATGCGCGTCGATACGCGCCACTTGCGGCGTGATGTCGGCGCGCAGGCCCATGGTGCGCCCGGACAACTGGTCCACCAGCTTGAACGTGCGCAGGTCCATGTCGTGGCCGGTGCCGGTCAGCAGCGACTCGGTGTACTCCAGCAGCGGCGGCATCACCAGCTCAAAGCCATGCACGCGGAACAGTTCCAGCAACCGTGCGCGCAACGATTCGATCGCGCGCGCCTCCGGCGGCAGGATGTCCTCGATGAATTCGGGCAGGACCCAGTTACGCATGAACGCTCGCGGGGTGCGGGAAGCAGGCAGCGCGTGGTGAAACCCCGGCCATGCTTTCGCTCCTCACCTCCAGCTCCTCACTTGGCAAACAACAGCAGCAACAGACCCGCGAACATCGACGTCAGGCCGAAAAACCGGATTTGCCCGTCGCTGAACTGGATGATGCGGCGAAAGGTCTCGCGCCACTGCGCCGGGAACAGGAACGGCAGGATGCCCTCAATCACCAGCATCAGCGCGAACGCCATGAGAAAAGTGCTTGCCATCCCACGGCTCTCCCGCGAACGCTACTTGCCGCCCTTGCCGGGGCCTTTGAGATATTTGAAGAAATCCGAGTTAGGCTCCAGCACCAGCAGGTCGCTGCGGTCCTTGAAACTCGAGCGGTAGGCTTCTAGGCTTCGGTAGAAAGCGTAGAACTCGGTATTCTGGCCGTACGCCTGTGCGTACGCTGCCGTCGCCTTGGCATCGCCCTCGCCCTTGATGCGCTGCGCCTCCTTGTAGGCGTTGGCGATGATCACTTCGCGCTCCTTGTCCGCCTCGGCGCGAATGCGCTCGGACGCGGCTGCGCCTTCCGAACGCAGCTGGTTGGCCACGCTCTTTCTTTCCGCCTCCATGCGCTTGTACACCGAGTCGCTCACTTCCTGCGGCAGATCTACGCGCTTCAGGCGCACGTCGATGATCCCGACGCCGATCTGCTTCGCGTCCTGGTTGGCGCGCTCGCGCACGATTTTCATGATCGCGTCGCGATCCTCCGACACCACTTCCTGCACCGTACGTTTGCCGAATTCCTCGCGCAGCGTCGCATTGACGGTCTGCGAAATGCGCGTCTGCGCCCGCACCTCGTCGCCGACGCTCTTGTAGTACTGGCGCGCATCGATGATCCGCCACTTCACGAACGTGTCCACCAGCAGGTTTTTCTTCTCCGAGGTGATATAGCGCTCGGCGTCCGGCGTATCCAGCGTGAGAATGCGCGCGTCGAAGAAGCGCACGTTCTGGATGAAAGGCCACTTGAAATGCAGCCCGGGGTTGGTGATGACTTCTTTCACCTCGCCCAACTGGAACACGATGGCGCGCTCGCGCTGGTCCACGGTGAACAGCGTCATGCTCGTCAGCACCGCTGCAGCCAGGATGAAGGCGAGCGCGATACCCATGCGATTGTTCATCATGGCCGGCTCTCTCTTTGTCTGTCGCGCAGCGCGTCGCGCGAGCGCGCCGCGGAATTCGGATTGGACGCCGGTTCGACCAGCGACTGTCCGGACGGCATCGACCCATCCGACAGCGCCCCTCCCGACATCTGCATGATCTTGTCCAGCGGCAGGTACAACAGGTTGCCGCTGCTCTTGGCATCGAGCAGAATCTTGCTGGTGTTGCTCATGATCTGCTGCACCGTCTCGATGTACATGCGGTCGCGCGTCACCTGCGGCGCCTTCTCGTATTCGGTCAGCACCTGTTTGAAGCGGCTCGCCTCGCCCTCGGCGTTGGCGAGCACGCGCTGGCGGTAACCCTGCGCTTCCTCGGTCAGGCGCGAGGCGGCGCCACGCGCCTTGGGCACGACGTCGTTGAAATAGGCCTGGCCCTCGTTCTTCTGCCGTTCCAAGTCCTGCTTCGCCTTGAC
>JBQMQE010000257.1:0-6483 GCA_052172655.1 Burkholderiales bacterium
TGAGCCAGACTTCCCCCGCGGGGCCGACGCGGCGCGCGAAGGCGCGCGCCAGGTCGCCGCTGCCCGAAGCGACATCGAGCACGCGCTCGCCGGTCCTGACCCCGGCGAGCGCGACGGTGAAAGCCTTCCAGGCGCGGTGCATCCCGGCCGACATCAGGTCGTTCATCAGGTCGTATTTGGACGCGACCGAATCGAATACGCCCGCCACCTTGCGCGCCTTATCGGTCTCGTCTACCTGTTCATAGCCAAAGTGGGTCTTGCCGTTCATCGCAGGTTCCGCCTAATATTGGTTCCCGCTCCGGGGCCGCGTACCGCGGCCGCAAGCGCAGGCGTCTATGATAGCGCGGCCGGCACCGTTGCGGCTGTAACCAAAATGTCATGCAAGCGACATACCATTGCGCCTACCAGACCATGCCGCTCAATATTTTAATTGTAGAAGACGAAGCCGCCATCCAGGAACTGATAGCCGTCAACCTGGAGGGCGCCGGTCACCATGCCTTGCGCGCTGCGGACGCAGAGCAGGCGTTTGGCATCATACGCCAGACGCTGCCCGATCTGGTGCTGCTCGACTGGATGCTGCCGGGGCAGTCGGGCCTGGCGATCGCGCGCCAGTTGCGCGGCAGCGCGCGCACCCGCGGCATCCCGATCATCATGCTCACCGCCAAGTCGGCCGAGCAGGACAAGGTCATCGGGTTGGAGGCGGGCGCGGACGATTACGTTACCAAGCCGTTTTCGCCGCGCGAACTGCTGGCGCGCATCAAGGCGGTGCTACGCCGGCGCGCGCCGCAGATGACGGACGATGTGGTCGAGGCACGGGGTCTGCGGCTGGATCCGGCCGCGCATCGGGTCAGCGGCAACGGCATGAGCCTGGAGCTGGGACCGACCGAGTTCCGCCTGCTGCATTTTTTCATGACCCACGCCGAGCGCGTGCATAGCCGCACGCAATTGCTCGACCAGGTATGGGGCGATCATGTGTACGTCGAGGAGCGCACCGTGGATGTGCACATCCGCCGGCTGCGCCAGGCGCTGGAGGCGAGCGGTCATGATGCGCTGATCGAGACCGTGCGCGGAACCGGCTACCGTTTCGCCGCCGCGGCCTGAACCCTGTGGCAGCGCGGGAGCCGGGCCGCGCATGCGATAATCGGCAGTCGGCGAAATAGGTTCATCGGCCATTGAGGGATTGTTTCAATCGCTCTGAAACCAGCGCCAAATCTCTAACGGGTCCCAATTGAGCTCTGTCTGGATGCGCAGCGCGTGGGCGCTTGCCGGCATAGGCGTCGTCGGTCTGATCGTCTGGCCGCTCGCCGGCCCGGTCTGGGCGCTCGCGGCCGTCTGCCTTGGCCTCGTGCTGCTGCTCGCGCGCCATGTGCTTAATCTGGCGGCACTGGCCGACTGGCTGCGCGATCCCATGGTCAGGCCGGTGCCGGAGGGTGGCGGCGCCTGGGAGCAGGTGCTGGTCGCGCTCTACCGTTTCGTGCGCGCGCGCATCAAACAGGAGCGGCAACTCGCGCATGACCTCGCGCGCTTTCGCAACGCGGGGCTGGCTTTCCCCGATGGCGTCGTCCTGCTCGACGCCCACGATCACATCGAGTGGTGCAACCCGATCGCCAGTCTGTACCTGGGGCTGGACGAGCAGCGCGACCCGGGCCAACCCCTGGTCAACCTGGTGCGACACCCCGATCTCGCCGCCTATCTCGAGCAGGGCGAATACGCCGAGCCGCTCACCCTGCGCCTGGCCCGCGGCGAGGGCCGGGTGCTGTCGCTGACGATCATTGCCTACGGCGAGGCGCAAAAGCTCCTGCTCGCGAGCGACATCACCCAGGCGGAGAAAGTCGAAACCATGCGGCGCGATTTCGTCGCCAACGTCTCGCATGAACTGAAAAGCCCGCTCACCGTGGTGGCCGGATTTCTGGAGACGCTCACCGACAGCGAAGTCAAACTGGACGAGCAGCGCCGGCAGGGCTATCTGGAGATGATGCGCGAGCACGCGCGGCGCATGCAGCGGCTGGTGGAAGACTTGCTCACGCTCTCGGCGCTGGAGAGCAGCCCGTCGAGCGGCGAAATCCTGGTCGACGTTTCGGCGCTGCTCGCCGGCGTGCGCGATGAAGCCCTGGCTCTGAGCGCCGGGCGCCATCGCATCGAGCTCAGTATCGAAGACCCGCTTGCGCTGCTCGCCAACGCGCAGGAGCTGCGCAGCGCCTTCGGCAACCTGGTGAGCAATGCCGTGCACCACACGCCCGCAGGCGGGGATATCCGGCTCAGTTGGAGGCGGCGCGGTGGGCAGGCGGTGTTCAGCGTCAGCGACACCGGCCCGGGCATCGAGCCGCGCCATATCCCGCGCCTGACCGAGCGCTTCTACCGCGTCGATCACAGCCGTTCGCGCGAGACCGGCGGCACCGGGCTCGGCCTGGCCATAGTCAAGCACGTGCTGGCGCGTCATCAGGCGACGCTGGAAATCGAGAGCGTACCGGGCAGGGGCAGCAGCTTTTCCGCGGTGTTCCCGGCGCGGCGCGTCAACTCCGCGGCCGAAGCGGCGCAGGTTGCGGACATGAGGCAACTCTGAACCGCCGCTTTAGAAGTCGCGCCCCCGTTATTACACAGTTGCGACGCTGTATAAAATACGCACACCCGTGTTGGGTCTTAACCGTTCGCAGCATGCGACGGAAATGGGGAAAGCGCAGATTGAAAAGCAGCCTAGCGCGCCGGCTCGATCGCGACGCGCTCGAAATCGCTGCCGCGCTCGATCAGGCCGCTGAGCAGCAGCAACTCGGTGCTGTCGCTGCAGACTTCCAGTATGCGCTTGGGCCGGTACCAGCCGGGGGGCAGGATCATGGAGGCCGGCACGGACAGCGCGGCGATAGGCGGGCAATATAGCGCGGGCGCGAATTTTTCCGCCCTCGCGTTGATTCCGGTGGGGCGCACGGCCACGGCTTGCGGCACCCCCGGGACGATGCGTACGCCGAGGTGGAGATCGTCCTTCTCGTCGGTCATGAACCAACGCACTATACCCACCAGGAAATTCCTGGCGTCGGCCGGACGCACTGCGATCAGCTGATTGTGCGCATAGCGCCCGCCGCCGGCTCCGGCCGGGCGCAGGATGCGCAGGCCGGACAGGCTTTCCTCCAGCAGCAGCCAGTCCTCGATGGCGTAGCCCCCGGCTTCGATATACGCCTCTTCGTGGCGCGTGCTGGCGTGGCCGAAGGCGGCGATCTCGTCGCGCTGCTGCCGCGTCAGCGTGGTTGCATGCCCGGGTTGGCGGAACGTCTTGCCCGAGATATGGTAGTGCATCGAGACGAGGGTGTTGCACACCTGCGCCTTTGCGTTGGCGCTGCGACGCGTCTGTACCCGTACGTTCTTGCCCTCGCACCACAGGCGCAACAGAAGCAGCAGCAGTTGCTCGACGCTGGGCATGGCGCAATCCTCGCCCAGCCCCAGGCTGGCGGGCGCCTCGCCCTTGCGCAGCACCAGCACGCACTTTTTCAGGGTGTGCGCAAGTTCGCTGATGTCGAGCCAGGCCGAGGCCTTGCGCCCGCCGGCGTCGGCTTCACGGTAAGCACCCGCGGCGGCGGAAGAATCCAGCAGCAGCGGCGGCAGGCTCTTGTCCTCGGGCGGCGTGCGCCGGACGGGAGCGTGCTGGGCCCAGCGTTCCAGCCAGCGCTGGATCTGCACCAGTTGCTTTTGCAGTTGCTCGTTCGGGTTGGCAAGCACCAACAGCAGCGCGCGCACATACACCTCGGCGCAGCTTACATCGGTCTTTTTCACCGAATCCGCGACCGCCGTGGCGGTCTCGCCCGACGCGTCAGCCCTGCGGTAGAGCTGGTGCAGGGTCAGCCAGTAGGCGTCGGGAAAGACGTGATAGATGCGGCAGTGATCGAACATGTTCGATGCCACGCAGTCCAGAGCGCGCTGGCAGATGAGCGCGGTCAGGCTTTCGCGTTTGCCCTCGTCTGCTTCGGCCAGGCAGCGCTGGTAGCCGATCAGCAGTTCCTGCCACAGGCCGACTACCTGCCCGAAAATGCCGCGCTCCACCTGCGTGAGCGGCAGCGGTTTGTTGGCCAGCTTCTTGATCTGATGCTCTTGCAGGAAATAGATCGGTTCGCGCAAGGCCTCCAGCACCTTCAGCCGCTCGGCGCAAGGCAATTCGAAGCGGTTCAGCGAGCGCAACTGGTCCAGCAGCCGGATTTGCGAAGGCGCCACGTTGGCCAGAGGCAACTCGGCCAGCCACACAGCACAGGAGGCGCTGTCGGTGAACTCCGGCTGTGCGTCGGCGGAGATTTCGGGCAGCTCGAATTCAGGCATGGGGGTCAGCGGGCCGGTATTCCGCTCATTCTGCCACCGCTTGCAGCAATTTGTGCAAGGCTCGCCGCAGGGCGACACGGTCGAGCGGACGCGGCACGCCGGGGCGCCTCGCCTCGCTCCAGACGGAACCGGGAAAGTGCTTGTCGTCGGCAAAGCGCGCGATCACATGCCAGTGCAGGTGCGCCACCATGTTGCCCAGGCTGGCGAGGTTGATTTTCGCCGGCTGCATCAGCTCGCGCAAAGCCTGTTCTGCGGCAAACACCACGCGCATCAGTCTTTGCCTTGTCGCTGCATCCAGGTCGGTCATTTCGCTCACATGCCGGTTGAGGATTACGCGGCAGTATCCCGGATAGTCGCGGTCATCGACCAGGACCACGCGACACAGTTCGTCCTGCCACAGCGTCTCGCCGCCGGCAGAATCGCATAATTCACAGGAGGCGGCTGTCAACTTGTTCACGGCCGGAGCGGATTGAGCGCTGAATCTGATGTTATTCACGCGGCGCGGCGGCTCAGAGCAGCACGCGCTCGATCCCGCCCTGGTTCGCCTTGGCCACGTAGTCGGCCATCCAGTCGGGGCCGAGCGTGTGCCTGGCAATCTCGACGACGATGTAGTCGGCGCTGGTGCCGGCATCGTCGTTGTAGCGCGCCAGGCCCTGCAGGCAGGACGGGCAGGAAGTGAGAATCTTGACTTCGCCCTCGAATGTTTCACCGCCGGCGCCGGCGCCGGCACGCACTGCCGCCGCGCCTTTCCTCATTTCCTCTTCCTTGCGGAAGCGCACCTGGGTCGAGATGTCGGGCCGGGTCAGGGCGAGCGTGCCCGCTTCGCCGCAGCAGCGTTCGTTCAACGCGACCGCGCTGCCCATGAGCTGGTTGACCACCTTCAGCGGCTGGTAGGTCTTCATCGGCGTGTGGCAGGGGTCGTGGTACATGTAGCGCACGCCGGCGACGCCGGCCAGCTTTACCCCCTGCTCCAGCAGGTATTCGTGGATGTCGAGCAGGCGGCAGCCGGGGAAGATTTTGTCGAATTCGTATTTCTGCAATTGGTCCATGCAGGTGCCGCAGGACACGATCACGGTCTTGATGTCGAGGTAATTGAGGGTGTTGGCGACGCGGTGAAACAGTACGCGGTTGTCGGTGATGATGCGCCTGCCCGCTTCCTCCTCGCCGGCGGCGGTTTGCGGGTAGCCGCAGCACAGGTATCCCGGCGGTAGCACACACTGCGCGCCGATCGCGTACAGCATCGCCTGCGTCGCCAGCCCCACCTGGCTGAACAGCCGTTCCGAGCCGCAGCCGGGAAAGTAGAACACCGCGTCGGAATCCTCGGTCACCTTGGCCGGATCGCGGATGATGGGCACGATGTGGCGGTCCTCGAGCTCGAGCAGGGCGCGCGCCGTGCGTTTGGGCAGCTTGCCCGGCATCGGCTTGTTGATGAAATGCACCACCTGCGCGCGCAGGGCAGGCCGCCCGACCGTGGCCGGCGGCCGTCGCGTCTGGCGCTGCGCCAGGCCCAGCATGATCGATGCGCGGTGGGCGAGGCGCTGCGCGCGGTAGCCCCAGGCTATCATCGCGGTGCGCGCGATCTTGATGGTGTTCGGGTTGGTCGCGTTCAGAAACAGCATCGAGGCGGCGGTGCCGGGATTGAACTTCTTCTTGCCCTGCTTACGCAGCATATTGCGCATTGCGATCGACACGTCGCCGAAATCGATGTCCACCGGGCACGGATCGGCGCATTTGTGGCACACGGTGCAGTGATCGGCGACGTCGCTGAATTCGTCGAAATGCGCTAGCGATATGCCGCGGCGCGTCTGCTCCTCGTACAGAAACGCTTCGATCAGGAGCGATGTCGCGAGAATCTTGTTCCTCGGACTGTAGAGCAGGTTGGCGCGCGGCACGTGGGTCGAACACACCGGTTTGCATTTGCCGCAGCGCAGGCAATCCTTGATCGAGTCGGCGATGCTGCCCGTTTCCGACTGCTCCATGATCAGCGACTCGGCCGCGAGCAGGCTGAAGCTGGGCGTGTAGGCGTTCCTGAGATCGCCTCCGGCGAGCAGCTTGCCGGCGTTGAAGCGCCCGTGCGGATCGGCCTTTTCCTTATAGGCGCGGAAAGCCTCGATTTCATGCGCGTCAAGGTACTCGAGCTTGGTGATGCCGATGCCGTGTTCGCCCGAGATCACGCCGTCCAGC
>JBQMQE010000258.1:0-6471 GCA_052172655.1 Burkholderiales bacterium
TTGCCGATGGCGCTCCATCCTTCGACGCAGATGTGGCGCGTGACCTGGTCGGTCTGCGGCAGCGCCCGCAGTTCGGCGAGCGTCCAGGCGTGCCTGTCGGCCACCAGTCCGGCGACCTCGAGCCGGTAGCTGTCCGCATCGACTTGCCGTATCTCGTCCTCGCCGTAGTAGGCGTTGAACGGGAACGGCCGCGTGATCATCGACTCGGGATAGGTGGGCGCCAGCCGGGTGGGATCGAACAACCAGCCCTGCACTTTGTCGTTGAAGCGCGAGACTTTCATCAGCGCATGCTCGACGCTGTCTTCGTCGACGATCGCGCAGCCGGTCAGCAGCGACAGGCCGCCGAGCGAGAGCGAGCGCTGCAGGAACTGGCGGCGCGAGGGCTGCCCGATGCGGCGCAGCGCTTCCTTCACCACGGCGTCGCCGTCGATCGTGACCAATTTTGGGGATTTTTTGATCATCACATTGCTTCCTTAATGGCCGCGGATCATCGCCAGCAATGTGCGCGGCACCAACGCCGCCATTGCCAGATGCACGATAACGAACGCAAACATCGCGGTCATGGCGAAAAAATGCACGCGACGCGCCGCCTCGTAGCCGCCGAGCAGCTCGCGCAGCAGCGGAAACTGCACCGATTTAAACAGCACCAAGCCCGACAGCACCAGCAGCACCGCGTCGGCGATCACGAACAGATAGCTTGCGCGCTGCACCGCGTTGTACTGGCGCAGATCTGAATGTGACAGTTGGCCGCGAAATGCCGCGAGCAGATCGGCGACGATGGCGCGCGGCGACAGCGGAAAAAACTTGCGCACGATGCGCCCGGTGCCGGCGTTGCACAGCAGGTACACCAGGCCATTGGCGGCAAGCAACCACATCGCCGCGAAGTGCCACTGAATAGCGCCGCCGAGCCAGCCGCCGAGCGTGATCGCTTTGGCGAATTTGAAGTCGAACAGTGGCGAGGCGTTGTAAATGCGCCAGCCGCTCATGGTCATGATCACCACCGCGAGCGCATTGAGCCAGTGCGTCGCGCGCAACCAGACTGGGTGAATGGTGAGGGTGGAGTCGGTCATGGGAACACCCCGTCAGAAATCAGGAGCCCGCGCACTGGTTTGCGCTCACCGCCTGGAGCACGCCGCCAGTGCGCTCATCCTGCACAAAAGCGACCAGCTCCAGCCGTGCGCGGTTCCACGCAGCCGGCAGGGCGATGTCGCGCTGTACCCGTGCGCTGCCTTTGGTCAGGCGGACCGGCCCGATCCATGCACGCACCACATGATCGTGCGCCAGGGTCACGCCACCGTTCTCGCCGCGTGTCACTTTCGAGGCGAGGCCGCTTTCGGCGAGCGTCAGGTACAGTGCGGCCGGCTCGGCCCCGGCGCGCGCTGTCGCCTCGGCCTGGAGCGCCAGCGCACCGTTCGGCTTGATGTTCGCACGCACGCGAATGGCGGCCGCGGCCGGCCGGGCATTGAGCTGCCGCACCCTGTCCCGCAGTCCGCTCCGCCATGCGCGCAACTCAGTTCCGCCGACGAAGAACTGGGGCGTATAGACCGTCTGCTGCTGGTTGGCACGGACCAGCCAGCTTTGACGCTCGCCGAATCTATCCTGCGCGTACGGGTCCTTCCAACCGATGTAGTCCCAATAGCCCACGTGCAGCGCCAGCGGCACCACCTCAGCGGATGCATCCAGCGCCTGGCGCAGGCGTCTGAGCTGCTGGTCGGCCGGCGGACAACTGGAGCAGCCCTCTGAGGTGTAGAGCTCGACCAGCGCAGCAGTGTTCGGCCCGCTGCGCGCATCGCAGGAAGCGAAAGCGGTCAGCGGCAGGGCTGCCGAAGACGCGGTGAGGAGCATGCACAGGGTGATTCCACGCGAATTCATGGGTAAGGCGCCTTTTAAGGTAGTTTGGCCGGCCGCGCATTGCGCGCCAAGCGCGACGCATTTGATGCGCTCTGAAGCTTACTTCGCCGCCGAGTGGCGCGCGGTTACAGCGGCGGGCACAAATCGGAACCAATCCTCAGGTGTCAGTCGGCTATGCGGCCTACTTGTGGCCCCAGATCTCCTGCACCCGGGCGTCCCGGCCGCAGCCATGGCGATAGTAGGCGTAGCGGATCGGATTTTTCATGTAGTAATCCTGGTGATATTCCTCGGCGGGGTAGAACGCCGAGGCGGCGGCGATTTCCGTAAACACCTGCTTCAGCTTGCCGCTTTTCAGCAAGTCGTCGCGGCTGGCTTCGGCGATCTTGCGTTCGGCCTCGTTCTGCCAGTAGATGGCGCTGCGATACTGCGTGCCGACGTCGCAGAACTGCCGGTCCTTTACCGTCGGGTCGATATGGCGCCAGAAGTAGTCGACCAGTTGCTGATAGCTTACTTTCGCCGGGTCGTAGCTTACGCGCACTGCCTCGGTGTGTCCGCTGCCGCCGGCGCTGACCTGATGATAGCTGGGATTTTTGGTCTTGCCGCCGGTGTAACCGGATTGCGTCGCGAGCACGCCCGGCAGCTTGTCGAAATCCGCTTCCACGCACCAGAAGCAGCCGCCGGCGAAAACGGCGGTCGCAGCGGCCATCGTACTGTCCGCGGGTTTTGCCGGCTGCGCGCCGGCGGTGAAACCGACACTGGCCAGCAACAGCAATACAGTCGCGGCGAAGCCGGCTAGTCCCAAGTTGGTCTTCATGTGCGCAGCTCCGGCAGTTTGTCGGCGCGCTGCACGAATTGCAGCGCGACGCCGTTGTTGCAATAGCGCTTGCCCGTCGGTGGCGGGCCGTCATCGAAAATGTGGCCCTGATGCCCACCGCAACGCGTGCAGTGATATTCCGTGCGCGGATAGAGCAAATTGAAATCGGTCTTGCTGGCCACGGCTCCTGGCAGCGACTGCCAGAAGCTCGGCCAGCCGGTGCCGCTCTCGTATTTTTTGCTGCTATCGAACAAAGGCTGGTTGCAGGCGGCGCAGACGAAAGTTCCGTCACGCTTTTCCTGGTTCAAGGGGCTCGTGCCGGCGCGTTCCGTATCCTCCTCGAATAATACGCGATACGCGGGAGGCGGCAGCAACGCGGCCCACTCGGCTTTCGACTTGCGCAGCACCGGGCCGGCACCCTCCTTCGCCAGCGCAAGGCCGGCGCTGATTGTCGGTAGTGCGGATAAGCCCAACAGCCATTTCAGTGATTGACGACGATCCATAACATTCTCCGAAAGATTATGCGCATGACATTACTGCGCCACTACACCAGCGAGGTCGCTGGCGCCGGTGCCGATGCAGACCCCTGGCCGAGCCGGGTGCCCCGCCTCGGCAACCATCCGTTTGCCGCGCTATGACAGTTAGTTCGGCGGGAACTGGCGCACGGTTACACGCTAGGGCACAATTCGTCAACGGTAGGCGAGATTTGAACTTATTCCCGCATAGCTGTAACCAAAGGCTTCGATGCAACGAATGCAAGAGACAGGCCGCCTGAACGCGAGCGAGGAGAGGCTCAGAAATCTGCTCGTACGCGGACTCGGTGGTGACGACCCGGCCTATCATGCGTTTCTGCAGGAACTGAGCGCGCATTTGCGCGCCTTCCTGAGGAAGCGTCTCGCCCGCTTGCCGGACGAGGTGGAGGATCTGGTGCAGGAATCGCTGCTGGCCATACATAACCAACGTCATACCTACGACGCGGGACAGCCGTTGACGGCGTGGATCCACGCGATCGCGAAGTACAAGCTGGTCGATTTGCTGCGCCGGCGCGCGCGGCGAGACCTGCTCACCGACCCGCTGGACGACGAGCTCGGCTTGGCGGGCACAGCGGACACCGACGCCGCGGATGCGCGCCGCGATCTGGGCAAGCTGCTCGCGCAACTGCCCGAGCGGCAGCGTCTGCCCATTGTGCATATGAAACTGGAGGGTCTGTCGGTGACGCAAACCGCGCGACTCACGGGCATGTCGGAGTCGGCGGTCAAGGTGGGCGTGCACCGCGGCCTGAAGGCGCTGGCGGCAATGATAAGAGGCGACGCATGAGGACCGACGATCTGGTGACCTTGCTGGCGACCGGCGCCGGCGCGGTACGGCCGAACCAGGCAGCGCGTCGCTACGCGATTGCCCTCGGCTGGGGTGCCGCGGGTGCCGCGCTGCTGATGGCCATCCTGCTCGGTCCACGCCATGATTTTGCTGCAGCCATGATGATGCCCATGTTCTGGGCCAAAATCGCGTTTGTCACCAGTTTCGCCGCGGCCAGTTTGCTCGCGGCCTTGCGCCTGTCGCGGCCGGGCCTGAACCTTGTCTGGGTGCCTGGCGTCCTCGGCGCACCGGTACTCGCGATCTGGCTGCTCGCAGCAGTCGTGCTTGTACGCGCGGACGAAGCGCAGCGTAAGGTGCTGTTCTTCGGTGATACCTGGAACTCCTGCCCGTTCCTGATCGCTCTGCTATCCGCGCCGGTGTTTGTCGCAGTGGTATGGGCGATGAAGGGACTTGCCCCGACGCGTTTGCGCCTTGCCGGTGCCGCTGCAGGGCTGCTTGCCGGCGCGGTCGGCACTATGGTGTATAGCGTGCACTGCCCGGAACTGGCGGCGCCTTTTATCGGCTTCTGGTATCTGCTCGGCATACTGATCCCGACCGCCGTCGGCGCCCTCCTCGGTCCGCGCCTGCTGCGCTGGTAGCACCGCGGCGCCTTTGATCCGGGCGCAGCCTGCGTTCGGCGACCGGGGCAGGTCGGAAGCGATCGCCAATCCGGGTTAAACTTGCGCCACCCAATCACCGGAAGTCCCGATGCGCTGGCGCGTCACCTCGCTGCTGCTGAACCTCGCCCACGCAATCGATCACCTGATGCTGCTCGTGTTCGCGACCGCGGTATCGGCCATCGCGCACGACTTCGGCATCGGGCGCTGGGAAGATCTCATGCCCTACACCACCGGCGCCTTCCTCATGTTCGGTATCGGATCGTTTCCTTCAGGGCGGCTGGGAGACCTGTGGAGCCGGCGCGCGATGATGCTCGTTTTTTTCTTCGGCATGGGCGCTTCCGCCCTGCTGATTGCTCTCACCCGGAACGCCTGGCAACTGGCGCTGGCGCTCGGCTTGATGGGCGTTTTTGCATCGGTCTACCATCCGGTGGGCATCCCGATGTTGCTGCGGCACACGCGCAAGCCGGGCATCACCATAGGCATCAACGGCATGGCCGGCAATCTGGGCATTGCCGCCGCGGCCATATCGACGGGATTCCTGATTCAATACGCGGACTGGAGGACTGCCTTCGTCGTGCCCGGCCTCATCTCGATAGTCTGCGGTTTGCTGTTCATGAAAATCGCGCCGGTCGAGCAAGGCGCGCCGGGGAAACAGACCGTCAGGCAGATCGAACTTCCGACCGCCACCCGCAACCGGGTATTCCTGGTGATGACCATGCTCGCCATTACCAGCAGCATCCTGTTCAATTTCACCACCAACGGCAACGGCGAGCTGCTCAAAGCGCGGCTGCCGATTCTGGTGCAACAGCCGGCCTTGCTCGGCATGCTGCTCGCGGTGGTGTATGCGCTGTCTTCGGTGTCGCAGTTGGCGGTGGGGCGCCTGATAGACCGCTTTCCGATACGCAACGTAATGCTGGCCATCATCGCCTGCCAGGGCCCCGTTTTCCTGCTCGCCGCCATCAGCCAGGGCTGGGCACTCTACGCTGCCATGATTATTTTCATGGTGCTGGTTTTCGGCTCGATCCCGTTCACCGACGCGATCATCGCGCGCTTCGTCGATGACAGCATTCGCTCCCGCGTAAGCGGCATGCGCCTGGCTGTTTCCTTCAGCGTAAGTTCGATGGCCGTCTGGGCGCTGGGACCGGCGGTCAAGGCGGCCGGCTTCGGCTCCGCCCTGCTGGTACTCGGGGCCGTGGCGATCTGCTCACTGTTGATTACCTGGCAATTGCCCGACGAGCAAAGTATCCGCAAAGCGTCCGAGTCCCCCACTGCGCAGGCTGCCTGAACGGCAATTCATTCGATCCCGCAGGCTGCAGCTCCGCTGCGGCGCAGTAATGAAGCAAATCTGATATTTGTCAATACGCCCGCCCCAAGGCAGATCAAAGTTCGAAAAAAGGGGGGAGGAATTCAGACAGTGTTCGAAGTTCCTGCGGCGATACTCAAGCAGGCCACCAAGTGCAGCCACGACTTTTCCTGCCTGCGCACCGGCCAGTGCGGCGACAGCCCGATGTGCGACGTTGAGACAGCGCACAGCGAGAACGTCCTGTGCGTGCGTAGCGCGGACTGGCCCAAGTGTCCATACCACCTGGATTTCGGCGGCGCCAGGTTTTGCGTCTGCCCGGTCCGTTGCGCGATTCACCGGCAGCAGGGACCGTGACCGCCGCGCCCTAGCGTCAACGGGGACTGATGCGCCGGATTGAACCGGGTTCAGTTCCATTCTACTTCCCGTGCATGGCTTGGAGGCCCATTGCGAATTACCGATACGGCGCCTGACTCGGAGCGGTATGAGGGGAGGCACCCCGAAGGTCTCGATCCCGCTTCCTCGGTCCC
>JBQMQE010000259.1:0-6461 GCA_052172655.1 Burkholderiales bacterium
CCCGACCCCCTTTTTCAACACACTGGTAGATATCTTTCGCTAGAAAGCGAGCAGTACCGCCACCCCCGCCACCGTCAGCACCGCCCCCAGCGCAACGCGCGAGCTCACGCGCTCCTGCCGCAGGAGCAGCAGGCTCAGGACCAGCGTGAACAACGGATAGGTCGCGACGATGGGCGAGACCAGCGCCACCTGGCCCTTGGCCAAAGCGGTATACATCAGGAACACGCTGCCGCCGTTGAGCAACCCCGTGGCGACGAACCAGGGAATGGCGCGGCGGTCGGTCGGCGCCCGCGCTGCGCGCAGGCGCGTGGCCGCGAGGATTAGCACGGCCGATACCGTGTAGCCGATCAGGCCGGCCGTGTAAGGGCTGCCCCAGAGCGCGAGCCCGGCCTTGGTCAGGACTTGCGCCAGCGCGCGCAGCGCCGCCGCAGCGAACGGCAGAGCGATCGCCCACAGCGGCCAACTGCGCGCTCGCGCCTCCCCGCTCCAGGTCAGCACCAGCATGCCGAGAACGATGGCGGCGGTTCCGAGCACATTGCCCGCGGTGAGCCCTTCGCCCAGGAACAGGATGGCCCCTGACAAGGCGAACAAGGGCGTGGTGCAGGAAACGGAACTGGTGATGGTCGGCCCCATGCGCTGGTTGCCGGTGTAAGTGAGCAGCGTCACCGCCGCCGGAAAGAACAAGCCGACCAGCGCGAAAATTCCGGCCGCGCGAAGATTGAATCCGCCGGTGTCGAGCAGAAACGGCGCCAGACACCAGAAAATCAGCGTGGTGGAGGGCACGCCTATCGCCGCGCCGGCCGCGGGAGACGCATAGCGCAGGCCCAGCCGCGTGGTGATCATGGCCGCGCCCAGGCCGGCGGCGGCGGCGAGCGCCCACAAAGCGGATGCGAGCATGGTTGGCGCTAACAGCCGAAGAGTTTGTTCACACGGTTCTCGGATGGATGATAGCGCGCCGCGGACAGCTTGCGCTTCTAGTGCGGGTGCCGGTGATGCAGATCCGGCAAATGCGCATGGCTGTGCGCGAGCGGCGCGTGCCGGTGCGGGTGCGAATGCGGCTCGGGGCCCTCGTCGCCGCGGTGCGCGTGCTGGTGATGCGCGTCGTGCGTGTGTAGATGCCGATGCTCCAGCGTTTCATGCGCATGCGCATGCCCGTGCCGCTCCGTGAGCGCGAGCCAGGTGGCGGCGAGCATGAGCAGGAATGCGGCCGCAAAGCCGGCGGTCAGCGGCTCGCGCAACAGGGCGATTGCGAGCGCCGCGCCGATGAAAGGCGCGGTGGAAAAATGCGCGGCGGCGCGCGCGCTGCCGAGGTGGCGCAGGGCGAGAATGTATAACACCAGGCTCACGCCGTAGCCGAGCCAGCCGAGCATGAGCGCCCCTGCCAGCGGCAGCGCCTGCGGAAACCTGGCGCCCAAAGCCAGGGCGCCAATGACGTTGACGCAGCCCGCGGCGAGGCCCTTGATCATGGCGGTGTTGACCGGATCGGCGGCCGCGATGCGGCGGGTGAGGTTGTTGTCCAGCGCCCACAGCGCGCAGGCTGCGACGACTGCGAGCGTGCGCAGCGACAGCCCGAAGCCGGCCTGCGGGTCGTACCCCAGCAGCAGGGCGGCGGCGAGCATCATGCAGGCGGCGAGCCAGATGCGCCCCCCGACCGCTTCCTTGAACACCAGCGCTGCGATCAGCGCGGTCAATATCGCCTCCAGGCTGAGCAGCAGCGACACGCCGGAAGCGCTGGCGCCGGCCAGCCCCCACATCAAGAGCAGCGGCGCGGCGACGCCGCCGCTTAGCACCGCCCCGGCGAGCCAGGGCGTGTCCCCCGCTTGCAGCGGCGCTTCGGCCGTGCGCCGGCTGAAGCGCCGGATGACTCGCGCGAGCGCCAGTCCCGCGCCGCTACCAAGGTACAGCAGGCCGGCGAGCAGGCCCGGTGTGATCTCGGCCTGCAGCAGCTTCGCCAGCGGCGTGCTGGCGCCGAACAGCGCGGCGGCGGCGAGCGCAATCAGTGCGTAGCGTTGCGTGGACAGGTCGATCATGCGCAGGCGGAACAGGCGGAAATTGGGAATGCGGACGGGGGAAGTCTAGCGCAGTGCGGGCTTCAGGCCGAGATCAGTTTCAGGTTCAGCGCGCGCTCCAGCAGCCAGATCGTGGCGACGGCCACAATCGCCACCGAACCGGCAAACAGGACCACGCGCCGGTAAAATGCGCTCGCGCGCAAATAGTAGGCCAAGGGCAGGAAGGCCGCGACTATCGTGAGCTGCCCGCCTTCCACGCCGAGGTTGAAGCCCACCAGCGCGAGCACCAGCGTGTCGCGCGGCAGGCCGAGCTCGGTCAGCACACTGGCGAAGCCGAAGCCGTGTATCAGGCCGAAGGCGAAGGCCACCACCCAGCGCCTGCCGCCCACGACCGGCGCGAGGTTGTTCAGCGCAGCCAGCATCACCGAGGCGGCGATGGCCGATTCCACCAGCCGCGAGGGCAGCGCTATCACGCCCAGCGCAGCCAGCGACAGCGTGATCGAATGCGCCACGGTGAACGAGGTCACGATCTTGAACACGTCCCAGAACGCATCAGCGAAGCGCGCTACCGGCAGCCAGTGATGGCGCTGGCGCAGCAGCACCGCCGGCAGCAGCAGCGACAGCAGGAACAGAATGTGATCGTAGCCGATCCAGATATGCCACACGCCTTCGCGGCCATAGCTCAGGAATTGCCGGAACGCGGACATCTCGCCCAGCACGAAGCTCTGTTTCGAGCGCTCCGGCGTGAATACCAGGCTTTGAATTCTTCCCTGATACTCGAGGTTGAGCAGGCCCTTGTGCTGGGCATCGAAATCGAAAAAGAGCTTGTAGCCGATCTCGATCGCCGCGGGCGCGCTGCCGCAGTCCGCGGCGAAGCGCAGCACTTCGTAGGCGCCGTCGCTGTGGTGGTCGACCTGGTGCCCGGTGACGCGCAACGGACAGTCATTCGCGTCGCCTTTGAAGCTCAGGCGCGCGAGCGCATAGGCGGCGATGTCGGCTTGACGCGCGCGCAACTCGCCCCAGGTGATGTCGCCGTCGCCGTTGCTGTCCAGTCCGATCGCCTGCTCCAGATCGCGCAGCGCGATGTCCCATTGGCCGATGACCTGCGCGCCGTCGATTTTCAGGCGCAGGTAGCTGTCGCTCGGCTTGTGCGCCTCGGCCGCGAAACTTGCGATGAGCAGCAGCAGCGCCAGAGCGCGGCTCATTTCGCGCTCGCCTGCAATTCCCGCGCCAGCCTCGCATACGCCGGATCCTCGTACCCGCTCGTCCTCATCCAGTCCAGGGCTGGTTGCGCCGCATGTGCATCTTTCAGCGCGAGCGCCGCTTGCAGCAGGATGCGCGCATCGCGCGGCTCGCGCTGCAACTGGTAGTTCTCGGCCGCCAGCCGCAGCGCGCCCGGCGCGTCGTCGAGCAAATACAGGTGAAAACGCGCTTCCTCCTGCTGGTGCAGCTTGTCGCCGCGCAGGGCCGACGCGTCGAAGCGCTCCTTCAGCATGGCGATGTGCGCCGCCGCGCCCGGAAGCCTGGCCGCCTGTTCCGCCAGCGCCAGGCGCAGCAGCAGGATGTCGGAGCGCTCCCAATCGCGCAGCAGAGGCACGACGTCCGCCGGCCGGCCGTGGTCCAGCAGAAAATCGGCGTAGGCGCCGAGGATGTAGCCGTCGATGACGCCCAGCGCCAGCCCGGCCTTGAAATGGCGCTCGGCCAGCTCGTCGCGGCCCAGTTGCTGCGCCGTTTCGGCAAGCCGCGTTTCGATCCAGAGCCTGAGCTCGGGGTCGGCCTCGGGCCGCTGCGCCAGGGCCTTGGACAATTCCGCGTAAGCCTGTTCCGCTTTCCCGGTGCGCTCGTCGATGATCGCATTGCAGGAGGTGGCGAGCAGCGCGCTTGCCAGGGGCGCGAGCCTGGCGCAGGCCGCGCGCGCGCCGGCATAGTCCGCCTGCACCAGCAGGATGGCCGAGCGCCAGGACCAGATCTCGGCATTGGCGGGATCGCGTTCCGCCGCCTGCGCCAGGTCGGCCAGGGCAGCATCGAATTCGTGCCGGTACTGGCGCAGCAGCGCGCGCATCAGCAAGACTTCTGTCGGCGGTTCAGCGGCCTGGGTCCAGGGGCGGATCGCCGCCTCGGCGTAGCCGACGTAGCGCGGGTCGCCCTCGGCGCTGGCGAGATCGAAGTAGCGCCGCCCCAGGGCCAAGGCCCGCTCCAGATTCTGTGGCTGCTCAGCGAGCGCGCGGCGCAACTGGCGCAATTCGCCGCCCTCCGCGGCCGAGGCTTTGAACGGCAGGCGCTCCAGGACCTCGTCGTCGGATTGCGGGGTATAGGGTGCCGCTTGCGCCGCGACGCTGCCGATGGCGAAAGCGAAAAGGAAACCCAGGGTGAGCGGGCGGCGCATGTCAGGTCGGGTGCATCGAAATGTTTCCGGCCTGGGCCAGGCCTGTGTTGCGGTACTTGAAGTATAGCATTGATTGTTTTGCACTTTCTTCAGACAACCCCGCATGGACTGGGCTTGCAGAAACTTGTCAACGCCTTGGCGGCTCGGCCGTTATTGGCAATTCCGGCATTGCGGCCATCACCGCTATGCTTGCACCGCGTTATCGATGTCGGCTCCTCAAGACGGGACGATGGGTAGAGGCGGTAGGGAGCGCGCCGGCAACTTAAATCCATCAACGAGGAGTCAAAATGAGCAAGCTTCTGTCTGTACTGATCGCCGCTGTATTCGCTGCTTCCGCCGGGTCCGCTTTCGCCGCATCGCACGTTAAACCGGCGGGCGAGAAGACCGAGATGAAGGCCGACGGCGACAAGAAAGATGAAACGAAAAAAGCGGCCAAGGCAAAGAAAGCAAAGAAAGCAAAGAAAGCAAAAGAAGAAATGAAGAAAGACGATACGAAGAAGTAAGTCTTCTTCTTCGCTCTGAAAGGGCAGGGTCATCCCTGCCCTTTTTTATTCTGCAATTCTTCCGCTTGCGCGGCCGCAGCCGCAGCCGCGAAAATTTGCTAGAGTCGCTCGCCATGAGCGTGAATATCGCCCAGCTCCTCGTGCGCAGCGCGCACGCCTACCCATCACTGCCGGCGCTCGCGCGCGGCGAGCGCGTAAGCTGCACCTACGCCGAGTTGGCCGAGCGCGTCTCCCGGCTCGCGGCCGGGCTGCTGCGGCGCCTTCGCCCGAACGAGCGCGTCGCCCTGGTGATGCAGAACTGCCCGCAGTACGTGGAGCTATTGTTCGCCTGCTGGCATGCGGGACTGTGCGCGGTGCCGGTCAACGCCAAGCTGCATCCGCGCGAACTCGAATTCATCCTGCAAAACAGCGGCGCGCGTCTGTGTTTCGCCAGCGCCGGCCTGTGCGATGCCGTGGCGCCGCTCGCTGCGGGCGTGGACTGCCTCGAAGAAGTGGTAGATGCGGACGGCCCGCGCTACGCCGCGATTTGCGCCGCTGCGCCCGTGCCCGTGGCGGCGCGCGCGGCCGAGGACCCGGCCTGGCTGTTCTATACCAGCGGCACGACCGGCCGGCCCAAGGGCGTGATACTGACGCAGAAAAACGTAATGGCGGCGATCCTCGGCTACTTTTCCGACGTGGATGCGATAGCCCCCGGCGAGGCTATCATCCACGCCGCGCCGATGTCGCATGGTTCGGGTTTCTACATCCTGCCGCATGTCGCGCACGCGGGCCTGAACGTGGTGCCCGAGTCGGGCGGCTTCGACGCGCCCGAGATCTACGCGCTGCTGCAGGCGCATCGCGGCGTCACCCTATTTGCCGCGCCCACCATGGTCAAGCGCCTGGTCGATGTTCCCGGCGATGCCGACACGGGCAATCTCAAGACCATCGTCTACGGCGGCGGCCCGATGTACGCGGCCGATTGCAAGGCGGCGCTGGCGCGCTTCGGCTACAAGCTCGCGCAGATCTACGGCCAGGGCGAGTCGCCCATGACGATCACCGCCATGGCCAAGGCCATTCACGCGGCGACCGGTCATCCGCGCTACGAGCAGCGCCTGGCCTCGGTCGGCCAGGCTTTCACCGGGGTCGAGGTCATGGTCGGTGACGCGGACGATCGGCCGCTGCCGGCGGGCGAGATCGGCGAAATCCTGGTGCGCGGCGATCCGGTGATGCCCGGCTACTGGGACAATCCGCAGGCGAGCGCGGAGACATTGAGGGGCGGCTGGCTGCACACCGGCGACGTCGGCAGCCTGGACGAGGAAGGTTTTCTGACGCTGAAGGACCGCAGCAAGGACGTGATCATCTCCGGCGGTTCCAATATCTACCCGCGCGAGGTGGAGGAGGTGTTGCTCAGGCACCCGGGCGTGCGCGAGGTCTCGGTGGTCGGCCAGAGCGACCCGGAGTGGGGCGAAGTCGTGATCGCCTTCGTCGTCGCCCGCGACCCACGTGGCCGGGCGCCGCAAAGCGCGGAACTCGACGCGCTGTGCCTGGACCACATCGCCCGCTTCAAACGGCCCAAGGCCTACC
>JBQMQE010000260.1:0-6435 GCA_052172655.1 Burkholderiales bacterium
CGCGGCCGGAGAGCAGCTCCGCGAGCGAGCGCATGGTGCCGATGCGCCCGGCGATATCGCACAGATCCTTGATGCAGATCGGCAGCCCGTGCAAGGGGCCCAGCGGCAGGCCGCCTGAGCGCGCGCGGTCGGCGCCGAGCGCAAGCTCGCGCGCCGCGGCCGCATACACCTCGACGTAGGCGTGCAACTTGCCGTCGAAGCGCTCGATGCGGCGCAGATGCGCATCGACGATTTCGCGGCTGGAGCATTGGCCCTGCCGCAGCAATGCGGCCTGCTCGGACAGTGTCAGATCGGAGAGGTCCATGATTTCCCTTTGGCAGAAGATGTCCTTGATTCGCGCCGATTCTAGCAGCCGTGCAGCGCGCGCGCCGCGCCGGCGAAACCAGGGGCTTGCGCCGGACCCGCGCGTTGGCAACAATTTATTTCAACTTTTGCCCGGAATTTATTGTAGATTCAACTGTTGGCTTTGAATCGACCGGCCTTTTGCGCAAAATATCGCCGCCATGCACGACCCCGGTCCTGCATCCTGGAGCAGCCCCATGAAGGACTTCGGCCATAGCCACATCCGTTCGCATTGTCCTCGGCGCCCAAAGGCGTTACTCATGCGCGCCGCGCGGGTTTTTTCAGTTCTTTTGCTGGCCTACGCGGGCGCGAGCCATGCCGCGCTCGGCGGGCTCCCGCAGGAGTTCGATGCGCAGGCGACGACGCTCGCCTCCGGCGTCACCTCCGCCGGGACCAGCTACACCACGCGCGACACGACCTTGGCCAGCGGCACCCGCGTGCGCGAATACGTCTCGGCCGGCGGCCGCGTGTTCGCCCTTACCTGGGACGGGCCTGTCCTGCCGGACCTGAAGGCCTTGCTCGGCAAGTACTTCGATACGATGGCAGCCGAATCGGCCAGGATGCCCAGGGCGGGCCGTTCGTCCATCGCGATAAGCCTGCCCGAGGTCGTCATCAACTCGGGCGGCCATATGCGCGCCTTCGAAGGCAGCGCCTGGATCCCGGCGGATTTTCCCGCCGGTTTCACCGCCGCCGACGTGCGTTGACGTGCAGCAACAGCCGCAGATGAACGCCCGCTTCCACCGCCCGCGCGCCAGCGGGTTCCTGCGGGTTGCCGCCCTCGCCGCCTGCCTGCTGCTCGCCTCTTGCGGCGGCAGCAGTGGAGGCGGCGCGTCTTCTGCGGCCACGCTCCCGTCCTCCCCCGCGAGCAATCCGGTCATCGTCAGCATCGGCGCCAGCCCGACCTCCTCCGCGAACAATCCGGTCATCGTCAGCATCGGCGCCAGCCCGACCTCGCTTAGCGTCGGCGAATCGACGACGCTGACCTGGTCGAGCTCCAACGCGAGCGGCTGCCAGGCAAGCGGTGACACTAGCGGCGCCTGGAGCGGGGCGGTGGCGCTTTCGGGCACGAAGCTGGTCATGCCATCCGCCGCCGGCACGTTCACCTATACCCTCACCTGTAATGGCGTCGCAAACAGCGCATCGGTTGACGTGGCGGCCGCCCCCACCCCGATCCCCACGGTCAGCCTGTCCCTGGCGCCGGCGAGCGTGCCGGCGGGGCAGCGTTCCACGCTCACCTGGTCCACCACCGACGCGTCGTCCTGCGTGGCCTCGGGCGCCTGGGCCGGCAGCCGCGACACCAGCGGGAGCGTTGCCGTCGTGCAGGCAATCGCGGGCACCTATACCTACAATCTTAGCTGCACCGGCGCGGGTGGCAGTGCGAGCGGGTCGGTGGCGCTCGGCGTATCGGACCTCAGCGGCAACGTGGCCCCGGTGGTCATCGACAGCGGCCCCGCCGGTGTCAACAAGATCATCAACGTGCCCTTCGTCAGCGTAACCCTGTGCCGCCCCGGCACATCGACCTGCCAGACCATCGATCATGTGCTGCTCGACACCGCGTCCTATGGACTGCGCATCATCGCCCCCGGCGTGCTCGACCCCGACCTGGCGTTGCCCGCCGTTTCCGGCGCCGGCGGCAACCCGGTGGGCGAATGCGCCCAGTTCGTCAGCGGCTATCTCTGGGGCTCGGTGCATCGCGCGGACGTGAAAATCGCCGGAGAGACCGCGCCGTCCCTGCCGGTGCAGCAAGCCGGCGACACCGGCGCCGCATTCGCGCGCGTGCCGTCGGCCTGCACAGGATTTGGCAACCTGGGCACGGTGGACCGGCTGGGCGCCAACGGCATACTCGGCATCGGCCTGTCAAACCAGGATTGCGGCTCCGACTGCACAACACTGGCCAATAATGGCAACTACTATGAATGCACCGCCTCGGGTTGCACCGGCAGCGTGATGCCGCTGGCCGATCAGGTGGCGAACCCGGTCGCCGCGTTTGCCACGAACAACAACGGCGTGGTCGTGGCGATGCCTGCGGTTGCCGCCGGCGGCGCAACCACGCTCACCGGCGCGCTGATCTTCGGCATCGACACCCAGACCAACAACCAGATCGATTCCGCTAACGCGACCGTCTATGCAGCAGACAGCAATGGGTATTTCACCACCACCTACAAAGGCACGCCGCTGCCAAGGAGCTTTCTCGATACCGGCTCGAACGGTTTGTTTTTTCCCGACGCGACCATCCCCCTGTGTTCCGGTTTCTATTGTCCGGCGGCGACGCTTTCCCTGTCCGCTGTCAATACGTCTACCGTCAACAGTGCCTCGGGTACGGTCGACTTTCGCATCGAGAATCTGCAGGCGCTCGACGGCACGGTCAGGGCCGCCTCCGTCGGGGGCAGCTTCGGCAGCACGCGCCGCCCCACGGCGTTCGACTGGGGCATGCCGTTCTTTTTCGGGCGCACGGTTTTCGTGGCCATCGAGGGACGCAGCACCCTGCACGGCACCGGGCCTTACTGGGCCTACTAGGCGGCGGGGTGCAGCAATTGAATTGAGCCAACGGAGAGTAGCCCGATGATCAAACGCAAGCAGCGCATTGCGATGCGCGATCTTACCCAACTGACCGGCGAAGAAGCCGACACCGCGGCCAAGAATCGTCTCGGCGGCCGCGATCTCAACATATTCCGGGTGATGATGAATCATCCCAAGCTGACCCGGCGCTGGACGGTGTTTGCCGGCCATGTGCTGCAGAAGCAGACCGTGCCGCTGCGCGAGCGCGAGCTGCTGATACTGCGTATCGGCTGGCTCAACCAGGCGGAGTACGAATGGGCCCAGCACGTGGAGATCGCCAAGAGGAGCGGCATCACCGACGCCGAGATCGAGCGCATCCAGCAGGGTCCCGGCGCCGGCTGGAACGCGCACGAAGCCGCGCTGCTGCAGGCGGCAGACGACTTGTTCGAGCATTCCGTGGTGTCCGACCGGACCTGGGCGACGCTGTCGTCCAAGTACTCGACCGAGCAGATGATGGACGTGGTGTTTACCGTCGGCCAGTACAACCTGGTCTCCTGGGCGCTGAACAGCTTCGGCGTGCCGCTGGACGACTTCCTGCCGGGCGCGAGGCAGGGCTGACCCGCCCTCAGGACTGCGCCGCCTTGCCGCCGTCGATGGTGATGTACACGCCGCTGGTGTAGGACGAGCGTTCGCAGGCCGCGAACGCCACCGTCCAGGCGATTTCATCGGCGGTCGCGGGCCGGTCGAACGCCATGCCCTTGAACAGTTCCTCGTAGCGCTTGGCGTCGCCGAGCTTCGCCGCCGCCATCTGCTTGTACAGCGACAACAGCCGGTCGGTCGCCACCGGGCCGGGGCTCACGCCGAGGACGCGGATGCCGTCCGCGGGCGAGGCGCCGCCCAGCGTGCGCGTGAACGCCATCAGCCCGGCGTTGGCCGTGCTGCCGGCGATGTAGGCGGCGTTGAGCTTTTCGCCCGCGTTGCCGAGCACGTTGACGATGACGCCGCTGCGCCTGGCTTTCATCTGCGCATACACCGCGCGCGTGAGGTTGATGTAGCCGAATACCTTCAGGTCCCAGGCGCGGCGCCAGGTGTCTTCGTCCACCGTCTGCAGATCGCCGCCGGGAATCGCGCCCGCGTTGTTGACCAGGATATCCAGCTCGCCCACGGCGGCGGCGAGCGCTTCGGCCGCGCCGCGCTGCGACAGGTCGGCTGCCTTCCATTGCACTGCGGCGCCGGTCTTCGCCCCGATGTCCGCCGCCGCGGCTGCGAGCGTTTGCGCGTCGCGCGAGGCGATGGTCACGGCGCAGCCTTCTTCCGCCAGCACCCGCGCGCAGGCCTTGCCGATGCCCTTGGAGCCGCCGGTGACCAGTACGCGCTTACCCTTCAGTTTCAGATCCATGAGATTCCTTTCGATGCGCGGCGGAAATATGCCCGATTAGCTGCGTGCCCGGTACTTTACCCCAGCCCGGCTGTGCGAGTAAGAGCGGATCCCGGCATTCGCCTGCAGGAGCTTGCGCCTTGAATGGCTCGATCTTTTTTGCTGGGAAAATTCTCCCGCCGGACAGCATCGGCCGCGCGCGCCCTGGTGCATCGGCGCTTCGATCGGCTCTATCGCGGTGCGGCGATTGACCCCTTCTCCCTCGCGGTCAGATCCGCGATCCGCGCTATGCGGCTTTGACGGTATGAACCTCGAACGCGACCTTCAGCCAATGACGCACGGCCCCGAAAATCGCGGAGAGATTGTCCATGCTCGGATTCCCCCTGGGCGAGAGCATCCGATGCAGGCTTTTGCTCGGCGTTTCGGTCACCTCGGCGAGCTGTTCGAACCCGATGGTGGCGTTGACCAGGTCGCGCAGAATGAGGCGGGCCGTCTCCGGCTCACCGCTCAGAAACAGCGTTGCCGCTTCATCGAGAAGCGCCTTGGCGAATTGCGGGTCGCGCGCGACGCGCTCAACCACGGTTTGCTTGAAGTTGCGAGTCAATGCCATATGATCACCGTATTCCTTTCTTCGCTGCAGCCAGGGTCTTTTTCCTGTCCTTATATTCCGCGTGCAATGCCTTGGCGTGATCGATGTCTTTCTGCTGGCGGCGCTTGGTGCCGCCGCCAAACTAATGAGCGCTTCGCCATCCCGCGCCAGATAGATGCGGTACCCCGGCCCCCAGTCGATGACGTACTCGCCGATGCCGGCAAACCACTTGACGCTAGAGGTATTGCCAAGCTCCAATCGCAGCTTGGCGGTCACCACCTTTGCCGCAGCTTGAGCATCCAGGCTATCGAACCACATCTTGTACGGGTTCGAACCGTCGGCACGCAGGTATTCCTCTACCTTGAGCTTCATGGATTGATGGTAACCGATGTGTTACCTTCATGCAAGATCATTTACCCGAGCAGCACATGCGGGCTTGTGCTTCCTCCCCCCGCTACTCCCGCGCCGGTTCCTTATTTGAACAATGACAAATAGGCATCGAACATATACATCTTGCCGCGCCTGGCCCCGGTGATTTCCTTCAGTATGCCGAAGCGCTCGAGATCGGCGATCAACTTGTACGCCGATGCCGGCGACACGCCCGCCGCCTCGCCCACCTTCGCCGCATTGACCACCGGGCGCTGATACAGGTAGACCATCACTTTCTGCGCGTTCGCCGTGCGGCTGCCCAGCGTCTGCAGCTGCGCCTCCACCTGGCTTTTCAGCTTGAGGATACGATCGAAGGTCGTGGTGCTGCTCTTCGCCGTTTCGATCACCCCGACCAGAAAAAACCTGAACCACTGCGCGAGATCGTTCTTCTGCCGCACCCGCATCAGGTTGTCGTAATAATGCTGACGGTTGCGCTCGAAAAAGTCCGACAGGTAAAGCACCGGCTGCTTCAATATCCCCCGGCTCACCAGATACAGGGTGATCAGCAGGCGCCCCACGCGGCCATTGCGGTCGAGGAAGGGGTGGATGGTCTCGAACTGGTAATGCACCAGAGCAATCTTCAGCAGCTCGGGGAAATGCTGCTGGTCGTTATGCACGAACTGCTCGATGTCGCTGACCAACTCCGCGATGGACGAGTGCACCGGAGGCACGAACACGGCGTCGGCCAGAGTCGCCCCGCCGATCCAGTTCTGGCTGCGCCGGAATTCGCCCGGGTGCTTGTTCTTGCCGCGCACCCCCTGCATCAGGGTCTTGTGCGCCGCGCGCATCAGGCGTGCGGAAAACGGCAGCGTGTGCAAGCGGTCCACCGCCTCGTGCATCGCCTTCACATAGTTCTGCACCTCTTCCCAGTCGTCGCGCCGCACCGGCGCCACGTCCTCCTTCTCCAGCAGCGCTTCCTCCATGTTCGTCTGCGTCCCCTCGATGCGGCTCGACTGGGTCGCCTCCTTCAGCACATGCATGCGGATGAAGAGATCGATGTTCGGGATGTACTCGGAATACATGTCCAGCCGGCCCAGCTCCCGGTCCGCCTGGCCGAGGAGATGGAGCAGGGCCATATCGTCTACCACCCATGCGCGGTTGATGGGATTGGGCTGGAAGCTTTGATAGTGCGCCTGCCGGACCAAGCGGCCGGCCTGGAAATTTTTCATCGGAGCGCCCCTGGGGATGTGAAATAAGC
>JBQMQE010000261.1:0-6428 GCA_052172655.1 Burkholderiales bacterium
AGATGGAGCAACTGGCGGCCAGGCTGCCACCGGGCTTCGGCTACGAATGGACCGGCCAGTCGCGTGAGGAAAAGCTCGCCGGGGCGCAGGCGTTCATTCTCTACGGTTTTGCGATTCTTGCGGTGTTTCTGTGCCTGGCCGCGCTGTACGAAAGCTGGTCGATCCCGCTGTCGGTGCTGCTGGTGGTGCCGCTGGGCGTGCTGGGCGTGCTGCTGGCCGTCACCCTGCGCGGCTACTCCAACGACGTGTATTTCCAGGTGGCGCTGATCACCATCATCGGCCTGTCGGCGAAGAACGCGATCCTGATCATCGAGTTCGCGAAGGATCTGCAGGCGCAGGGCAAGACGGCGGTGGAAGCGGCGCTGGCCGCCGCCCACCTGCGATTCCGGCCGATCCTCATGACCTCGCTTGCGTTCATTCTCGGCGTGCTGCCGATGGTGCTCGGCTCCGGTGCGGGCTCGTCCAGCCGCCACGTCCTCGGCACCGGTGTCATCGGCGGCATGATCAGTTCGGTGACGCTGGCAGTGCTGTTCGTGCCGGTATTCTTCGTCGTCGTGCGCCGCTTCTTCAAGGGCAGCGAGCGCCAGCGCCGCAAATACGCGCATGAGGACGATGCCGCGCCGGCGGCGGATCCGTCCGCCGCAGCCGGCGACGAAGGAGCGAAATGATGAGCCAAGCCCGCTTTGCTTTCGTCCTGACCGGAGTTGCGCTGTCGCTGGCGGGCTGCGCGACCATGATTCCGACCTACGAACGACCGGTGGCGCCGGTTGCGGCCGCCTATCCAGGTGCGCCGGCGGCGCAAGCGCCCGCCGGCGCGGCGGCAAGCGACATCGAATGGCAAAGCTATTTTGGCGACGAGCGCCTGAAACGGCTGATTGGTGTCGCACTGAACAACAACCGCGACCTGCGCGTGGCGGTGCTCAACATCGAACAGGCGCGCGCGCAGTACCAGGTGCGGCGCGCCGATGAACTGCCCACGGTCGGCATCGGCGCCACCGGTTTGCGCCAGCCCAATGCCAGCGGCGGTATCGCCAGCACCTACACCGCCGGCCTGTCCGTCACCGCCTACGAGCTCGATTTCTTCGGCCGCGTGCGCAGCCTGAGCCAGGCTGCGCTGGCACAGTATCTGGGCACGGAAGAAGCGCGCAAGAACGTGCAAATCACGCTGATCTCCTCGGTGGCAACTACCTACCTGAACATGCTGGCCGACGACGAACTGCTCGCGCTGACGCGGCAGGCGCTCGTCACCCGCGAGGATTCGCTCAAACTCACCAAGCTCAAGTTCGAGGTCGGCGCAGCGTCCGAACTCGACTACCGGCAGGCCGAATCATTGCTCGAAGGCGCGCGCGTCACCCTGGCCCAGTTGACACGCCAGCGCGCCCTCGACGAGAACGCGCTGGTACTGTTGCTCGGACAAGCACTGCCGGCGGATCTGCCGCAAGGCCTGGGCATCGCCAGTCAAGAATTGATCAACGAACTGCCTGTCGGCCTGCCCTCCGAGGTGCTCACCCGCCGGCCCGATGTGCGCCTGGCCGAGCAGCAATTGATCGCGGCCAACGCCAATATCGGCGCAGCCCGCGCCGCGTTCTTTCCCAGAATCACCCTGACCGGCAGCGCGGGCAGCGCCAGCAGCCAACTGTCGGGCCTGTTCAAGAGCGGATCCTCCGCCTGGTCCTTCATGCCGCAACTGCTGCTGCCAATCTTCGACTCCGGGCGCAATCAAGCCAACCTCGATGTGGCCAGGGTCAGCCGCGATATCGCGCTGGCGCAGTACGAAAAGGCGATTCAGGCCGCATTTCGCGAAGTGTCGGATGCACTCGCCGGACGCGCCACGCTGGGCGAACAGGTGCGGGCGCAGCAAGCGCAGGCGAATGCCGAAGCCGTGCGCTTCAAGCTGGCAGATCTGCGCTATCGCAACGGTGCCGCCAGCTACCTGGATGTGCTGGACGCGCAACGCTCGCTGTTCGCCGCGCAACAGGCGCTGGTGCAAGCACAAGCCCAGCGAGCGCAGAACCAGGTGAGCTTGTACAAAGTGCTGGGCGGAGGCTGGAAAACCCCTTGAATCGGTGCAGGACTCGTGACACGCGCAAGCGCATCCATCGGGTAGCCGAGCTTGGCATGACGCCGCAGGAAGCGCCTGTGCGCCGTAATCGCTGAAGTCGCGGCCGGCCTGCCAGTTCCGCGCGGGCGAGTCTTGCTTGCGCATCCGGCATCCCCGACTATAATTCGGCGCACGGCGCATTCATTCACGAGGCACACGCATGGCGACACGATTTGATGCCCTTATCATCGGTACCGGACAGTCGGGGCCTTCGCTGGCAGCGCGGCTGGCGGGTGCGGGCCGCAAGGTTGCGATCATCGAGCGCAAGCTCTTTGGCGGCACCTGCGTCAACACCGGCTGCATGCCGACCAAGACGCTGGTTGCGAGTGCCTATGCCGCACACCTGGCGCGTAACGGCGCGGACTACGGCGTGATCCTGGATGGTCCGGTCCGGGTCGACATGAAGCGCGTCAAGGCGCGCATGGACGTGGTCGCCTCCACCGCCAGCCGGAATGTCGAGAAGTGGCTGAGGGGCACGGCCAATCTGACCGTGTTCGAAGGGCATGCCCGCCTTGAATCGCCATCCACGGTGCGCGTCAACGGCGACGCGCTGCAAGCGCAGCAGATCTTCATTAACGTCGGCGGCCGCGCGCTGGTGCCGCCGATCCAAGGCCTCGATCAGATCGACTATCTCACCAACTCGACCATGATGGAGATCGATTTCCTGCCCGAACATCTGCTCATTGTCGGCGGCAGCTACATCGGCCTCGAATTCGGCCAAATGTACCGGCGCTTCGGCGCGCAGGTCACGATCATCGAGCAAGGCCCGCGTGTGATCGCGCGTGAAGACGATGACGTTTCGCAGGGCGTGCTCGACATTCTGCGCAACGAGAGCGTCAACTTCGAATTGGGTGCGCAGCGCATGACGGTCGCAAAACGCGACGGGAAGATCGCGCTCAAATTCGATGGCGCCGGCGGCTCGCGTGTAGTGCAAGGCTCGCATCTGCTGCTGGCGGTGGGACGCGTGCCCAACACCGACGACCTGGGCCTCGCGCAAGCGGGCGTGAAGACCGATGCGCGCGGCTACATCGAGGTGGACGACGAATTGCGCACCGGCGTTCCCAACGTGTGGGCGATCGGCGACTGCAACGGGCGCGGCGCGTTCACCCACACCTCCTACAACGACTACGAGATCGTCGCCGACAACCTGCTCGAGGGCGCGCATCGCAGTGTGAAGGACCGCATTACGGCATACGGCCTGTTCATCGATCCGCCGCTCGGGCGCGCCGGCCTCACCGATGCCGAGATCCGCAAGTCCGGCCGCAAAGCATTGGTCGGCATGCGGCCGATGACGCGCGTCGGTCGTGCAATCGAAAAAGGCGAAACACAGGGTTTCATGAAGATCGCGGTGGATGCAGAAACCAAACAGATCCTCGGCGCCGCGATTCTGGGCGTCGGTGGCGATGAGGCGATCCACTGCATTCTCGATATGATGTACGCCAAGGCACCGTACACAGTACTGCAGCGTGCGGTCAACATTCATCCGACGGTGGCCGAGCTCATTCCCACCATCCTCGGCGAATTGAAGCCGATGGCATGAGCGCGATATCCGGATTCAAGCGGCAATTGAGGCAGCGATAGTCTGGCGTATTTAGGCCGCGGTTCACGATCAGGGCAGCCATCCGCCCGCCGTACTCCGATAACAACCTCGCTGGCGCATGCCGCATCCTGCGCCCAGGCTACTTGCCGCGCTTCGCCGCCACAACGCGCTTCGCGGGCTGCGCATCGACGCCGTGCCGCCGGCATTCCTTTGCCACCTGCTCGCGGATGATTTCCGCGAGCCTCAAGCTCGCCGGACCGGCATGGTCGCGGTCCGCAAATATCAGGTACAACTGCGCGAAGCGCTCGCCACCCTCGCGCAAAGGCAGCGGCTTCAAGGTTCCCGCGGCGAGCTGGTCGCGCAGTTTTTCCTCGGGCAGCCAGGCATAGCCGTAGCCGGAGCGCGCGGCCTCGATCGAGGTCGCCATGTTGCTCACGGTCCAGCGCTGCGTGGCCTCGACCGACGGGCGCGTGTCGCGGCGCAAGCCCGTCTCTCGAACCACCAGTTGGCGCTGCACCCGCAGATCCTGCATGGTGATCTTGCGCCCGAGCCGGTGCAGCGCATGGTCCGGATGCGCCACCAGGACAAAGCGCACCTGCATCAGCGAATCGCCGACAAATCCCTGCGGAATGCTGCCCGCGATCGCCAGGTCGGCCTGGCCCTGCAATAGCGCCTCGGAGGTGCCGCTGATCACCGATTCGATCACTTCGATGCGCGTGTGCGGGCTCTCATCCCCGAGCAGGTCCAGGCAACGCAACAATATGAAAGTCGGAAAGGTCGCTTCCACCACCACGCGGATCTCGGCCTCCCAGCCCGCGGACAGCTTCTTCGCAGCCTGCTCGAGACCGCCGGCCTCCTCCAGCAGATAGCGCGCACGGCGATACAGCAACTGACCGGTAGAGGTCAGCACCGCCTTGCGTCCCTCTACCTTGAACACCTTTACGCCAAGTACCGACTCCAGCTTCTGCACCGCGTAGCTCACCGACGACTGCGTCTTGTGCATCACCGCGGCCGCCTGGGCGTAGCCGCCTGCGTCCACCACCGCCGTCAGCGCGCGCCATTGTTCCAGGGTGATATGCGTAAGGGCAGCCATATATCTACCAATTCGATCAAACAAGCCTAAATATTCCGCTTTTTTATCGATTTCGTAAATGGTCAAATGATCGCGTGAAATCCGCACGCAAGCTTAGGAGAAGCTCCATGAAAGACATCAGCCGCATACAGCGCAGCACCGACTCCCACTGGGTCGGGAACGGTTTTCCCGTGCGCACCGTTTTCAGCTACCAGAACGCCGGACTCAGCCCATTCCTGCTGCTCGACTATGCCGGACCTGCCCGCTTCGAACCCAGCGCGCAGCCGCGCGGCGTCGACTGGCATCCACACCGTGGATTCGAGACGGTCAGCATTGCTTACGAAGGTGAAGTCGAGCACGAGGACTCTGCCGGCAACCGCGGCCGCATCGGTCCGGGCGACGTGCAGTGGATGACCGCGGGCGCAGGCATCCTGCACAAGGAAATGCATGGACGCAGTCTGTCCGAGCGCGGCGGCAATTTCGAACTGGTGCAACTGTGGGTGAACCTGCCCGCCAAATCGAAAATGGCGGCGCCCGGCTACCAGACACTGCTCGACGCTGACATCCCGGCGGTGAATCTCGCCGGCGGTGGACGTGTGCGCGTGATCGCGGGCGAATTCAAAGGCGTCAAGGGGCCGGCGAACACATTTACGCCGATCAACCTGTGGGACCTGCGCCTGCCCGCCGGCGCTGGCGCCGAGCTGCGCCTGCCCGAAGGCCACACCACGGCGCTATTCGTGCTGAAGGGCGAGGCCGTGCTGAACAGCAAGCAAGCGGTGGGCGAGGCGGAACTCGTTTTGTTCGAACGCGACGGCGACAAGATCAATGTGAAGGCCGAGACGGACACGACCATCCTCGTGCTCGACGGCAAGCCGATCGACGAGCCGGTCATCGGCTACGGCCCGTTCGTCATGAACACGCACCAGGAAATCCGCCAGGCAATCGCCGATTACCAGGAAGGCCGGATCGGCGGCGTTCCTGCCTTAGAGCCCCTAACAATACGAGGGGATACATCCCCTCGTGCTGCCCTAAGTCAGCCGCCTAACGGTAATTCTGTCAGGCGCTCTTAATTCACCAATGAAAGGAACCATCATGAAAAGTCTTCTCCAGATCAACAGCAGCATATTCTCGACCGGCGGACAGTCAAGCCGGCTTGCCGAGCGCTTCGTCGCCGCCTGGCGCAAAGCCAATCCCGGCGCGACCGTCACCGTGCGCGACCTCGCAAGCGAGCCGGTGCCGCACCTGGATGCAGCGCGCTTTGGCGCGTTTATCGCAAAAGCGGAAGAACGCACGCTCGAGCAGCAGGCGACGGCGAACTACTCGGACATGCTGATCGCGGAACTGAAGGCCGCCGACGTCATCGTGCTCGGCCTGCCGCTGTATAACTTCGGCCTACCGTCGACGCTCAAGGCTTATTTCGATCACATCGGCCGCGCCGGCCACACCTTCAAGTACACCGAGAAAGGCCCGGTCGGCCTGCTGAGCGGCAAGAAGGCGTATGTGTTCGCGGCACGCGGCGGGCTATACGAAGGCACCCCGCGCGACACGCAAACCGCTTATGTGCGCGACTTCCTCGGCTTCATCGGCATCACCGATATGGAGTTCGTCTACGCCGAAGGGCTGGCGATCAGCGAAGAGAGCAAGAACGCCAGCCTCGCGCGGGCGCACCGCAGGATCGGCGACATCACTGCGCCCGAGGCAATCGCCGCCTGAGC
>JBQMQE010000262.1:0-6366 GCA_052172655.1 Burkholderiales bacterium
TCGTAAGTGACGTCGATCTCCATCAGGCTCTCGCGGTTGAACATTTCGAGCGCCCGCCCGACCGGGATGAACACCGTGTCGTCCAGATCGAAGCCGAGCACCTGGCCTTTGGACTGCATCACGCCGACGACGCGGTAGCGCTCGCCGCCGACGCGGATACGGTCGCCCAAGGGATTGTCGCCGCCGAACAACTCCAGCGCGGCCTTCGATCCCAGTACAGCGAACGCGCGCGGCGTGCGCGGGTCGTCATCAGGCAGGAACTGCCCGAGCGCGACACGCATGCGAAACGCATCCGCAAACTCGGCGCCCACGCCGTAGAGCGTGACGCGGCGGCTCCTACCGGCATGCGTTATCTCGGCGTTGCCCTGGGTTACCGGCACCGAGGCTTGCACATAGGGTGCGCGGCGCAGCGCCAGCGCATCGTCGATAGTCAGCGGCCGCACCGTGTTGACCGCGCCCAGCGCCGCGCCATGCGTCTGGATGCGTCCCGGATTGAGGGCGATGATATTGGTGCCGAACTGGGTGAATTCGTCGATGATGAAGCGATGCAGCCCTTCGCCGATGGAGGTGAGCAAGATGACCGCGGCGATGCCGACGGCGATGCCGAGCGCCGTGAGGACGGTGCGCAGCCGCTGCGCCCGCAGCGAGGTGTAAGTAAAGCTGACGAAATCGGCGTAGCGCATTCAGAGACTCTTACCTGCGCGACAGCGCTTGCACCGGGTCGAGTTTGGCCGCGCGCCGCGCCGGCGCCAGCGTAAACAGCACCGCGGTGATGATCGCCGTCGCCGGCGCAGCCACGAGCGCCCACCAGGGTGCCTGAAACGGAATCGTCGGGTACAACTGGACAGCAAGGCTGCGGCCGAGTTCGCCCACGGCGAGCCCGGCCGCCGCGCCGCCGAGCGCGAGCAGCATCGCTTCGGTGAAGAACACCAGCCTGATCTGCCCCCCGGTGGCGCCCAGCGCCTTCAACAGGCCGATTTCGCGCCGCCGCTGCGTCACCGCAATCAGCATCACGTTCATGATCAGGATCCCGGCCACGGCCAGGCTGATCGCGGCGATGCTCGCCACCGTCAGCGTCAGCGCGCGCAGGATGCGGTCGAACGTCGCGAGAACCGCGTCCTGGGTGATCACGGTGACGTCGCGTTCGCCCTCGTGGCGCAGGCGCAGGATTTCCTCGATGTCGGCCTTGGCGGCGGGGATCTGTTCGCGGCTCTTGGCCTCGACCAGGATGCGAAACAGCGACTCGGTGTTGAACAGCGCCTGCGCCGCGGCCAGCGGCACGATGACGATTTCATCCGTGTTGAAGCCCAGCGACTGGCCTTGTGTCGCAAGTATGCCGATGACGCGAAAGCGGCGGTCGCCGATGCGCACCCATTCCCCGACCGCCGGGCGCGATCCGAACAACTCGGTCGCCACCTTGGTGCCGATGATGCACACCGGCTGGCTGTGGCGCGGATCGCCTGGCGGCAGGAAATTCCCCAGCGCCATTTCCATGTGCCGGATATCCATCAGTTCCGACGTGGATCCCAGCACCGGCGTCTCGCGGCTGCGCGCGCCGGCCTGCACGTCGCCGGCGCCGACGATCAGCGGCGCAAAGCGCCGGATCGCGTGGCTGCGCTTCAACGCGAGCGCATCCTCCAGGGTCAATTCGCGCGGCGTCTTGCCTATCAGTATCCCGGGCATGGCGCCGGAGGTTTCGCTGCGGCCCGGTAGCACGAAGACCAGGTTCGAGCCGAGCGAGCCGAACTGATTCGCCACGTACAGCCGCGCGCCTTCGCCCAGCGCCGTCACCATCACCACCGCGGCCACGCCTATGCCCATCGCGAGCAGGATCAGCAGGGTGCGCGAGACCGAGCCGCGCAGCACCTGCCAGGCGAAGTCGAGCAGATCGGCGAGGCGCATGGTCAATCCGTCTCGTCGGCGACGACGGCGCCGTCGAGCATGCGCAGCCGTCGATGCGAGCGCGCGCCGATCTCCGGGTCGTGGGTCACGATCACCAGGGTGCCGCCGTTATGATGCACGCGCTCGAGCACGCTGAGCACTTCCTGGCCGGTATGCCGGTCGAGGTTGCCGGTGGGCTCATCGGCAAGTATCACCGTCGGTCCCATCGACATGGCGCGCGCGATCGCAACGCGCTGGCACTGGCCGCCGGAGAGCTGGTCGGGACGGTGGCCGGCCCGGTCCTCCAGGCCGTATTCGGCGAGCAACCGCGCCAGCCTCGGCTTTCGCTCCGCCGGGTCGATGCCCGCCAGTACCATCGGCAGTTCGATGTTCTGCAGCGCGGTGAGGCGCGGCACCAGGTGGAAGAACTGGAACACGAAACCGATTTTCTCGCGCCGCACCCGTGCCAGTTCGTCGTCGCTCAAGGCGGTGACGTTGCGCTGGTCGAGCTCGTAGCTGCCGGCGTCGGGACGGTCGAGCAGGCCGATGATGTTGAGCAGTGTCGATTTGCCCGATCCAGAGGGACCCATGATGGACAAGTATTCGCCGGGCGTGATTGTGAGGTCCACGGCGCGCAAGGCGTGAACCGCCTCGCCCCCCACCAGAAAAGTGCGCGCGATGCCGGCGAGACGGATCATTGCGTTTGGGCCTTGGCGGCCTCCTTCTTCTCCGTCATGGCTTTGTCCGTCACCGCGTGCGCGCCGGCCTTGACGCCCTCGCGCTCGAGCGAGGTGACGACGCGGTCGCCGCGGCTGAGGCCGGATTTCACTTCCGTGTACTCCCAGTTGGACAAGCCCGCTTCGATTTTGCGCTCCTGCAGCAGCCCGTCCGCGCCCAGCACCAGCGCGCGGTTGCCCGGCATCAGTGCCGGGGTCGGTATGCGCACCACCTGGTCGTGACCACTGACGACGATTTCGATGTCCGCGCTGTAGCCCACCAGCAAATTCGTGGCTTCGGCGGGACTGTCGAATTCGACCTCCACTTCGACCGTGCGCGCCTGCTTCTCCACTGCCAGCACATAGGGCGCAATCCGCCGCACCCTGCCGGGAAAGTGCTGGCCGCGATAGGCGTCCAGGGTAACGCGCGCCGGCATGCCCACTTTGATCTGCGCGGCGTCCACTTCGTCTATCGGCGCCGAAACATAGAGGCAGGAGTCGTCGATCAGGTCCACCGCGGGCAGCGTCGGAATCCCCGGGGGCGATGGCGTCAGGTATTCGCCCACCTCGCCGTTGACCTCGGCGACGATGCCGGCGAAAGGCGCGCGCAGCACGGTGCGATCGACGTCCGCGCGCGACGCCTGGATGCGCGCCTCGGCTTCGGCCACCTGGGTCCCGGCCGAGTCGCAGCTTGCCTGCTTCGCCGCGGCATCGGAATTGGCGCGCTCCACCGCCTCCTGCGAGATGAAGTTGCGCTGCCTCAGTTCATGCGCGCGCTTCGCATCGCGTGCCGAGGCCTTGGCCAGTTCGCACACTTCGCGCACATGTGCCTTCGCCGTCTGCAACTGCTCGCGCGATACGCGCGCGCGTGCGGCAACATCGTCGTCCCACAAGGTGAGCAGCACCTGTCCCGGGCGCACCCGGTCGCCTTCCTTCACGTTGAGCCGTTCGATGCGCCCGCCCGCGGGCGGCGCAAGCTTGGCGCGCCGGCAAGGCATGACTGAACCCGCGCGCGTGTTCGCCACGGTGTTTTCCACGCGGCCGGCATCGGCCAAGGCTACCGTCACCACCACCGGTTTTGGGCGGGTTAGGTACCACACCGCGGCGGCGAGCAAAGCAACAACGATCAGCGCCAGCGCGAGACCGATGGCAACGCGCCCCGGTTGCGTCCTGCGGTTCATAGCCTGGGTGGTGTTCATAGGACGCGATTATGCCTGCCGCGCCCGAGCCGGTAAAATTAATCTGTCGGGGTGTGGGCCATGGCGCGCCTTAGTGCCGCATCTGACTGACGGACAGCGCATCGAAACTAAACTGCTCAACGATCCCCCTGACGGTCGCTGGTTCCTCTTCAAAAAGAATGAACTCGATAGACAAACTAGACCTACGATTTGGGTAGCTCGAAGACTGGTTTAGGCGTAAGATTTGTTACGTGACACAAACATTATTACTGCAATGACGCGCAAAGCTCTCGTCTCCTGGATCGGCAACACGGACCTGAAAGCATCGAGCGGTGCGAGCGCCGACGGCGACGGACCCGTCGCCAACGCGGTGTCGGCCATTAAATTTGATGAGATCCACCTGCTCTGCGATTACCCCAAGGAGAAGTGGAAGGGATACGCGGATTGGCTAGGACAACGCACACCGGCGGCAATCAAGGTCTATCAGCAGTCCCTCTCCAGCCCGACGAACTTCCGGGATATCTATGCGGCGGCGGAATCGGTTCTATCGGCTCTGTGGAAAGCGAAGGGGGGCGGGTTCGAGTACACCTTTCACTTGAGCCCTGGCACACCGTCCATGGCAGCGGTGTGGATCCTGCTGGCCAAGACTAGTTATCCGGCGCGACTCCTGCAGTCTTCCAAGGAAGCGGGCGTGCAGGTCGCCGATGTCCCGTTCGATATCGCTGCCGAGTTTATCCCCGATCTGTTACGGACGGCAGACCAACGACAGGTGGCGCTGTCAGAGGCGAAACCTCCCGACGCCGCTGGCTTTGAGGACATCGTTCACCGCAGCCCAGTGATGAAGCAGTTGATTGCCGAGGCGCGTCGCGCTGCCTCCAGATCGTTGCCAATCCTGATCGAGGGGGAAAGCGGAACCGGTAAGGAACTGTTCGCGCAGGCGATCCACAACGCCGGTCCTCGGGCCGCTATGAGGTTTGTGGCGGTCAATTGCGGCGCGATTCCGGCCGAGTTGCTTGAATCCGAGTTCTTCGGCCACAAGAAAGGTGCGTTCTCCGGCGCGGTGACCGATCGCCTCGGTCATTTTGGAGAGGCTCATCGTGGGACGCTGTTTCTTGATGAAATCGGTGAGTTGCCGAAGGCCATGCAGACAAAGCTTCTGCGCGCCGTCCAACAGGGCGAGGTTACGCCCATCGGACAAAGCAAACCGGTAAAGGTGGACGTGCGCATAATTGCCGCCACCAACCGGACACTGGTCGAGGAGGTTGCGGCTGGTCATTTCCGCGAAGATCTGTTCTACCGACTCGCGGTAGCGGTGATTAAGCTTCCCCCGATTCGTGGGCGCAAGGGCGATCTCACTCTTCTGATTGACACCATGCTTGAGTACGTGAATCGGCAGGCCGCCGCTGAGCTTGGCTATCAGAAGAAGAAGCTTTCTGTAGCCGCAAGAAACCTTCTGCTCCAGCACCATTGGCCGGGCAACGTCCGCGAACTTCAAAACACCCTGCAACGGGCCAGTCTCTGGAACGAAGGGGAAAGCATAGGCCCAGAGGTAATCAAACGAGCGCTATTGGCGCTGCCAGTTGGCGGACGACGCAACGATGCGGTTCTCGGCCGAGACATCGAGGCCGGTGTTAATCTCGAACATCTCATGGCCGAGGTTGCACGCCACTACCTACAGCGGGCGCTGGAGCAAACGAAAGGCAACAAGACCCAGGCCGCCGGATTGTTGGGCTTCAAGAGCTACCAGACGCTGTCCAATTGGCTCACCAAGTACGAATTGGACTGAGCTGGCACAAGTATTGCGTTACCCTGTGCGTCACGAGAGAGCGCCTTAGCCGAGCTACCGAGCCCCAACACTTCGCCGAGAACCTAAGATGGCACGAAACGAGCGTTTAACCTGCAAGGAGATAATCGAGCCCGCGCTTGAGCGTGCAGGCTGGAGTTGGCAGGAACAACTGCGCATCGGTCCCGGTCGAGTCAATCTGACCGGCGAGACGATGTACGACGAAACGCAGGCGATCATTGTCGATTACGTCTTGCGCTACCGCAGCGTTCCGCTCGCAACGTTGGAGGCCAAGGCGGAGGCCGAAAGTGCCGCCGATGGCATGCAACAGGGATCGCGTTATGCGCAGCGCTTGGCGCTGCGCTTCTCATTGGCCTCTAACGGCACCGATTGGATTCTGACGGACAATGAGACAGGCGACTTTGAGACCTTGTCCGCTGCCCCTACGCCTGAGGCCATCATCGCTCGCATGGGTGCCAAGATCGACTGGGCTCGCTGGGAGGGTGCATTCACCGGCGGGTACCACATGGATCAGGTCAGCCGCAAAGGTGTGCGGCCCTACCAGGACATGGCGATCAACAAAACACTATGGGAGTTCGCGCAGGGCAATGATAGGGTCCTCTTGCTCATGGCGACGGGCACCGGCAAGACCTTCACCGTTTTCCAACTCATCTGGAAGCTGCTCAATGGCAAGGCGCTCAAGCGCGAGCACATTCTCTTCCTCACGGATCGTAACAGTCTCAAGGATCAGGCCTATCGCGCCTTCTCCGCCTATACGGCGTCGGAGCGCGTACAAATCGACAAGGAC
>JBQMQE010000263.1:0-6355 GCA_052172655.1 Burkholderiales bacterium
CCTCGTCGAAGCCGAAGCCGTTGTGGTAGTTGTACCACTGCCAGTTGGTCAGGCGCCCAGGATCGCGCTCGTTGTACGACACCTGATCGGCACCAAAGTAGTTCTGGCCGTTGGAGTCGTTGGAAATGTAGATGTTCTCGGAGAAGAACTGGCCGACAGCCGGCTCCTCCATCTTGTTCTTCACGAGCCAGTTGAACATCTCGTGGGGTGAGTTGACCTGATCGACCGGCTCGTTTTTCGCGAACAGGTTGACCGCGTAGTGACCGATCTGGTCGATCTGCGTGGCATTGAAGGGCATGGGAGTCGCCTCGAAAAGAAAGGAAAGGGTTGAACCACCTATCCGCTTTCGAGCCGCGCTATTGCTCAATTCAAGCACTACCGGCGATCAACTCGGCTTAGATCATAGCGGTCGTTGCAGGGCTGTCGCGCCCGTGTTCAGACGCGACAACCGTAAACCTGTGATTTCACTGTGTCAATAGGGCACGCCATCCAATTCGGCCGCCCGGCGAAGCGCCGCCTCGATGGCCTGCTCCTCAGTGGCAATCGAAGTCTGCATGTCCGCGCTCGGGGCGCTCTGCCGGAGCGGCTGGTTCCGCAGCGGCGGTGGCCGGGCCGGTGCGGCGGCGGCTGGCGCGACCGTCCCTATCTTGGCGTAGGCGGCCTTGAAGTTCTTGCCCCACAGCCGCGGCGGCAGGTCGGCAAAGATCGGCTTGAGCATCGGCACGAGCATTTCCCGCTTCCTGGCGTAATCCCGGTCCAGGGCCTCGTACTCCTTGCCGATGGCGTCCAACTCGGCCATCGCCTGCTCGCGCTCCTCGCGGACGGCCTTCTCGCGCTGCTGCTCCTGCGTCTGGCGCTGGCTGACCGTCTGGTTGTACTGGTTTTCGTGTCGCAATCTGGCAATTTCCAGCGCAGTCTGACGCGATACGTCCTCATTTTCGACCTGTTGGGCCAAGTCGCGGTTTCCAGGCTCGGCCAGCGGATCGTAGCCGGCCCCTTCCTCGCCCAACTGCGCGTTGAGCGCCTTCAACTCCTCAGCGATCAGGTCGCGGGCCTTGCGCTTCACGTTCAGGTCGGTCGAATTGAACGCCGAAACGACCGTCATGGCCTGGCCGAACTGGTCGGGCGTGATGTGGCGCTCCTCGAAGTATTCCGTGAGTTGGCCCCACTTCTGCGCCGGCGCCTGATACTGCTCGACCTGCTCTTTTAGTGGCCTGAGGTCACGCAGTTCCTTGCGCATCGCCTTGAACTCGGTCGTGGCCTTCATGTTCTTGAAGCCCAGCGCCTTCGCGTCGGCGGCGTCCTGCTCCTCGTCGCTTAACGGCTCTGGCTCGGGTTCTGGCTCCGGCTCCGGCTCCGGTTCGGGCGCAGGCTCTGGTTCCGGCTCAGGCTCCGGCTCGGGTTCTGGCTCGTCGCCCTCGGGCACCGGCACGCCATCCTCGCGCGCAGCCGCTTCCAGGGCAGCGGCAACGGTGGCGGCTTCCTGTTCTTCGACGCTGGGGGTGGGATCGGCCGGAGTGTCAATCGGTTCGGCTGTCGCGATCAGTTCAGCCTGCTGGGGGATCGCTTCGGTGGGTTGGGGCATGTCAGTCCTCGGATTAGACAGGGGGCATAGCCGCATCGGGCGGCGGGTTCATCGGTTGCGCGGGCATCGGCGGGCCGCCGCCTGGCGGGCCTCCCATGCCTTGCTCATCGGGCATCTGCGGCATCGGGCTGGCAGATTCCTGTGGTGTGATTTCCGCCACGTCCAGTGACGAGCCGGACAGTTGCAGCGTGATTTCCAGCACCCGCTCCAGCTTGTCGGCCACTTCCTGCGGCGGTGCGCCGCGCAGCGCGCCGATCTGCTGGATCGCCTCAGTGACCAGCGGCATCGTCTGCGCCCATGCGTTGCGCTCGGCCGCCGTGTTCGGCTTACCCGTGCTGCCGGCCTTGATCTGGACGCTCACCAGCGAGGCCAGGTCGGACACCGATGCCTGGTCGGGCCACACGGCGCCGGGGCCGGCAAACTCCATCGCGTCCTGAGAGTTCAGCCGCTGCAACAGGATTTCGGCGGTGGCGACGGCCATTTCCTGCAACGCGGCTTCCAGCGGCTCGCGCATGAAGGCGGTTTTCGCGCTGAACCCCTGCTGCTGAATATCGGCTTCCGTCGCGGTTTTCTCGACGCTGATGCCGCCTTGGAGCGCCTGTTGGATGCCCCACATCTCCTCGAAGTCGCGCCGGATCGAATCGACTTCGTACAGCGCCGGATCAAGTTGCACGGTCGGCTTCGCCATGAAGGCTTGGCCGATCTGGCCGCCATTGGTGCCGTAGACGTAGGTCGTTTCGCCCTCGACGGACGTTTTGATCTTCCCGGCTTCGTCCTTGTCCAGCACGGACGCATCCGCGATGATGCCTTGCTTCGCGCGATGCCGCTGCTTTTTCAGGGCGCTGCGGCGCGCGTTGTATTCGTCCTGCAACCCGCAACTGCGACGTACCAGCGATTGCGGATACCGTTGCCCGTCCGCTTCCACGAACGCCATGTTGTAGAACGGATAGAACCGCGTGACGGCGATTTCCGGCGGATGCGGCGGACGCGCGTAACAGTCCAGCCCCTCGATCACGGTGCGGATCACGCCTTCGGTCTTGTCCCAAATCTCGTGGCCGCAGATGAAGTCGCCGCTGGCGTCGGTGTTCATTTCCGCGCCGTTGCCGTCTGCGCCTTGCGTGAACTGGCCGGCATCTTCGGGCAACCCCATGAATCCAGGGTGTGAATCCGTGGCGACGGTCAGCACCATGCGCGGCTTGCGCTGGCTCCATGTCGTGACCTTCTTCCACTTCTCCGGCTTCACGTCCGTAAACGTGGATTTCGCCTTGTCGATGTGCATGAAGAAGCGGTGGCCCAACCACGGAGATTCGACCGGCTTGGCGATGCGCGTGACACCAATCGGCGTCGTCATGTCCTCGGCGGGCACGGCGTCGATCACCAGCCCGCGCGCAATCAATTCCTCGGTTTGCGTTTCGATGGCGGCCATCGACTCCACGATTTCCTGCCGCAACGCATCCAGGTTCTCGCCGCCACCTTCGGCCACGCGCGCGCGCAGTACGTCGATGTTCGACAGGTTTTCCTGCAACGACGCCAGTCGCCGCGCCGACACCGGATCAAGCCCGCGATCCTCGTGCCACGCCATTTTCATCCAGCCGATTGATGTCGTCAGCGACGCGCCCACGCTCGCGCGCGCCTCGCCTTTCATGTCGGCCAGCGACCACGCTTTCGATATGAGAATCTCCATCGTTTCGGAGAATCGCTTGCGCATGTCGCGCATCGCGCGGCGCTTCGTCATTTCCTGCCGATACACGCCTTCGGCTTGAATGTACTGCGCCTGCTCCATTTCGTACTGCTGGTTCGCTATCTGCGCCTGCGCCATGATCGGCGCCAACTGCTGCTGCACGGCCGGGTCTTGCAACACCGCGTTGGCCGCGCCAACGTCCTGCCCGATCAGCGCCTGCGCTTGTGGCGACTGCATGATGCCCGTCATTGGATCGAGCGGCTTGATGGGTGCTTGTGGCCGCTCGATATGCGGCATCGCCGCCTGCTTGGCGGGTGCAACAGAAACGTCAGGGTTTTTCGCGTACAGAAACGACTTCATCACGTCGATGGCGGAACCGATCAGGTTCACACTGACTTCGTGGGCGCTGAATCCTGCGGCATAGCCGCGATCCACGCTCATCTGCCGCCACACTTCCTTGTCAAAGTCGCGTGCCGCCTGGATGCGTCCCAGCCAGTTCGACACCTGCGCTTTTTCTTCCTTGTATGCCTTCGCTTCTTCGGGTGTGCGGCCTTCGCTGTCGGCGTCGGCAATCGCCTGTTCGGCAACGGCCAATTCCTCGGCGGTCACGGAGCCTGGCGAGGCGATCATGTTATTCGGCATCGCAGACTCCGAGCGTGTTGTATGGTTTGCCGTACCAGTCCAATCCAGACCACGGCGGAAGCGTGAACGTGACCGTCAACGTCCACAACGGCGGATTTGTCGCGGCGAGGAGTTCTTTCAGCTTGTCCGGTGGCAATGCGCCGTTCACTGCATCACTCCGCCGGCAATCAAGCCGCAGACCAAGCCGAGCACGAAAAACGTGAGCGCGACCATCCGAATGTGGTTCTTCATCAGTGACTCACTCAAAATAGTGCTCCCCGATCTTTCGTTCAGCTTTTTCAATTTCCAGCATCCGCTCGTGCCATTCATATGTCAACGGACCGGGCAGCACCTTCTCGCGCTCCGGTGGCCGCGAGGGCGAGTCGGCATCCCACATCACTTCCATCGCGCGGCCGAACAGGCTCATCACGTCCACGCAGTCATCGTGCGCTGCGCCGGGGAAGCCGATGCACTGATCCACCAGTCGTTCGGCCCACGCTTCGCCGGCCGGGAGCCACACCTGCCCGAGTTCGACCATTTTCCGAAACGCCGTGGCCTTCATCACCTTGTTGCCCTGGCCGGCGGTTTTCAGCACCTTGCGCTCGATCCACGGCAACTTCCGGTCGCGGAACTCGCGCCTCAGCATCGGCCCCACCAGTGTTTCGATGTTGCCCTGCTCGCCAAAACAGCGGGTCGGCCGCCATTTCTCGCACAGCGACGTGAACGCCGGAATCGTGATGTTCGAGTCTTTCCGCTGCGACAGCCAATCCAGCAGGTACAGCCGCGGCCGGCCATCGGCCACGCCGTCATCCAGCCCAGCGATGCCGTGCTCGGTGAAATCAGGGTCCGCCTTCAACTGCTCGTCGGTCAGCGCCCAATCCGATGCCGCATAGCGCCGCAGGTTCTTCGGCTCCTCGCCGCGCTGATACCAGCGGAAATCCTCGCGCCGGAACAGCACGCCATCGTCGGGTCGCGGCTGCTGCTGCTCCATCGAATACCACGAGCGCCGGCCGGTGGGCGTGTTCGCCTCATCGGACCCAAGCGCCGGGTCTTTCTGGCGCCAGTGCTGTTCGGTGAACCACTCCGGCCAGATGTATTCGCCCATCCCGCGATGCAACGGGTCGGTTTCGGCCTGCAACGGCGTTTCGATCTTCGCCGCCAGGCACACGACCTCCCATTCCAGGCCATCGGAGCCGACGAACACGCCAGACTGCCCATTCCAGCCTTCGGGCAGGATGCGGCCGGCCCAATCGGACTCGTGCCAGCGGGTCAGCATCCCGATCACCCAGCCGCCGGGCGTCACGCGGTTCCGCAGGTTGTCGATCCACTCGGCCCACACCGCATCGCGCTGCGTTTCGGACTCGGCCGCCGCGCGCGAGGGATGCGGGTCATCGAACACGATGCCGTCCACGCGATGACCGGCGATGCCCGACAGGATGCCACCGGCAATCAGCGTGGAGCCATTCGTCAGCGCCCATTCGTCGGCCGCGCGCGCGTCGGGCGGCAGTTCGGCCTCGAATACGCGCTGGTAGGTGGGGTGGCGCACGACCTGGCGCGCTTTTTTCGACTGCGTGCCCGCGATGTCCGAGTTGTGGCCGGCCACGATGATGCGGGTGCCGGGAAACGCGCCCATCGCCCAGGTCGGCGCGACAATCGACGCGACCGTGGACTTCGCGGAGCCGGGCGGCGCCATCAACAGCAGTCGGCCGTACCGTTTGCGCATCGTGCGCTCGACGGCCTCGCACATCACGCGCAGATGCAGCGGCGTCGCGATGCCTGACGGCTTCCCCGGAACCTCAACGTAGCTGAAATAGTCGGCCAGCGATTCCTGCGCCTTCCGACGCGCCAGCAACTCCTCGGCCGGCGTCCTCACGACTCATCGCCACGCGCGATCTGCCGCGCCACGATCCGCTCCAGTTCCGCGGTCGGCAATTCTTCCGGGTTCGCCACGCCGGCGGACACTTCAACGCGCGTGGCCGGGTCGAACCGCTTGCGGTTCAGCACTTTCATCGCGTGCAGCCGCGCCTTGATCGCGATGTCGCGGCACGCGGGCGAGCGTTTCTGGTCATCCGCGATTTCCAGTGTTTTCCACAGCATTGCTTCGGCGCCGGCTTCCGATGCTTCGACCACCAGTTCATCGAACAGCGGATTCTCGCGTCGCCAGCCGTTGATGACCCAATAGGGCGGCGCTGCGGGATCGCTGCTGATCGCCTCGATGCCACGGCCGCGCGCCAACCCTTCCAGGATCACGCGCGCATCGTCCTCGTTGAACGGCGGATTGCGCGCGATCAACGACAACTCGCGCCGCGTGCGTCGCGGCGTGGCGTAATCCTCTGCGATGGGAACCAGGTTCGGCATCAGGTGGGCGGATAGAACAGTCGGTACACCAGAATAGCCATGCCGCCGAGTACCAATCCGGCGGCGAGGACGCCAAGGACGAATAACAGCATCACGATCCCGCCTTGATC
>JBQMQE010000264.1:0-6313 GCA_052172655.1 Burkholderiales bacterium
GTCGCTGTTCACCACGACAGGCATGGTGAACAGCGAAACCGTCGGCAGCGTCACCGAGACCAGCCCCGGCACGCTAGCGGCCGCCCCTGTGCCCGGCCCGTATCCGATCACGCCGAGCGCCGCCACCGGCGGCACGTTCACGCCGACCAACTACACCATCACCTATGTCGACGGCGCGCTGCTGGTGACCCCGGCTCCAGTGCCGGTGATCGTGCCGCCGCCGGTCGTGGTGGTGCCGGGGGTGGCGCCGCCGGTAGCCGTAGTGCCGGGGGTTGACGTAGTGCCGCCGGTTGTCATAGTGGAGCCGGTTGCGCTGACGGCAGAGTCGCCCGACGCGCCACAGCTTGAACTGGCGGCCGCACTGCCGGTGCAGAACCGATTGAATCTCACCGTGATAGGGGCCGCATTGCCGCCCATCCAGTTGGCAGTGACACCGCCGGCTGTACTACCGGTCGGCCTGCCGCCGACTGCGGCCGGGCCGCCTGAACCGGCGCCGGCCATCGTTCCGCCGGAAGAGCCGCCGCCGCCGGCCTACGTGCCGCCCGAGCGCCGACGCAAACCGGACCGCGGTTAGGAGCCGCCGGCCCTGGCCCCGCTGATCGATGAACAAGATGCGCGCCAGGGCCGCTTGCCGCCACACTACAGAGCGTATGCGCGCGCTCGTGGCGACCATAGGCAAAGGACTTTGCTTCGGCCTGCTGGCCGCGGGCTGCTTGCCCTACCAGGCAGCCGTCGCAGAAGAGCCTGCGCTACTATCCAAGCCGATCCGCCCGTCATCCGCAGGTGAAGGCTCGGCGCAGGCAGTCGCAACAGCCTCATTCACCATCGCGGCGCAGGCCATCGCGGCACAGCGTCCCATGCGCGCGAACTTCGAACGCGAGCGCGCGTCGCGCGCGGCGCGGCAGGTGGCAGACTGGGTCGTCGATTCGGGCGACAATCGCCGCCTGCCGTTCGCGATCGTCGACAAGACGGACGCGAAGGTCTTTGTCTTCGATGCGCATGGGCGGCTGCGCGGCGCCGCTGCCGCGCTGCTCGGCCTGGCGCGGGGCGATGACACGGTCCCCGGCATCGGCGAGCGCCCGTTGTCGAGCATCCGCCCCGAGGAGCGCACGACGCCGGCGGGCCGCTTCGTGGCCGCACTGGGCATGAATGCGCACGGCAAGGACGTCCTGTGGGTCGATTACGACGGCGCCGTCTCCATGCATCGCGTGCTTACGACCAAACCCAAGGAGCGCCGACTGCAGCGCCTGGCCACAGCTACGCCGCTAGACAACCGCATCTCCTATGGCTGCATCAATGTGCCGGTGAAGTTCTACGAGAACGTAGTGCGCCCGGCGTTTACCGGTACCGATGGCATCGTCTATGTGCTGCCGGAAACCAGGTCGGCGCGCGAAGCCTTCGCGTCCTATGACGTTGACGAGGAGCACGCGCGACTGCAGAGCGCGCACCAAGCGGTGCCCGCGCAGGCCGCCACCGCAGGCGCCCGGCTTTGAGTGCGGCGACCGGCATGAGCGGGAAGCGCTGCAGCAGCGTCCCCTCATTGCAGGACGCGCTTTGAGCGCGACAATCGAAATCCGGCGCAATTTCCCTCAAGCAGTTCGCCAACGCCGAATCTGCCTCGGCCGTCGTTTCAAACGCCCGCCTGAATCCAGCGCCGCATTCAGCTTCGCCACTTGGCTTGCGTGATGCTTCTGGCGATGCAGCAGCATGGCGCGCGCGTCGATGCGCGGCTCCGGCGCCGCGTGCCCATGCGACAAAGGCGCAAGCGGTGCTTCAGGGAAAATCTCTGGGGATTCGCAAAAAAACGGGGCCTGCGCCCCGTCTCGTTTGACCGCCCGAGCGGTCCCATCGCCGGCGCAAAGGAACGGCAGCCGGAGCGTCGTCCCCGGACTGCCGCCACTTCACGGACTGCCGCTACTTCAGCCGCATGTCGTTCTTGACCGACGACACGCCTTTGACGCTGCGCGCAAGTTGCACCGCCTTGTTGATGTCGGCCTGGTATTTGACGAAGCCGCTCAACTGAACCGCGCCCTTGAAGGTTTCGACATTGATCTCGGACGATTTCAGCGAGGGTTCGTTGAATATCGCCGCCTTCACCTTGGTGGTGATGACGGTGTCATCGACGTACTCGCCCGTGCCTTCCTTGGTGGAGGTAGAGGCGCAACCCAGCGTCGTTGCGAGCGCGACGGCAAGGAAAACGGCGGAAATGCTTTTATTCAGTTTCATGATCAGACTCTCCATTGAGTACCGCAATAAGACCGGGGACCATAACCGCTGCGCATCGTGCGATCACGACACACTGGTCACGGTGGCAATTTTCCGCTGTTGCAGCGCCGTGTTCCGTGCGCTGGCGTACATAGCTGACAAACTATTTCGTTCGACCCATTGCACCATGATTCACGCATTCGGGACCAGCGTGCCGTTCTCCACCCTGACCCTGTCGCCCACTTTGAACGCCGGTTCGGCCGCGTAGGAAATCGTCTGGGTGCCGCCGCCCAGCAGGCGCACGGTCACGTCGTAGTGCCTGGTCTTCTTCACGCGCTTTTCGATCTCGTTGCCGGCAACGGCGCCGCCTACGGCGCCGGCAATCTCGGCCGCTGTTTTGCCCCGGCCCTGGCCGATCTGGCTGCCGATCATCGCGCCGACCACGCCACCGGCGATTTTGCCGAGATAGCTGCCTTCGCCCCTGACTTCGACCACCTCGATCGATTCGACCACACCGCAATTGGCGCAATATCGGGCCGCCTTGCGCGCCGAGGGCAGGTGGCCGGGCGCCGCCAGCAGCGACTGGCCGAGAATCACGATCGCCTCCTGATTGCCCAGGCGCAATGTGGCCGTGGCTGCCGACTTGGCCGAAATACGGTCCCGGTTCTTGATGGTGTAACTGCCCTCATAGACGCCGGCCGCCACTTCCTGCAGCGACAGCTTCCCCTTCACCCCGTTGATCCTGACGCTGGCCTTTGCGCCCGGGGTACCGGACAGGGAAAAGAACAGCGCCTCGCCCGCATCCAGGCGCGCGGCCGGGTCAGCCTCGAAACGATCGATCTTCACCGCCGCGGCCAAAGCGGCGGCATCGGCTGCGCGTTTGACTTCGGAACGCGAAGCTGCGCCGGCGAGCAGAGATTCATCCAGAATTTCGGTGGCAATTTGATTGCCCACGCGCAAATTGGCGGTGACCATGGACGTAGCCGTGATCTGGTCCCTGAAGCTGATGGTGTAGGTACCTTCATACACGCCGGCTTCCACTTCCGCGAGCGGGAACCTGTCCACGACCTTTTCGATGCGGACCGTCGCGCTTCCGCCGGCGCTGCCATAAAGGGTAAACACCAGATCATTGCCGGCCGTCAGTCGGGCGGCCGGCTCGACATCGAAGCCGTCGATCCTGGGGGTCGCAGGCGCGTACACGGACTGCTGCGACTGCTGCGCCTGCGCCACCGTCGGCGAGAGCGCGAGCGGGAAAGACACCAACAGCGCGATCACACCAAGCAGCATTTTCTTGGAAATGTTCATAATCTTCCTCTGAGTATTTGCGCTAACGTAACAATCAGCGTCTGCAAAGGTCCCCAATGATTCTCCCAAGCGCCGTCCCCCGGGTCTGTGCGCTGGGATACAGATACGCGCATACGCCCGCGCCAGGACCGACTGACGGTCGTAGTCCGGCGAAATCCGCTCTGTGTTGGCTAGCGCACATACCCCGCCCGCGCATTCATGCTAGTCTTGCCGGCATCGAGCAGCGCTCTTGCCTTTGACCACGGCCGCCCCGCTGACGGTTTCGATCCAGGATGGAATGCCCCAAGCCGCCAATGCCCATCCCTCAAAGTCCCAATCAGAATCACCTTCTCGCCGCCCTGCCCACGGCTGAATTCGAACGTCTGGCTCCGCACCTGGAGCCGGTCGAAATGCGCCTCGGCGACGTTCTCTACGAGTCCGGCGGCCTGCTGCAGCATGTCTATTTCCCGACGACGGCGATCCTGTCGCTGCACTACGTCATGGAGAACGGCTCGTCCTCAGAAATCGCGGGCGTGGGCAACGAAGGCGTGCTCGGGATTTCGCTGTTCATGGGCGGCAATACCACGCCCAGCCGCGCCGTCGTTCAGACCGGCGGCCAGGGCTACCGGCTGAAAGCGCAAGTGCTGGCGCGGGAATTCAAGCGCGCCGGTCCGATGCAACAACTGCTGCTGCGCTACACCCAGGCGCTGATCACGCAGATGTCGCAGACCGCGGCGTGCAACCGGCACCATTCCCTGGTGCAGCAACTGTGCCGCTGGCTGTTGCTGACGCTGGATCGCATGCCGACGAATGAGCTGATCATGACGCAGGAGCTGGTCGCGAGCATGCTCGGCGTGCGCCGCGAAGGCGTCACCGAAGCTGCCGGCAAATTGCAGGAGGCGGGCGTTATCCGCTACCGCCGCGGGCACATTACCGTGCTCGACCGCTCGGGATTGGAATCCCAGGTGTGCGAGTGCTACGCCGTCGTAAAGACGGAATTTGCCCGCCTGCTGCCGGATGCTCTGCAGCGGCAAGGCAGCTTTCCCCCGGCTCAAGCGACTCCGCGGGAAGCCGACGTCCGCGCGATTTACCCAGTTGGAAGCCGCAAATGAACACAACCAATGCCGCTGAGCACTGCAGCCGCTTTGCGGCCATTGTGCCGGCACCGCCGGCGGCATCGCGGATGATCGAGGTCGAGCGGCATTGCATTCGGCGGTGGGCAAGTTTGCCTTGAAAGTTGCCAATCAAATCGTTGTTTCGCTCGCTGGCGCGACCCTGCTGGTCGCGCTGCTGGTGTGGGCATCGCTCTGGGCGTTTGGACATATCGAGAGAGCTGCCGACGCGCGACAGCAATCCTACGATTTGATCATTCGCGCGGAAGCCATGTTGTCCGGCTTGACCGATGCCGAGTCCGCCCAGCGCGGCTATTTGCTGAGCGGTGACGAGGCCTTTCTGGGACCGTATCGGGCCGTGCGTGACAGCGTCCGCGGCGAGCTGGGAGCATTGCGTCCACTTACCTCGATTGGTGCTTCCCATAAGCACCTGGACGATTTGGCTCCATTGCTGGATGCCAAATTGGCGCATATGTCGCAAATCATCGAGTTGCGCCGCGACCATGGCGCGGCCACCGTTTTGGAGGTCGTAAGCAAGGGGGCTGCAACCAGCGGCAATGGCAAGCGTTTGATGGATTCGATCCGCGACGAGATGAGCGCTCTGGTGCAGACCGAGCAAGGCGCGCTGGCGCGCCACGAAGCAGAACTCCAATCGAACATGCGCCGTATGTTTGCCGGCATCATTGCGATCAGCCTGCTGGCGCTGCTGTTCGCACTTGCGTTCGCCTACCTGTCCTATCGGCAGGCACAGCAGCGGCTCAAGAATCTGCTTCATCTCGAGACCGAACGTCTGCTCGAGAATCAGGAGCGGATGAACCAACAACTGCGGCAGGCGAACGCCACCTTGCAAGTCAGCGAGGAAAAGCTCGCGGTTACGCTCAACTCAATCGGCGATGCAGTGATAGCCACCGATGCCGAAGGGCGTGTGACGTTCCTGAATCCCCTTGCCGAACGGCTCACCGGCTGCACCGAGGCGCAAGCCGCCGGTCACCCGGTGGAAGAGATTTTTCACATCATCAACCAGGAAACCCGCCAACCCGCCACTATCCCGGTCATGGAAACCCTGGCGCATGGCACGATCCAAGGCCTGGCCAACCACGCCATACTGATTGCACGCGATGGCAGCGAGTGCGCCATCGCCGACAGTTGCGCGCCGATTCGCGACCGCGACGGCCGCGTGACCGGCGCCGTGCTGGTGTTCCGCGATGTCACCGAAGAATATGCAACGCAGCAGGCCTTGCGCGACAGCGCCGCGCTGATCCAGACGATCCTGAATACCGTGGTGGACGGCGTGATCACCCTCCATGCCGGCGGCGGCATCGTCGAGAGGACGAACCAGGCCGCCGAACAAATGTTCGGCTATAGCGCCGCGGAACTCATCGGACAAAGATTCAGCCTGCTGATACCCGAGCTTGATCGGGACCAGCGCAACGGATCACTGGAGTATTACAGCGCCAGCGCCGAAGCGCGCGCCGCCGGCCTCGGCCGCGAGGTCGTGGGCCAGCGCAAGGACGGCAGTCTGTTCCCGCTGGAAATAGCGGTAAGCGAAATGTGGCTGGGCGGCAAGCGTTACTTCACCGGCGTTCTGCGCGATATCACTGCGCGCAAGCGCGCGGAAGAGGCGCTGCTCAAGGCGGGAGCGCTGCAGAGCGCGATTTTCAACAGCGCCAATTTCTCCAGCATCGCCACCGACGCGAAAGGCGTGATTCAGA
>JBQMQE010000265.1:0-6300 GCA_052172655.1 Burkholderiales bacterium
CCCACCAAGAATGCGACGACTAGCACTCGCCGCCGCTCAGTGAACCGGCGGTGTATTCGGCGGTGACGACCTATCTCAAGGCGGTGAAGACGGCTGGCACTGACGACGCCGACAAGATCATGGCCGATCTGAAGAAGACCAAGATCAACGACATGTTCGCAAAAAACGGCTATATCCGCGAGGACGGACGCATGGTTCACGATATGTACCTGATGCAGGTGAAGAACCCCGAGGAGTCAAAATATCCTTGGGATTATTACAAGCTGAAGGCGACGATCCCGGCGGCGGAAGCGTTCCAGCCCTTGTCGAAATCGACCTGCCCGATGATCAAGAAGTGACGTTCGAGCGTCAGCACGAATGTCATCGCGAGTCCCCTCCGGGGATAAACTTCGCGAGGGATCTGCTTTCACGTAACTGAAGCAGATCCCTCCGGCCACGACCCTGCGATGACTTTGACTGCCACCGTTTCGAATTAATAATGGAAATCTTCGGCGTTCCGATACAGGCGTTTCTCGGGCAGTTGCTGCTCGGCCTGGTGAACGGCTCGTTCTACGCCATGCTGTCGCTCGGTTTGGCTGTCATTTTCGGCTTGCTCAATATCATCAACTTCAGCCACGGGGCGCTGTACATGATGGGCGCCTACGTCGCTTTTCTGGCGCTGGACCTGCTTGGCCTGGGCTTCTGGTGGTCGCTCGCGCTGGCGCCGCTGCTAGTGGGCGCATTCGGCATGATTATCGAGCGTCTGCTGATGCGCTGGATCTACAAGCTCGATCACTTGTACGGCCTGCTGCTCACTTTCGGGCTGGCCCTGATCATCGAGGGCGTGTACCGCTATTTCTTCGGCGTCTCCGGCCAGCCCTACCCGGTGCCGGACGCGTTGCGCGGGGCGACCAACCTGGGATTCATGATCCTGCCCAATTACCGCGCCTTTGTCGTGTTCGCATCGCTGGTCGTCTGCCTCGTGACCTGGTATGTGATCGAGCGCACCCGCCTCGGCGCCTATCTGCGTGCCGGGACCGAGAACCCGCTGCTTCTGCAGGCCTTCGGCGTCAATGTGCCGCTGATGGTCACGCTGACCTACGGCTTCGGCGTCGGTTTGGCAGCGATCGGCGGCGTGCTTGCCGCGCCGATAATCCAGATCAATCCACTGATGGGCTCCAACGTCATCATCGTCGTGTTCGCGGTGGTGGTGATAGGCGGCATGGGTTCGATCCTCGGTTCCATCGTCACCGGCCTCGGGCTGGGTGTGATCGAGGGCCTCGCCAAGGTGTATTACGCCGAAGCTTCCTCCACCGTCGTGTTTGTGATCATGGTCATCGTGCTGCTGGTGCGGCCGGCCGGCTTGTTCGGTAAAGAGAAATGAACAACAAGACCTTTATCGGTTTCGCGCTCCTGATCCTGCTCGGCCTGGTGGCGCCCTATACCGGCGCCTATCCGATCTTCCTGATGAAGGCCTTGTGTTTCGCGCTGTTCGCGTGCGCCTTCAACCTGCTGCTCGGTTTCACCGGCCTCCTGTCCTTCGGTCACGCCGCTTTCTTCGGCACCGCAGGCTATGCCGCGGCATACAGCGTCAAGGAATGGGGTTTCGCGCCCGAGTTCGGCATCCTGTTCGCGGTGGTTTGGGCCACGGTGCTGGGCTGGTTGGTGGGCAGTCTGGCCATACGCCGCCAGGGCATCTATTTCGCCATGATCACGCTGGCGCTGGCGCAGATGATCTACTTCATTTGTCTGCAGTCGAAATTCACCGGCGCGGAAGACGGCCTGCAGGGCGTGCCGCGCGGGACGCTGTTCGGTTTCATCGATCTCAGTAGCGACATCGCCATGTACTACTTGGTGTTCGCCATTTTCATGATCGGCTTTCTGCTCATTTACCGCACGGTGCATTCGCCTTTCGGCCAGGTGTTGAAGGCGATCCGCGAGAACGAGGCGCGCGCGCTGTCGCTCGGCTACGACGTGGACAAGCACAAGCTGCTTGCCTTCGTGATTTCGGCCGGGCTCGCCGGAATGGCGGGCGCGACCAAGACGCTGGTGCTAGGCTTCGAGACGCTCACCGACGTCAACTGGCCGCAGTCGGGCGAGGTGGTGCTGATGACCCTGATAGGCGGCATCGGCACGATGTTTGGCCCTGTGGTGGGCGCCTTCTTCGTTGTCACACTGGAAAACGAACTCGCCGACAAGGTGGGGTCCTGGGTGCAGGTAATCATGGGCGCGATTTTCGTGATCTGCGTGCTCGCCTTCCGCCGCGGCATCGTCGGCGAGCTGTCTGCGCTGTTCGGCCGCAAGAAGGACGTCGCAGCCGACTGAGTTGTTTCCAGGACGCCGTTTCAGAAAAGATGGCTGAAGCGGCCCCGGAACTTTGGCTGCATGCGGCCGCGCCGATCCGCCTCACCCAGGTCTCAGACGATGCCTTTCGCGGCGAGCGCATCCACCGCCTGCCGGTCCATGCCGAGCAGGCCCTGCAGGATTTCCTGCGTGTGCTCACCCAGCGTCGGCGGCGGCATGGTGTATTCCACCGGCGTTGCGGAAAAGCGCATCGGGCTTGCCACGGTGGGGCAGGGGACGCCCGCGGGCGTCGGGATTTCGACCTTCAGGCCGCGGTGCTGCACCTGCGCATCCTCGAATACCTGCCGCATGTTGTTGATCGGGCCGCAGGGGACGTTGGCGGCCTCCAGCACCGCTATCCATTCGTGCATGCCGCGCGTTTTCATGATCTCTGCGATCAGCGGAATCAGCGCATCGCGGTTGACAATGCGCCCGGACATCAGCCGGAAGCGCTCGTCCTCGGCCAGTTCGGGGCGGCCGGCCAGCTTGCACAGGCTGGCGAACTGGCTGTCGTTGCCTACCGCCAGGATGATGTGTCCGTCCTTGCACGGGAACACCTGGTAGGGCACGACGTTGGGATGGGCATTGCCGTAGCGTTTGGGGATGTCGCCCGAGACGAGGTAGCCGCTGATCTGGTTGGCGTTGAATGCGACCATGCAATCGAGCAGCGCCAGGTCGATGTACTGGCCACTGCCGCCGCGCTCGCAGTGGGCGATAGCCGCAGTGATCGCCAGGCTCGCGTACATGCCGGTGAGGATGTCGGTGATGGCGATGCCGACTTTCATCGGCCCGCCGCCGGGCAGGTCGTCGCGCTCGCCGGTGATGCTCATCAACCCGCCCATGCCCTGGAACACGAAGTCGTAGCCGGGACGGGGCGCGTACGGGCCCGACTGGCCGAAACCGGTGATGGAGCAGTAGATCAGGCGCGGATTGACTACGCGCAACTGCTCGTAGGCGAGGCCGTAGCGTGCCAGCGTGCCGACCTTGTAGTTCTCGATCAGGACGTCGCACTTCGCCGTGAGTTCGCGCACGACTTGCTGGCCCTCGGGCTTGGAGATGTCCAGGGTGATGGATTTCTTACCGCGGTTGCAGGAGAGGTAATAGGACGAATCGCGCGTGTCCTTGCCGTCCTTGTCCTTGAGCCAGGGCGGCCCCCAACCGCGCGTGTCATCTCCCGCGCCGGGGCGTTCGACTTTGATTACCTCGGCGCCGAGGTCGGCCAGATTCTGCGAGGCCCAGGGGCCGGCGAGAATACGGGACAGATCGAGCACACGGATATGCGAAAGCGGGCGCGGCATGTAGATTCCTTGATGCGGTTGGACAATAAATGCGTTTCGGCGCGATACAGCCGCCCTAGCGCGGCAGGTTCAACACTTGCCGCGCGAGAATGTTGCGCTGGATTTCATTGCTGCCGCCGTAGATGGAGGTCGGACGCGCTTTGTAGAACGGCGCCAGCAGTTCGATGCGCTCGCCGCCCATGTCCACCACGCCGGCCAGGCCGCCGCAGTCGCCGGCGGTTTCGATGATCAGGTCGGCGATGCGCTGGAAAGTTTCGGTGGCCCAGATTTTCAGTAGCGACACTTCGGGCCCGAGCGGCTCGCCGCGGCCGACGATGGCCGCGAAGTGCCTGTAGATATCGCCCAGGTGGGCGACGTCGAGCTGCAACTGCGCCAGCCGCTCGCGGAACAAAGCATCCTGCTCCACGCCGCGCGCGCGCGCCACCGCCAGCAGCACCTGCAGGCCGTATTCGGGCAGCTTCGGGCTGCCGATGTGGATGCGCTCGAAGCCGAGCTGTGACTTGGCCACGGCCCAGCCCTGGTTCAATTCGCCCACCAGGTTGGACGCCGGCGTGCGCACATTGTCGAAAAACACTTCGCAGAATTCGTCGTGGCCGGCAAGGTCGCGGATCGGACGCACGCTCACGCCGGGCGCCTCGAGATCGAGCAGCAGGAAGCTGATGCCCGCCTGTTTCTTCGCCGCCTTGTCCGTGCGCGCGAGCACGATGATGTGGCTGGAATCGTGCGCGAGCGTAGTCCAGGTCTTCTGCCCGTTGATCACAAAATCATCGCCGTCGCGCTGCGCCTCGGTGTGCAGGTTGGCCAGATCGGAGCCGGCGTTGGGTTCGGAATAGCCCTGGCACCAGATTTCCTCGCAGGCGAGGATAGGCGGCAGATAGCGGCGGCGCTGCGCCTCGGTGCCGAAGCGCATCAATATCGGCCCGACCATGAGTATGCCGTGATCCTGGAAGCGCGCGATGCCCCAGCGTTCCATCTCCTCGAGGAAGATCAGCAGCTTCGCCGGCGCGAGGCCCATGCCGCCGTATTCGCGCGGCCAGCCGGGCGCAATCCAGCCCTTGGCCGCCATGCGCAGGTACCAGGATTTGTTCTCGGCCCAGCGCAGGCGGCGCGGCGGATAGCGCAGCTCGGCCGGGTGATGCGCCTCGACTTCGGCGCGCACGATCGCGCGAAACGCCTCGTCCGGGAGCGCGTTCCAGTCCTGCTCCTGTTTCACGCCGTATTTCATATGGGTTGGGTCAACGCTGCATAGCGGCTGCGGTGGGCGCTGGCGTTGCCGAGCCAGGCCGAGAGCACCAGCGCGTGGTTGAAGTACAGGCCGAGCTCGTATTCGTCGGTGTAGCCGATTGCGCCATGCAGTTGCAGCGCTTCCTTGCAGATGGCGAGCGCCGCCTGCGACGCGCGCGCCTTGGCGCTCGATGCCGCTGCCGCGCGCCGCTCGGGCGCGCAGCCCGGATCATCCAGCGCGGCGACCGCCGCGGCGAGCGTGGCGCGCGTCAATTCCTTCTGGATGTACATATCGACGGCGCGATGCTGCAGCGCCTGGTAGCTGCCTATGGGCTTGCCGAACTGCACCCGCGTGCGCAGGTAGTCCAGTGTCATCTCCAGCGCGCAGTCCATCAGGCCGAGCAATTCCGCGCTCGCCGCCAGCATGGCGTGATCGAGCGCAAGCTGCAGCGCTGCGCGCGCGGTCGCGGCCGAGGCTACGCGCGCATGCGCCGGTGCCGCGACCGCGTCGAATCTGAGCCGCGCGCTCATGCTGCCGTCGGCGCGCAGCTCCGGCTCGCACGCGAGGCCGGCGGCAGTGCGCTCGATCCAATGCAGTTCCAGTCCTTCGGCCGAGCGCGCTGCGACGATATAGCCGTCGGCGCCCGCAGTGGCGACAAAACGGCTGCTGCCATCGAGCAGCACAGCGCCGCCCTGCGCGCGCGCCTTGACTGCGCACTGATCGAAATCCAGCCCGCCGCGCTCGTCCTGCCAGGCAAGGCTGGCGATGATTTCTCCGGCCGCGAGCTGCGGCAACAGGCGCTGTTGCAGGCCGGCGTTGTCGCCGTGCAGCAGGGCCAGTGTGGCCGCTACCGCCGAGGCGGAGTACGGCTCGGGATAGAGGGCCCGCCCCAGTTGCTCGGCGATGATGGCGCTCGCACGCAGGTCGAGGCCGAGCCCGCCCAGTTCTTCCGGGATCAGCACGCCGAGCCAGCCCATGTCCGCCATTTCGCGCCAGACGCTGCGCTCGAAGCCCGGATCGGCGCCGCGCAAGCGGCGCACGCGCGCCGCATCGAGTACGGCGAAATCTGCCGCGCTGTCGCGCAGCATTCTGAGGGTGTCGTCGCTCATCCGCGATCAGGTCTTGATCGTGGCAACGCCGTTGTTGAGCACCACGACGTCACGCTCCAGCACGCGCGAACGGAACAAAATCCTGCCGCCGCGATTCCACATTTCGGTGCGTATGGTTTCCCCCGGAAATACCGGCGCGGAGAAGCGCAGCGCGAGGCCGGTGAACTTCGCCGGATCGTAGCCGCAGAACGTCTTCAGGATCGCGTGGCCGGCCACGCCGTAACTGCACAGGCCGTGCAGGATAGGGCGCGCAAAGCCGGCGGCCTTGGCCACCGCCGGCTCGGCGTGCAACGGGTTGGGATCGGCGCACAGGCGATAGATCAGCGCCGCCTGCGGCAGGGTGGGC
>JBQMQE010000266.1:0-6280 GCA_052172655.1 Burkholderiales bacterium
TTGTCGGAGTTGACCGGGATGTTGGTGTGCACGTTGCCGTCGCCGGCATGCATGTGCAGCGCCACGAACACGCGCCCCCTGAGCACACGCTGGTGGATCGCGTAGCAGCCCTCAAGGATGCGCTGGAACACCAGACCGTCAAACAACTGCTGCAGTTCGGCGCGCACTTCGTCCTTCCACGACACGCGCACGCTGTGGTCCTGCAGCACTGAGAATATGGTTTGCCCTGCGTGGATCACGGCGGCAAGCCCCGGCACCGCATCGGCGCGCGCCTGCCCCACCGGCAGGTCGAGGTTGTCGAGCAGATACTGCCAGCGCGCGCGCGTTCTGGCGACGAGTTCGCGCGCGGCCTCGCGCCGGTCGCCGAGGAATTCGGGCGCGGGCAGCGCCTCGCCGTGCTGGGCGAGCGGCAGTTCGCCCTGAAAATACTCGTCCAGCGCGTCCAGCAGTGCAAGCTTGTTCGTAATCGACAGCTCGATGTTGATGCGCTCGATGCCGTCGGAGTAATCGCCCAGGCGCTCGAGCGGAATGACCACGTCCTCGTTGATCTTGAACGCGTTGGTGTGCTTGGCGATGGCCGCGGTGCGGGCGCGGTCGAGCCAGAAGGTGCGACGCGTCTCGGCCGAAACCGCGATAAAGCCTTCGCCGCCGCGCGCGTTGGCGATGCGCACCACCTGCGATGCGGCCGCCGCCACCGCATTGTCGTCCTCGCCGACGATGTCGCCGATCAGCACCATTTTCGGCCGGCCCGCGCCTCCCATCTGGCGCTTGGCCTTGGTCGCATAGCCCACCGCTTTCAGGTAGCGCTCGTCCATGTGCTCGAGGCCCGCGAGCATGACCGCGGGCGCGCCCGGCGCGGCCGCGTCGCCGCGGGCGTCGAGGTAGCGCTTGATCTCGACGATGGCCGGCACCGAGTCGCGCACCTGGCCGAAGAATTCCAGGCACACGGTGCGGATGGACGCGGGCATCCTGTGCAGAATGAAGCGCGCCGAGGTGATGATGCCGTCGCAGCCTTCCTTCTGGATGCCGGGCAGGCCGGCGAGAAACTTGTCGGTCACGTCCTTGCCCAGGCCCGCTTTGCGGAAACGCGAGCCCGGGATTTCCAGGATTTCGGGCTCGCCCCAGGGGGTACTGCCGTCGCGGCGGTAGCGCTGCACCTGAAAGCGCGTCACCCGCGCATCGTGGATCTTGCCCAGATTGTGCGCAAGCCGCGTGACTTCGAGGAAATAGCCGTTGGCATCGACCATGCGCCAGGAGGCGAGGTTGTCCAGGGCGGTGCCCCACAGCACCGCCTTTTTGCCGCCGGCGTTCATGGCGACATTGCCGCCGATGCACGAGGCGTCGGCCGAGGTCGGGTCGACCGCGAACACATGGCCCGCCGCCTCCGCCGCCTCCATCACGCGCTTGGTGACCACGCCCGCGCCGCAGCGTATGGTCGCGACCGGCTGCGCCACGCCCGGCAGCCAGTGTTCTTCGACCTCGCCCAGCGCGTCGAGCTTCTCGGTATTGATCACCGCGGCGAGGCGCGTGAGCGGCACCGCGCCGCCGGTGTAGCCGGTGCCGCCGCCGCGCGGGATGATGGTGAGCCCGAGTTCGATGCAGTTGCGCACCAGCGCGGCTACTTCGTCTTCGCTGTCGGGGTGGATGACGACGAACGGGTATTCGACGCGCCAGTCGGTGGCGTCGGTGACATGGGACACGCGCGCGAGGCCGTCGAACTGGATGTTGTCGCGGCGCGTGCTGCGGGCCAATTTTTTGAGCGTGAGGCGGCGCAGCGTCGCCACCTCGGCGAAGCCGGCGCCGAAGGCGTCGACCGCGTCGCGCGCGCGTTCGAGCAAGAACGTGACCTTCTGCGCGCGCGCCGCCTGCTGTGCCTGGGCTTCGCTATTCGCACCCGCCTCGGCGAGATTCTGCAGGCGGCGTTTTTCGATTTCGTCCAGACGGTGGTGCATGGACCCGATATGCGCCGCGCGACGGCCCGGGTTGTCCTGCAAGTCGTCCTGCAGGTAGGGATTGCGCGACACCACCCAGATATCGCCCAATACTTCGTACAGCATGCGCGCCGAGCGGCCGGTCTTGCGCTCCGCGCGCAGCTCGCGCAGCGCTTCCCAGGCTGGTTCGCCGAGCAGGCGCAGCACGATCTCGCGGTCGGAGAACGAGGTGTAGTTGTAGGGAATTTCGCGCAGTCGGGCGCTCATCTGAATTCCACCATCATCACTGCGCGTGCGCGGCGGCTACGGCCGCGGCTTCGGCCTCGGGGAAGACGTCGCGATAGCTGGCGTAGAAGCTCGCAAACAGGGTGGGAATATAAGTGAGCATGACCGGCAGCATCACCAACAGAAAAGCGCCCTGCGATTTGTCGCCGAGCAGTCCCCGCACCAGCAGGGCGAGCACAAACAGCGCGAAGCTGCAGATCATGGTCAGCAACGCCAGTGCGAGGCCGTAGGCGAGAAACGCCTGCCAGTTGCGCAGGGCGGCATAAAAGCTGTAGAACAGCGCCTGAAACGCGGGCAGCTTACGCCACGCCGATAGCGCAGGCGCGAACCAGAACGCGGCCAGCACCGGCAGGTAAAGGGCGCCGGCCAGCATCGCCGCCTTGGCCAAGCTGCCGTCCTCGTACGCCTCGGCGGGCGGCTTGGTGCCCAACACCATCAGCTCCAGCAAATCGCCGCCGTCGATCAGAGCCGACAAGCCGAGGATGGCGAGCGCGCTGGCAAGGTAGAGTCCGCCCTGCCGCAGCAGCGCCGGCAGATTCGATTTGAATCCGGAGAACAGCAGGTCGGCGCGCAGGGTGCGGCCCTGATCGAGTTCCCGGCTCGCGATCATGAAGCTGGCCGAGAAGACGGGGATCAAGACGGTTGCCGCGAACCACCCGACCACCGGGATCAAGCCGAGCAGTTGCATCAGCATGATGTAGGACAGCGCCTGGAAGGCCCACATGGCCGGGCTCTTGCGAAACAGCGCGAAGCCGGTCAGCACCCAGTTCCAGCCGTTGCCTGCGGGGACGGTGTTCACGTTCGGAGTACCGGTTTGAGGGGCATCAGATCCAGGGCGCATCGCCGGCATGGGCAATGCGCAGCTCGAGAATGCGGCGAAAGTGCTCGGGGTCGTGCGCATGCACCAACTCCCCCGCGCGCGGCAGGTAAAAGTCATACAGACGCGACAGCCAGAAGCGCAGCGCCGCGGCGCGCAACATCACCGGCCAGGCGTCGCGCTCCGCGGCGGTGAACCGCCGCTGCGCAGCGTAGGCGGCAAGCAGCGCATGCGCGCGCGGCGTGTCGATCGCGCCTCCCGCATGCACGCACCAGTCGTTGAGCGTTACCGCCACGTCGAACAGCAGGCAATCGATGCCGGCGAAGTAGAAATCGATCACACCGCCGATGCGCCCGCCTGCGATCAGCACGTTGTCGCGGAACATGTCGGCGTGGATCGGACCGCGCGGCAGATCGTCGCGGCGGCACTGCGCCTGGAACCCGAGTTCCGAGTCGAGCAGCGCGGCGCGCGGCGCATCGAGGAACGGGCTCAACTCGGCGGCGGCTTCGCGCCACCAGCGCGGCCCGCGCGGATTGTCGAGCTTGCCCTGGTAGGACTGGCCGGCAAGGTGTATCTCGGCGAGGACGTTCCCGACTTCGCCGCAGTGCGCCGGCGTAGGCGCGGTGAGGGTTTCTCCAGGCAGCCGCGACATCAGTGCCGCCGGCTTGCCGTTGAGCTCCGAAAACAGCCGGCCATGGCGGTCAATCGCCGGCGCGGGGCTGGGTATCCCATGCTGTGCCAGATGCGCCATCAGTCCGAGATAGAACGGCAATTCCATCGGGGTGAGCTTTTCGAACAACGTCAACACGTAGCTCCCGTCAGTGGTGGTCACGAAGTAGTTGGTGTTCTCGATGCCTGCGGCGATGCCTTGCATCTCGAGCAGTGTGCCCAGGCGGTAGTGCTTTAGCCAGACGGATAACTGCTCGGGCGTGACCGGTGTGAAGACAGACATGCGGGCAATAGGCGATGAGCCAGGGGTGACGGGGCTGCGCGGGCCTAGCCCTCCCCCGTTACTTTTGACCCGAGGCCTGGTTCAGAAAGAATGAATCACCCACTGTGGCACGCGCAGGCCGGAGTCGAGCGAATCGCGGCGACTCATCGTTCCGCTGCCGGTGTCGTCTATCAAAAAGTAAGGCACGCCATGCGGCGGCGTGACCTTCATTGCGTAGAGCTTGCCGTTGACGCGGTACTCCTCCACCTTGTCTTCGCCGCGCTTGGTGATCGTCACCTGCGGCTCGAGCGCCGGATCGGGCGCGAGGCCGGGCGGAGGCGGGGGCGGTTCGGGCAAAGGCTCGAGCTTGGGCGGCTGTTGCGCGGCGAGCGGAAGCGCAATTCCGAGTAGTGCTATTCCTAACAAGCGGCGCATGATGGGCTTCCGGTTGGCTATCGGTTAAGGTGAAACCTAGTCAATTTTAGCAGATTCGGACCCTGCCTCAGAGATTGAGCAGATTCTCCCGTTCTGCCGGCAGCGGCGCAAAGCCCCGCTTTTCGTAATACTTGAATATCGCTTCCACGATCGCCGCCGGATCGTCGATTACTTGCACCAGGTCCAGGTCTTGCGGCTCGATCATGTGCTCCGTCTGCAGCCGGTCGCGGAACCAATCCAGGAGCCCCTGCCAGAACGGCGAGTGCACCAGAATGATCGGCATTTTGCGCGTCTTGCCGGTCTGCACCAGGGTAAGCGCCTCGGACAGCTCGTCCAGCGTGCCGAAGCCCCCCGGCAGCACCACATAGGCGGTGGCGAATTTGACGAAGTTGACCTTGCGCGCGAAAAAATGGTGGAAGGTGAGGCTGATGTCCTGGAAGCGGTTGGTCAATTGCTCGTTCGGCAACTGGATGTTCAGCCCCACCGACGGCGATTTGCCGAAGTAGGCGCCCTTGTTGGCCGCTTCCATGATGCCGGGGCCGCCGCCGGAGACGACCGAGAAGCCGGCGTCGGAGAGGAGTCGGGCGATGTTTTCCGCCAGCAGGTAGTAGGGCGAGTCGGCCGGCGCGCGCGCGCTGCCGAATATGCTCACCGCCGGGCGGATCTGCGCCAGGCGCTCCGTGGCTTCGAAGAATTCTGACATAATCCCGAATATCCGCCAGGACTCGCGCGCGTTGTGGGCCATGTCTGCTGCGCCGGCATCGGCCGGCCGCGGAAGTTTTGCGTTCATACCTGACCCTCTATGAAAACCCTGCTGTTGGTGGATGGTTCGTCCTACCTGTACCGCGCGTTTCACGCGCTGCCGGACTTGCGCAATGCGCGCGGCGAGCCCACGGGCGCAATCTACGGCGTGCTCAACATGCTACGACGGCTCGCCGCGGACTACAAGCCGGACTATCTCGCCTGCGTGTTCGACGCCAAGGGCAAAACTTTCCGCGACGAATGGTATGCCGAGTACAAGGCGCACCGCCCGCCCATGCCCGAGGATCTCGTGCGCCAGATCGAACCGCTGCATGAGGCCGTCGCCGCGCTCGGCTGGCCGCTGCTGATGATCGATGGCGTCGAGGCCGACGACGTCATCGGCACGCTCGCGCGCCAGGCTGCCGCGGCCGGCATGGGCTGCGTCGTTTCCACCGGCGACAAGGATCTGACGCAATTGGTGAACGAGCGCGTCACCCTGATCAATACCATGACCAATGAACGCCTGGACGAAGCCGGCGTCGAAGCCAAGTTCGGTGTGCCGCCGAACCTGATACTGGATTACCTCACGCTGGTCGGCGACAGCGTGGACAACGTTCCCGGCGTGGACAAGGTCGGCCCCAAGACCGCGGTCAAGTGGCTCTCGAAATATGGTTCGCTCGACGGGGTGGTCGCACATGCGCAGGAAATCGGCGGCGTGGTGGGCGAGAATTTGCGCCGCGCGCTGCCCTGGCTGCCGCAGGCGAAGAAGCTGCTCACCGTCTACTGCGACGTGCCGCTGCCGGTCAAACCGGAGGACCTGCTGCCGCAGCCGCAGGGCGAGGCCGAACTCGCCGGCCTGTTCCAGCGCTTCGGCTTCAAGAGCTGGCTCAAAGATCCGGCGCAGGAAAGCGCGGCGGCGCCCGCGCCGGCCCACAGCGAGCCCGAACCGATAGAGCGTCGCTACGAAACCATACTCGACGAGCAACAAATGGCCCAGTGGCTGAAGGTGATCGATGCTGCGGCTTTGGTCGCCTTCGACACCGAGACCACCGGCCTCGATCCCCTGAGCGCGCAACTGGTGGGCATGTCTTTTTGCGCCGAGCCGGGGCGGGCGGCGTATCTGCCGCTCGCACACAATTA